>NZ_JBEYYF010000006.1:0-310855 GCF_040645415.1 Pseudonocardia sp. NPDC046786 | reverse complement strand
ATCAAGCGGTGGCCGCGCCATGTCCCGACGACACGCCGCACGACCAGCACCGACACCAGACACCACCGGCGCACAGGTTAAAGCTCAAGCTCAGATCCCGGACCTCACGCTCCAGGTCCTTGATCCGCTGCCGCTCGACCGTGCTCGGCCCAGGCACCTGCTGGGCATCGACTTGCGCCTGCACCGTCCACTGGCGCAGCGACTCGACCCCCACGCCGACCTTCGGCCCGATCGCTTGACACGCCGCGTCGACCGACCGGTACTCGTCGAGGTGGTCGAGCACCATCTTCACGGCCCGGGCACGCTGCTCGGGCGGGTAGCGCGGGTAGGCGGGTTTCGTTCCACGGATCGTTCCACGGCGGGAAGTCGTTCGCGATCGCGAACAGCGTTTCCGCTGGTCACGGTGTAGTGCCCCCGGCAGGATTCGAACCTGCGACACCCGCTTTAGGAGAGCGGTGCTCTATCCCCTGAGCTACGAGGGCCTGCGGTGAGCCTACCCGCCCCCCTTCGCCCCCCGGGCGATCAGGGCGCCAGCGCCGCCCACTGCCCGGCGAGCGAGTCCAGGACGGTCGCATAGCCCTGATAGCCGAAGTAGCCGACGGACTCTTGTGAGTTCAGCCGGATGACCCGTCCCGCCCGGACGGCCGGGAGGCCGGACCACAACGGGTTCCCGCTCAGGGCGTTCAGTGCGGCCTCGCCGTCGGCGCCGGAGTTGGCCATGACGATCAGGGTGTCGCCGTTCACCTCGCCGAGGAGCTCCGGCCCGACGGTGACGAACAGGTCGCGGTAGGGCTCTCCGGCGAGCCCGGTCGTGTCCGGGACGATCCGGCCGCCGGCATCCTGCAGCCACCGGGTGACCGACGACGCCTGCGGACGGTAGACCCGGATCTGGTCGCCGACGCCGAGGACGGCCGAGACCGTGCCGATCTCGCCGAGGGCGGCGATGCGCTGCGCGCGCAGGGCGTCGAACTCGCCGATGATCGTGTCGGCCCGCTGGTCCCGGCCGACGGCCGCGGCGATCGCGCGAAGGCTCGGTTCGGCGTCGTGGACGTCGATGTCGACGGCCACGGTCGGCGCGATCCGGGACAGCGCGTCGTACTGGTCGGCGATCCCGTCGGTCCAGCCGAGGAGCAGGTCCGGCTGGAGCGCCGCCACCGCCTCCAGTCGCACCTCGTCGGAGCTTCCGGCGGTGGGCAGCACGGTGACGTCCCGGGCCAGGTCGGCGACGACGCCCGGGAACTGCGAGCCGATGATGCTCTCGTGGGTCAGTGCCCCGACCGGCTCGATGCCGAGTGCGAGCAGGTGCGGCAGGGTGCCCCGGCGGTCGATCGCGACGACCCTGGCCGGGGCCACGGGCACGTCGGTGACGCCCAGGGGGTGTTCGATCCGGCGTGACGTGGCGCCGCCGGGTGCTCCGGTGGTGTCGCCCGCGCACCCGCTGAGCAGGCCGGTCGCAGCCAGGATCGCGAGGAACTCCCGGCGGGTCGCGGCGGTGCAGACGGGTGGCGCGCACTCGATCATCATATGTCGAACTTAGGCGAGCCTCGCCTGATCTCCAAGGAATGTGCGATCCGCAGCTCGACCCCGTCCAGCAGCCAGCCCAGCCCTGCCTCGAAGGTGTCGACGGCGGTGGGCGGCTCGCGGAGCGTCTCGATCCCCGGGAACCGGCCGGGCTCGGGGCGGTGGGTGGCCAGGAACGCCTCCTGCGCCGAGCCCCAGCTCCGCCCGTCGGGATCGGTCCACGCCTGCGCGCGGTCCTCGGCGATCACCAGCGGGACGTGCCCCCGGACGTGCCCGCTCACCGCTTGCACCACGGTCAGCGCGGCGTCGCCGTCCAGTCCGGTGCCGTCGAAGACCCGGATCGCCGAGTCCGTCCAGGCGAAGGCGTGCGGCCCGACGAACCGGCTGTCGTCGATCTCGACCAGCCACGGGTGCTCCCGGAACCCGGCCATCTCCTCGGCCGCCCACGCCTCGGTCCGCTCCCGCCAGCTCCCCGGGCGGGTGTGCGGCAGCGGGATCCGGCCGATCATGGTGTCCGCCATCAGGGCCAGCAGGGCGGCCCTGTGCGGCACGTAGGTGTACAGCGTCGCCGCGCCGACGCCGAGGCGGGCGGCGACCCGGCGCATGGACAGCGCCCGAACGCCCTCCTCGTCGGCGGCGTGCATGGCGGCGTCGACCAGCTGCTCGACGGTGAGCTGGTGCCGGGGGCCGCGCTGCGGCCGGCCGAGGCCGTTCCACAGCAGGTCCAGCACGACGCGCTCGTCCCCGTCGGTCCCCACGGGCTCATCCTTCCGTCGTTCCACGGACTGTGCCTATCCTGTACTCGAACACTGTACGGAGTATCGGGGGGCGTCATGGCAGGGCTGGTCCGCATGCGCGAACGACCATGGGTGGGGACGGCGGCGGTGCTCGCCGCGTTCACCGTGCTCGCGGCGGGGGCCGCGGTGCTCGCCGGCCACCTCCCGGGTGGTGACGACGGCGTCCCCGGCCTGGCGGTACGCGCCGGCGCCGGTGTCGTCGTCGCCGCGATCGTGCTGTGGGCGGGTTCCCGGTTCCTCGGCCGGGGGCCGGCGACCGCGCGGGCAGGGTTCGCCGTGGCCGCGCCGGCGCTGGTCTGGTTCGCCGCGATCACCCTGATCGCGGGGGCGGCGCTGCTGAGCGGGTCGGCCGAGCTGGACCGCGCCGCACTCGGCTCCGCTGCGGTCGCCGCGCTGACCGTCGCCCCGCTGCTCGTGCTCGCCGCCGCGCTGCCGGAGGAGCTCGTCTTCCGCGGGTACGTCCAGCACGTGCTGGGCAGGCACCTGGCCCCGATGTCAACGATCGCGGCCCAGGCCGCACTGTTCGCCGTGTGCACCGGGCTGGTCACCCGGTCGGCGGCGGGCCTGACCGGGGCCTTCCTGACCGGCGTCTTCCTCGGCTACCTGCGCCAGTTCACCGGAGACCTGTGGGGGGTGCTGGGGCTGCGCGTGGCGATGACGGTGAGCACGGTCTTCCTCGGCGCCGCCGGGTTCGCGTTCACCCGGGCGCCCGCGGCCTGGAACCTGGCGCTGGGCGTCGGCGCCGCGCTCTGCGTCCTGCTGGTGGCGGTGCTGCTGCACCGCCGGAACCCCCGGCCGGTGTCGGAGCCCGGCGACGCGGCGCCGCGGCCGCGCACCGGCCTGAACCAGAAGGGGATCCTCTACGACGTCGGGTCGAGCTACCTGCCCGGCCAGCACTCCCGCGCCCGCTGGCGTCCGGACGTGGTGCGCGAGGAGCTCCGGGTGATCCGCGAGGACCTGCACTGCACCGCGGTCTGCCTGTTCGGGGAGTCCCCGCAGCGGCTCGAGGAGGCCGCGCGCGCCGCACTCGACCTGGGCCTGTACGTCTGGCTGCAACCCCGCCGGTTCGACGCCCCGGTGCCCCGGGTGCTCGACAACCTCGCCGAGGTCGCCGGTATCGCCCAGCGGCTCCGGGAGGAGCATCCCGACCGGGTCGGGCTGAACGTCGGCTGCGAGATCAGCCTGCTGCACCGCGGTGTCCTGCCGGGCGGCCTGGGTGCGCGGACGGTCGGGCTGGCCGTCGTCAGCGCGATCTTCCCGCCGTACCTGGGCCGGCGGACCAACCAGGTGCTCCGCCGCATGGTCGCCGTCGCCGGGGAGCGCTTCGACGGCCCGCTGACCTACGGCGCCGGCACCTGGGAGTCCGTCGACTGGCGCCCGTTCGACGTCGTCGGGGTGAACCACTACACCGACGTCATGACCCGCTCCGGCTACCGGCAGGGCCTGCGCCGCGCCGCGTCGCACGGCAAGCCGGTGCTCGTCACCGAGTTCGGCTGCTGCAGCTACGACGGCGCCCAGGCCAAGGGTGGATCGGGCGCCGACATCATGGACTGGCGGGACCTCGACGACCGCCGGATCACGGGCACCCACGTCCGGGACGAGCAGGTGCAGGCCGACCACATCGAGTACCAGCTGGACGTGTTCGAGACCGAGGACGTCGACGGCGCGTTCCTCTGCATGTTCATCGAGGGGGACTGTCGCTGGTCCCCGGACCCCACCCGGGACCTTGACATGGCGAGCTTCGGCATCGTCCGCCCGCCGTCCCGGGAGTCCGGGCTGGACGCCGACGACGGGCACTGGGAGCCGAAGGCCGCGTTCCACGCGCTCGCCCGCCGCTACGGCGCCGACGTCCCGGCCGGGTCGCGCTGACGACGGACCGGGCGCGGTATCCGGTGGCTGTCGCTCACACCATCGCGGCGCTGCCCAGTCCCGGATTGCGCTGGAAGAACGTGACCATCGCGTCCACGTGGTCGTCGAAGGCCGGGCACCGCACCCCGACCTCGCCGAGCAGCGCGGTGGTCGCGGCGACGTCGTAGCGGGTGGGATGGGTCAGGTAGTCCAGGGTGCTCGACGGCACCCGGAACAGCCGGCCCATCCCGGGCACTCGGTCGATCGCGAACGCGGCGAGCCCGGTCGGCATCGGCACCGTGCGTAGCCGCTTCCCGAGCCGGTCGGCGAACACCTCGCACATCCGGGTCACGGTCGGCGGGTCCGGCTGGGCGAGCGCGACGGTCCGGTTCAGCGCGCCGTCGTGCCCGGCGAGCGCGGCGATCGCGTCCACCACGAAGTCCGACGGCACCAGGTTGAACTCGGTGCGCGCGGCCCGGCCGGGCAGCGGCACGGCCGCCGTCGCGCCCTGCCGAGCGAGCAGCTGCAGCAGGTAGTACGGCCCGTCGAACTTCTGGGTCGCGCCGGTGACCGAGTCGCCGACCACGATGGACGGCCGGTACACGGTCACCGGCAGGCCGGCGTCGCGGGCGCGGGCGACGACCCGTTCGGCCTCGTGCTTGGTGTGGTCGTAGTGGTTCGCGAACGGCTGGCCGAGCTCCAGGTCGGTCTCGGCGAACAGGCCGTCGTACCGGCCGGAGACGTAGCAGGTGGACACGTACTGGAACCGGCGCAGCGCCGTCGCCGCCTGCGCGAACGCCACCACGTGCCGGGTGCCGTCGACGTTCACCCGCCAGGCGAGATCGGCCGGCACCGACAGGTCGTAGACGGCGGCCAGGTGGAAGATCTCCAGCGGCCCGCCGAGCAGCCGGGCCCATTCGTCGTCGGGCAGGCCGAGACCGGGCACGGTGATGTCACCGACGACGAGATCGGTGCGGCCGGCGACCGCCGGGTCGTCGCGTTCGATCCGGGCCAGGGTCGCGCGCGCCTGGTCGGCGAACCGCTCCTGGACCAGCGCGACGGCACGGGCGCCGGGCGCCCGGCGCAGCGTCCGGGGGAGCAGGGCCGACCCGAGGAACCCCGGGAAGCCGGTGAACAGTACAGCGCTCACAGCAGGGTGGCCGCGTGGTCCGGGACGTCGCGCTGGACCTCGCGCGGCGGGCGTACGTAGTTGCCCGACGGCGGCCGGTCCGGCAGCGTCAGCACCTTGCGCTCCACCGGCTCCCACGGCACCGACGACAGCAGGTGGTGGATCATGTTGATCCGCGCGTTGCGCTTCTGCTCGGCCTCCACGATCCACCAGGGTGCGTGCTCGGTGTCGGTGTGCACGAGCATGTCGTCGCGGGCCTTGGAGTAGTCGTCCCAGCGGGTCATCGACTCCAGGTCCATCGGCGAGAGCTTCCACTGCTTCAGCGGGTTCCCCAGTCGCTCGGCGAACCGCCGGGCCTGCTCGTCGGAGCTCACCGAGAACCAGTACTTCCGCAGGTGGATGCCCTCGTCGACGAGCAGCTGCTCGAACACCGGGGCCTGCCGCAGGAACAGCCGGTACTCGGCCTCGGTGCAGAACCCCATCACCCGTTCGACGCCGGCGCGGTTGTACCAGGACCGGTCCAGCAGGACGATCTCGCCGGCCGCGGGCAGGTGCTCGACGTAGCGCTGGAAGTACCACTGGGTCTTCTGCCGCTCGGTCGGCGCGGGCAGCGCGACGATCCGGCAGAACCGCGGGTTGAGGTACTGGCTGACGCGCTGGATGGCGCCGCCCTTCCCGGCCGCGTCCCGCCCCTCGAAGACGACGACGATCCGCGCGCCGGTCGCCTTGACCCATTCCTGCATCTTCAGCAGCTCACCCTGCAGGTGCAGCAGCTCCGCCTCGTACACCTTGCGCGGCAGCTTCTCGGTCGCCATCGGACCACCTAACCAGAGCAGCGCGGCCGGTACCCGGCGCGACGCAGCGCTTCGGTGAAGACCTCGGCGATGGCGGCGTAGCCGCGGTCGTTCGGATGGAACCGGTCGGAGGCGAGCTTGCCGCGCCAGTGCCGGGTGCGCGGGTCCCGCAGCTCGGCGAGCACCAGCCCGCGGCGCCGCACCGCGTCGTCGATCAGGCCGTTGACCTGTAGTGCCGCCGCGAACGTGCCGGGCTGGTTGCCGATCACCGTGCCCCGCGGGAGCCGGTCGAGCAGCCGGGCGTACCGGTCGCCGATCCCGTCCTGGTGCCGCGGCTGCATCAGGTCGTTCGACCCGATCAGGCAGACCAGCAGGTCCGGGCGCAACCGCAGGGCGGCCGGGAGCTGGCGGTCCAGCACGTCGTCGACCCGGGCGCCGTACTGGGACAGGTTCACCAGCCGCCACCGCTCCCCGAGCGCCGGCGCGAGCCGGCCCGCCCAGCCGCCGTCCGGCGTGGTGGCGCCGATGCCCTGCGCCATCGAGTCGCCGAGCGCGATCCACAGCGGACCGGTCCGGCCGAGCGCTGCCCGGTTGTGCGCCTCCCAGAACTCGGCGTAGGGCTCGATCTGGCCCTGCACCCGCCGGATGCCGGGCAGCACCCGGGAGGCGAGCGTGATCAGCCGCCCGGGCGGGCGGCCGGTCCGGTTCGAGAAGCCGAGCTCACCCGGGTCGGTCACGGACGCCAGTGAAGCAGAACCTCAGCGCACGGTCGTCTCGCCGCGGGCGATCCGCGCGGTGAGCGGGGTGTCCGGGAACGAGCGCAGGCCCCGCTTGAGCTCGGCGAACCCGGGCCAGGTGGCGAGGGTGAACACCGCGTCCCACAGCCGCAGCGCGTCCTCGCCGAACGGCACCGTGTCGATCACCGGGCCGAACAGCGCCGGCCCGTCCGGCGGGGAGAACGACAGCACCGGGGTGCCGACGTCGTCGCCGCAGCGCCTGCGGACCTCGGCGACGTTCTCCCGCAGCCCGGCGTCGAGCCCGTCGTCGTTCGCGGCGTCGGCGAGCGCGGGGGACAGCCCGTAGCGCTCCAGCACCGGACGCAGGTCGCGCGGCTGCGCCATCACCTGCATGACCGGGTTGAAGCCCTCGCCGTCCGGTGCCTCGGTGTCCCACACCAGCTCGCCGAACCCGGTGTAGAGGTCGCCGACCACCTCGGGGCCGTGCTGCGCCTGCGCGGCCGTGATCACCCGCAGCATCTCCAGCCCGCGCCGGTGCGACTCGGGATAGGCCTCGGAGACCGTCAGCCGCTCCTCGTAGGAGATGCCCTCGTTGAGCAGGGCGAGCGGCAGCGGACGCCAGTTCACCGCGATCTCGCGCTGCCGGCCGACCTCCACCACCCAGCGCGAGGTGACCCAGCAGAACGGGCAGATCGGGTCGACGAAGAACTCGAACTCGTCGGACATGACGCACGACTACCCGCAGGACCGGCGGGTAGACACCCGCTCCGATCAGCTCCCGCTCAGACCGCTCTCAGGGGACTGGGCGAGACTGGGCGGCATGCGCATTCTGGTCGTCGACGACGACAAGGCGGTCCGGGACTCGCTGCGCCGGTCGCTGGCCTTCAACGGCTACCAGGTCGCCCTCGCCGAGGACGGTCAGGCCGCGCTGGACATGATGCTCACCGACCGGCCGGACGCGCTCGTCCTCGACGTGATGATGCCGCGGGTGGACGGGCTGGAGGTCTGCCGGCGGCTGCGCAGCGCGGGTGACGCACTGCCGATCCTGGTGCTGACGGCGCGGGACGCGGTGTCCGACCGGGTCGCCGGGCTCGACGCGGGCGCCGACGACTACCTGCCCAAGCCGTTTGCGCTGGAGGAGCTGCTGGCACGGCTGCGCGCGCTGCTGCGCAGGCGGACCCCCGAGCAGGACGACGACGGCGGGGCGAGCGCCGCGCTGACCTTCGCCGACCTGTCCCTGGACCCGGACACCCGCGAGGTCACCCGGGGCGGCCGGTCGATCAGCCTCACCCGCACCGAGTTCTCGCTGCTGGAGCTGCTGCTCGCGCACCCGCGCCGGGTGCTGACCCGCGCCCAGATCCTGGAGCAGGTCTGGGGCTACGACTTCCCGACCAGCGGCAACGCGCTGGAGGTGTACGTCGGCTACCTGCGCCGCAAGACCGAGGCCGACGGCGAGCCGCGACTGATCCACACCGTCCGCGGCGTCGGGTACGTGCTGCGGGAGTCGCCGCCGTGAGCGGGCTCCGGTCGCAGATCAGCGCGTCGCTGCGGCTGACCCCGACCGAGGAGCGGGCCGAGCGGTGGTGGCGCCGGACGCACGGCGCCGACGAGCGCGAGCGGTTCACCCTGCGAGCCCGGATCGGGATCCTGGCCGCGCTGGTCGCCGCGGCGATGGTGCTGATCGTGTCAATGGCCGCGTTCCTGGTCGTCCGGCAGAACCTCACCAGCTCGCTCGACGAGAGCCTGCGGCAGCGCGCCTACCTGGCCGCGCAGAGCGACCTGATCAACCCGCAGCTGCTGGCGACGCTGCCGCCCGCCGTCCTCGGCGCCGCCGACCTGCACATCGCGCTGCTCTACTCCTCGGGGGTCTACACCTCCGCCGACGAGTCGTCGATCCCGCCGGTCGGGGAGCCGGAGCTGGCCGTGGCCCAGGGCGGCCCGACCCAGCCCGGGCGCACCGAGTTCCTGGACGGCGTCCCGTACCGGGTGGTCGCCGTGCGCGCCGACGAGGGCCGCGCGCTCGTCATCGCCCAGCAGCTGGACACCATCACCAAGGTGGTGACCCGGATGGGGACCGCGCTGCCGCTGGTCGGGCTGGGCGGGGTGGTGCTGGCCGCGCTGGCCGGGGTCGCCGTCGCGCGGACCGGGCTGCGGCCGGTGCAGCGGCTCACCGCCGCCACCGAGCGGGTCGCGAACACCGGCGACCTGCGCCCGATCCCGGTCGCCGGGTCGGACGAGCTGGCCCGCCTCACCCAGTCGTTCAACGCGATGCTCGGGGCGCTCGCCGCCTCCCGCGAGCAGCAGCGCAGGCTCGTCGCCGACGCCGGACACGAGCTGCGCACCCCGCTGACCTCGCTGCGTACCAACCTGGAGTTGCTCACCGCCGCCGACCGGCCGGACACCCCGGACCTGCCCGCCGACGACCGGGTGGAGTTGCTCGACGACGTCCGCGCCCAGGTCGAGGAGCTCTCCCACCTGGTCGGCGACCTGGTGGAGCTGGCCCGCGACGACGCGCCGACGATGACCACCGAGGCTCTGGAGCTGAGCGAGATCGTCGAGCGGGCGCTGGCCAGGGTGCGGCGCCGGGCCGGGGAGACCGAGTTCGACGTGCACCTGACCCGGTGGATCCTCGACGGCGACGCCAGCGCGCTGGAACGGGCCGTGCTCAACCTGCTCGACAACGCGGTGAAGTGGAGCCCGCCCGGCGGCCGGGTGCGGCTGTCGATGGTCCCGATCGCCCCCGAGTGGATCGTGATCGAGGTCGCCGACGAGGGCAACGGCATCGCCGCCGAGGACCTGCCGCACGTGTTCGACCGCTTCTACCGGGCGGACACCTCGCGGACGATGCCCGGATCCGGGCTCGGGCTCTCGATCGTGGCGCAGGCCGCGGCCCGGCACGGCGGGGAGGTGCGTGCCGGCAGCGCCCCCGAAGGCGGCGCACTGCTGTCGATGGCGCTGCCGGGCCGGTACGTGGCGGAACCCGACAGCCCATAGCCTGGTGGGGTGACGGCCCGGTGGCGGGCCGTGCAGGCGACGTGACGGACGGTGGACGCATGGCCCAGGAGAACCCGCCCGACGAGAGCCCCGGGACGGACGGCTCGTCGGGCCCGGAGGGTTCCGCGGGCACTGCCGGCGCGACCGGCCAGGACGGGACGCGGGACCGGGCCGGCGCCGAGGGGGCCGCGGACGCCGGGGCGGACGCCGGGGCCGGTGACGGCGCGGGTGCTCCGGACGGTGACGGCGCCGATCCTGTTCCGGACGAGCACGCCGGTGCCCTGGGTGCGGACCGCGCGGCTGCCACGGGTGACGATCGTGCGGGTGGCGCGGGCGACGGTCGTGCGGGTGGCGCGGGCGACGGTCGTGCGGGTGCCGCGGGCGCGGACCGTGCCGGTGCCGCGGGTGTGGACCGCGCGGGTGACGTGCCGGGGGACCGTGCCGGAGCTGTGCCTGCGGACCGGACCGGTGCCGCGTCCGACGATCCTGCCGGCGGTCTCCCGCCCGGCCACGGCCCCGGACCGCACGACCCGGACCGGACCGCCACCACTGGCGCGGACGCGGATCCGCCGACCGACCGCTGGGACATCCCGGCCAACCCGTGGGCCCGCCCCGGCGCCCCGCCCCCGGAGTACCCGGGGGAGCGGTACCCGACGTACCCGGCGCCCTACGGGTCGGCGCCCCATCCCGGCACGGCGGCCTACCCGGCAGACCAGCAGCCCTACCCCTATCCGACCGGGGTGGCGCAGCCGCCGCCGAGCCGGCCCCGCCGCACGATCGCGCTGATCGTCGGCGGGCTCATCCTCGCCCTCGTCGCGGGCGCGATCGGCGGGGCGATCGGCGCGGACATCTCCCGCTCGTCTGCGTCCGGCGGCGGGGTGCTCGCCGACCCGGTGCCCGAGGTCGAGTCCGACCTGCCGATGACCCCGATCGAGGCGGTCGCCGCGCGCGTCCTGCCGAGCGTGGTGCAGCTGCGCGTCGAGGGCGGCGCCGGCAACAACGGCGGCCGCGGCGAGGGCTCCGGCATGGTGATCAGCGACGACGGCCTGATCCTCACCAACAACCACGTCGTCGAGCCCGCCGCGGCCGGCGGGACGCTGCGCGCGGTCCTGCAGGACGGCCGGGTCGCCGTCGGGTCGATCGTCGGTCAGGACCCGCAGTCCGATGTGGCGCTGGTCCGGATCCAGGCGGCCGGCCTCGTGCCGGTGGAGCTCGGGAACTCCGACGGCGTCCGGGTCGGCCAGCAGGTCACCGCGATCGGCTCGCCGCTCGGCCTGGGCGGCTCGGTGACCACCGGCATCGTGTCCGCGCTGGACCGCGCGGTGAGCGTCGGCGGTGAGGCGGGCAACGAGTCGACCGTGCTCAACGCCATCCAGACCGACGCCGCGATCAACCCCGGCAACTCCGGCGGCCCGCTCGTCGACATGGAGGGCCGGGTCGTCGGCATCAACTCGGCGATCGCGACGGCCGGCCCGGGCGGCGGCTCGATCGGCGTCGGCTTCTCGATCCCGATGAACCAGGCGCGGCGGATCGCCGACCAGCTGCGCAACGGCGGCCCGGCCACGCACGCCGTGCTCGGCGTCGAGGTCACCGACGATCCGCAGCTCGGCGGCGCGCGGATCCAGACGGTGACGCCGGGCGGCGCGGCAGAGCAGGCGGGCCTGGTCCCGCAGGACCTGGTGGTGCGCCTCGGCGACCAGCGGATCTCCACCGGGACGGACCTGCAGGCCGCGGTCCGCTCCCAGCCGCCCGGGGCCTCGGTCGAGCTGCAGCTGCAGGACCGGACGGTCCAGGTGACCCTCGGCGAGCAGTGACCGGACGGGTCCGGGCGGGTGGAGCGACCGGGATCTCGTTGACGTGTGAAAGACCGACGTGATGGGCTGACGGGGTGTTCGGTGGTGCCCCGTCGAACGCGAACGGAGCGTCGTGCCGGTGCGGGTTCCCCCTCTCCGTACCGGCACGGCCTCCCCCCGGGACCGTGCCGGGCGCGGCGTTAGGGTGACGGGATGGAGATGTCGGATCCGCAGATCGGTCGTGCCCTCGTGGTGATCGTCGACGACCGGGTGAGTGCCGGTGAGCGGTCCGACGCCACCGGGCCGCTGGTGACCGAGTTGCTGGAGGAGGCGAACTTCGTCGTCGACGGCGTGGTGAGCGCCCCCGGCGACGTCGTGGCCATCCGCAGCGCGCTGAACACCGCCGTGATCGGCGGCGTCGACCTCGTGGTGACGGTGGGCGGGACCGGCGTCTCGCCGCGCGACGTCACCCCGGACGCGACGACCGGTGTCCTCGACCGGCCGGTGCCGGGCATCGCCGAGGCGATCCGCGCCTCCGGCCTGGCCGCGGGAGCGGTCGACGCCGGGGTGTCCCGCGGCGTCGTCGGCGTCTCCGGCAGCACGCTGGTGGTGAACCTGGCCGCCTCCCGCGCCGCGGTGCGCGACGGCATGGCCACCCTCACCCCGCTCGTGCCGCACGTCATCTCGGAGTTGTCCGGCCTGGACGCCTGAGCCCGGCGCGTCGCACCCCCCACTCACCGAGATGCAGCTGAGCGGGCTGTGAAGATCGATAATTCCCGCTGATCTGCATCTCGGCGGGCCAAGGGGTGCGACGGGCACGCTGCGCACCGCCGCGCGGCTCAGCAGGCCGCGCCGCGTCGCACTACGTGCCCTGCCGAGGTGCGGCCCGACCCGCCCCCCGGACCCGAACGGGCCCCGGCGGGATCACCCCGCGCAGGGCCCGTCGCTCGCTCGGATCAGCTCGCGGGAGGCGGCGGAGCCGGCGGGACGCCGCCGTCCTTCCGGTCGTCCGAGGCGGGCGGCTGGGACGCGGCCGGGTTGCCGTCGGGCTTGAGCACGTCACCTCCCGGCGGTGCGGGCGGCACCGGCGGGACCCCGTCGGTGTGCGTGCCGGCCCCGGGGGCGGTCCCGGAATCGTGCCGGAGCGCCTCCTCGACCTTGCCCTTCACACCGTCGATCTGCTCGGTGTACTTGCCGCCGGTGGCCTGGTCGACCCGCTCGGCGGCCTTCCCGACCAGCGGTCCGGCCTTCTCCCGGGCCTTCTCCAGGTGCGGTCCGGCCTTCTCCTTCGCCTTCTCCAGGTGCGGCGCGGCCTTCTCCAGCGCGCTCTCCGCCGCCTCGCGGGCCTTGTCCAGGAACCCCATGTCAGCCTCCCCTCCTCGTCGGGCCCGCAACGGTCGCGGGCGTGTTGCGTCACGGTCGCGTCCATGGTGGCACCGCGAGACGGCCCGAGGGGGCCGTGACGGCACGCCACGGCCCCCTGCAACGGGATCGACATCTCCCCGCACGGCACCATGGACGCCATGACCGAACCAGCGGACCGGCTGCGCAGGCGGATCGAGGACATCTTCGGCGACGACCCCGTCGGCACCTCCGACGAGCGCTCCGACGGCGGCTCCGCCGAGGAGCGCGACGACCGCGACCCGGACCGCTGGTTCACCGAGAACCGCCCGCCGCACCACGGAGGCTGAGCACGATGAGCACGACGGGACCGACGGACGCGGCCTACCAGGGCGGGCCGGGCTCGCCGCTGCACGTCGACCGCGACCGCTACGGCGCGATCGGGACCGACACCGCCCGGCGCACTCTCGTCGAGGAGTTCGAGATCCCGATCCGCTCCGGCCGGGCCTGGACCGTCCCGGCGGGGCACGTGATGCGGCTCTACACCGTGGACGGGCCGCAGGTCGGCGATCTCAACCTGTGGCACCGCGACAACCCGCGGGAACGGTTCTGGGCGGCCCGCACCCGTCAGCTGCACGCCGCGCACGTCACCCGGTTCGACCGGCTGTGGTCGACGCTGCCCTACCTGCGGCCGCTGGCGACGATCGTCGCCGACACGCTGGAGTCCTACGGCGTCGACGACGACGGCGGGCGGGTGCACGACACTCTCGGCTCCCGCTGCGATCCGTACGTGAACCGGATGCTGACCGGCGCCGACTTCGACTTCCACTGCCACTCGAACCTGGTGCGGGCGGTCGCCCCGTACGGGCTGACCGAGTTCGACGTGCACGACGTGCTCAACGTGTTCCAGTGCACCGGGCTGAACGAGCGCGACGAGTACTTCATGAAGGCCTGCCCGGCCCGGGTCGGTGACCACATCGAGCTGTTCGCCGAGGTGGACCTGCTCGCCGCGCTGTCCAGCTGCCCCGGCGGGGACCTGTCGATCCCGATGTGGGGGCCGGGCGCCCGGGACCCGATCGAGGTGTGCCGCCCGATCGGGGTGGCCGTCTACGCGGTCGACGAGGAGCTGCTGCGGGGATGGGAGCCACCGGCCCGGGCCGCCTACGCGGGCGCGCACGGCACCGGGCTGGTGTCCCGCCCGTACTGACCGGACCCCAGCGGGCCGCCGCACCGGCCAGGCCGGTTGCATCGCCGGACGCCCGCCCGGCGCCGCTCATCGCAGGGTCACCGTGACCTCCCCGGCCAGGGTCGCCGCGGCGACCGCGGTGGCCTCGGCCTCGGGCAGCGCGACCAGTACCAGCGGACCGGGCCCGGCTGCGGCGCCCGGCCCGGACGGGGTGTCCGGCAGCACCGCGACGACGCCGGCCCGGGCCGCCAGCACCCGGGGCCCCTCCGGGCCGCCGGCGATCACGTCGACCCGGGAGCCCGGCGTGAGGAGCCCGGCGACCGCCGGATCGGCCGGGCGCACCGGTACCGCGGAGGCGCCCGGGCCGCCGGTCCGCGCGGCCAGGCCGGGACCGATCAGGCGCAGGTCGGTGATCGGCTCGCCGGCCCGGACCGGGCCGGCCGCGACCCGGCCGTCCGCCTCGGCGGCGGTCCGCAGCACCCCGCCCGGGGCCAGCGCAGGCGGCCACCCGGCCACCGCGACGTCGGCCGGCCCGATCGGGCCGCCCGCCGCGAGATCACGTGCGGCGACCAGGACGGGGACCCGCTCGTCGGCCGGGTCGGGGAGCAGCGCCACCACGAGCGCGGCGAGCGCCAGCAGCATCGCCAGTGCCCGGCGCAGCACCAGCGCCCGCGCCCAGGACGGGCCGTGCGCGATCCCCGGCAGCACCCTGTCCCAGGGCCCGCGGGACCGCCGATCGTCGTCCATCCGTCCGCCCTCCGGTTCCGGTCATGGATCGACGGTAGGGCGGGTGGTGCGTGGTCGGCGGGCGGATTCCGGTCCTGTGGACAACCGGAACCGCCTGTGGACAACTCCCCGGATCAGGAGGTGGCGGCGGCTTTCGCGGAGGAGGATGAGGAGGAGCTCTCCGACTTCGACGACGAAGACGAGGATGAGGAGGACGACGAGGAGGACGACGAGGAGGAGGACGAGGAGGACGAGGAGGACGACGAGTCCGCGGAGGACGACGACGACTTCTCCGACGAGCCGGACGACGCGGCCGACGAGGAGGAGTCGGACGACGAGTCCGACGAACCGTTGCCGGTCACGGAGCCCGAGCGCGAGTCGGTCCGGTAGAAGCCGCTGCCCTTGAACACGATGCCGACCGAGGAGAAGACCTTGCGCAGCTTGCCGGCGCAGTTCGGGCACTCGGTGAGGGCGTCGTCGGAGAACGCCTGGACCGCCTCGAAGCGGTGGTCACACGCTGTGCATGCGTACTGGTAGGTCGGCACGACTTCCTCCGGGACGACGGTTTGGCACTCCGGGACTGCGAGTGCCAGCATACTCCGCGCCCGCCGGGACTCCGACCCGTCCGTCCGGCGAGGATCAGCGGCCGGACGAGACGTGCACCACTCCGTCGCCGGGGAGCACGACGAGCCCGACGGTGACGTCGTGCGGCTCGGCCGGGACCGCGTCGAGCAGCTCGCCGTCGTGCAGCAGCACCGCGACCGCCGCGCCGGCGGCCACCAGCGGCAGCGTGCGGTCGTAGTAGCCGCCGCCGCGACCGAGCCGCCGCCCGCTCCGGTCCACGGCCAGCGCCGGGACCAGGACCAGCCCCGCGGTGGCCACCGCGGCCGTGCCGAGCAGCGGCCCGGCCGGCTGCCGGGTCCCGAACAGGCCGTCGACCAGCCCGTCCGGACCGGTGTAGCGGGCCCAGTCCAGCGGACCGGGCTCGACGGGCACGACCGGTACGACGACGTCGTGCCCGGCGTCGAGCAGCACGTCCGGCAGTGCCGGCACCGCGCCGGCCGCGGCGCCCGGCTCGCCGCCGATCGGCAGATAGCAATGCACCGGCCCGGGCGTGTCCGATGCGAGCGAGATCACATGCCGGCTCAGCGCCGCGGTCGCCGCCGCCCGCTCCCCGGGTGGCCGCCCGGTGCGTGCGGCCAGCAGGCCGCGTCGCAGCGTCCGCTTGCCGTCACCGGGTCGCCCGCCCTGATCAGGGGACGATCCGTCGGTTGTCTCCGCGCGAGCCGTCACGGCCCCAGGGTAGGGCTGTGGCTAGGCTCGCCGACCATGAGCGCGCAGACCACCAGTACGGCCGGGGCGTTCCGCACCGCCGTGGTCCCCGCGGCCGGCCTCGGAACGCGGTTCCTGCCGACCACGAAGGCGGTGCCGAAGGAGCTGCTCCCCGTCGTCGACACCCCGGGAATCGAGCTCGTCGCCGCCGAGGCGGCGCAGGCGGGGGCCGAGCGGCTGCTGATCGTCACCTCACCGGGCAAGGACTCGGTCGCCGCGTACTTCCGCGAGGACGACGAGCTGGTCAAGACTCTGGAGGGGCGCGGCAAGAGCGAGCTGGCCGAACGGGTCCGCCGCGCTCCCGGGCTGCTTGAGGTCGAGTCGGTGTACCAGCACGAACCCAAGGGGCTCGGGCACGCCGTCGCGCAGGCCGGCCCGGCGCTGGCCGACGACGAGCAGGCCGTCGCCGTGCTGCTGCCCGACGACCTGGTCCTGCCCACCGGGGTGCTGGCCACGATGGCGGCGGTCCGGGCCGAGCACGGCGGCAGCGTGCTGTGCGCGGTCGAGGTGCCGCGCTCGGAGATCTCCGCGTACGGCGTGTTCGAGGTCTCCGAGACCGCCGACGACGACGTCAAGCGGGTGCACGGCATGGTCGAGAAGCCCTCGGCCGACGAGGCACCCTCCACTTTCGCCGCGGCCGGCCGCTACCTGCTGGACCGCGCCGTGTTCGACGCGCTCGATCGGATCACCCCCGGCGCGGGCGGCGAGCTGCAGCTGACCGACGCCGTCGCCCTGCTGATCTCGGAGCGGCACCCGGTGCACGTGGTCGTACACCGCGGCGGGCGGCACGACCTGGGCAACCCTGCCGGGTACGCGCGTGCCTACGTCGACTTCATGCTGGCGCACCCGGAGTACGGCGAGAGCCTGCGCGGCTGGCTGGCCGACCGGCTGAAGGACTGAGCCGAGTGCGCACGGTCGAGGAACACCTCACCCGGATCCTGGACGTGGCCGTGCGGCCCGCCCCGGTGCGGGTCGCGATCGCCGACGCGCAGGGACTGCGCAGCGCCGAGGAGGTCGTGACCGGGCGTCCGCTCCCGGTGTTCGACCAGGCCGCGATCGACGGCTACGCGGTGCGCAGCGTCGACGTGGCCGGAGCGACAGAGGCGAGCCCGGTGACGGTCCCGGTGGTCGGCGAGATCGCCGCCGGGTCCCGGCAGCCGCTGCGGCTGCAGCCCGGCCAGGCCGTCCGGGTCGCGGCCGGGGCGCCGCTGCCCACCCTCGCCGACGCCGTCGCACCCGTCGCCTGGACCGATGCAGGTGCGGCCAGGCTGACCGTGCGTCGCGGGGTGCCGTCGGCCGGGTTCGTCCGCCGGGTGGGCGAGGACGTGCAGTCCGGTGACGTCGCCGTCCGCGAGGGTGACGTCGTCGGCTCCGCCCAGGTCGCGATGCTGGCCGCCGCCGGGCGGGACAAGCTGCTGGTGCACCCGCGGCCACGGGTGTCGATCGTGTCGGTCGGCGACGAGCTGGTCGAGGTGAGCCGGTCGGCGTCGTCCGGTCAGGTCGCCGACGTCTGCTCGCACGCGCTCACCGCGGCGGCCCGGGAGGCCGGCGCGGAGACGAACCGGGCCCGGATGGTCGGCGGCAGCGGCGCCGAGATCCGCGGCGCGGTCGAGGACCTGCTGCCCGCGAGCGAGATCATCGTGGTGTGCGGCGCCGGTGGCGGCAACGCCGCCGCCGAGGCGCGCAGCGCGCTCGCCGATCTCGGCGGGATCGACGACACCCGGATCGCGGTGCACCCGGGATCCGCGCAGGGCTACGGCAGGCTCGGTCAGGACGCGGTGCCGGTGTTCCTGTTCCCGCCGCACCCGGCGACCGCGCTGGTGCTGTTCGAGGTGTTCGTCCGGCCGCTGGTCCGGCTCGCGCTGGGCCAGGAGGCGCGCCGCCGCACCTGGACCGCGCGGCTGACCTCGCCGCTGGTCTCGCCGGCCGGGCGACGGTCCTACGTCCCGGCCAGGCTGCTGCGCGACGACGCCGGCGGGGAGCTGCTCGCCCAGCCGCTCGGCGGATCGGGCAACCACCTGCTCGCCGTGCTCGCCGAGGTCAACGCGCTGGCCGTCGTCCCGGAGGACGTCACCGAGCTGACGGTGGGGGAGCAGGTCGAGCTCGTGCCCCGCGGCCGCGGCTGAGCCGGTGCCCCCCACGGCGGTGCCGGAGCCTCCCGGCAGCCACCCCGGCTGGCCAGCCCGGCTCGGCCCGCTGCGGGTGCGCGACCACGAGGTCCGGCTGCGCCCGGTGCGGTTGCGCGACGGCGGCGAGTGGGCCCGGATCCGGCTGCGCGACGAGGCGTACCTGCGCCCCTGGGAGCCCACCACGCACGGCGGCTGGGCGCGCCGGAACTCGGCCGTCGAGTGGCCGGGGCGCTGGTACCTGCTGCGCGCGGCGGCCCGCCGGGGCCTGTCGCTGCCGTTCGCGATCGTCGTCGACGGCGCGCTGGCCGGTCACGTGATGGTCGGCAACATCGTGCGCGAGCCGCTGCTCTCGGCCTACGTCGGTTACTGGTGCGACTCCCGGTTCGCCCGCCGGGGGATCACGACAGCGGCGGTGGCGATGGTGCTCGACCACTGTTTCGGGCCGGTCCGGCTGCACCGGGTGGAGGCGACCGTCCGGCCGGAGAACGCGGCCAGCATCGCCGTGCTGTGCAAGCTCGGCTTCCGGCGCGAGGGGCTGCTGCTGCGCTATCTCGACGTCGACGGCGGCTGGCGGGACCACTACGCCTACGCCCTGACCGCCGAGGAGCGCCCGGTCGGCGGTTTCGCGGCGAAGCTGATCCGGGACGGCCGGGCGTCCCGCGTCTGATCGGTCACCCTCCGGAGTCACTGGAGTACCGCTCGTCCCTCACGTCGTGCCGTCCGTCCGGGGGACCACGGCGCGTCGCGGCCGGGGCCGGGACCGTTCGCCGATTACGGTGATCGTCGGTGGACGGGATCGGGGCCCGGCCATCGGGTGGACTGCGCCGGTCGGGGAGGAGGCAGCCCGTGCCCAGCTCTCTGATCTTCGTGGGTCTGGTCGTGCTGTGGCTGCTCATCCTGGTGCCGACCGTCGCCCGTCGTCAGCAGGAGGTGGCCCGGCTCAGTCCGGCGCTGCTGTCCGGTCGGGTGCTGGAACGCCCGATGCGGCATCGATACCCGGAGGTACTGGTGATGGAGCGATCCGGTCCGAGCACCGTGGGCGAGCCGGTGCAGAGCCGGGACGATGTTCCCGGCCCGCTCGCCGACCGCCGTGACGGCGGTCACGAGAACTACGACGACTACGACGAGGGACTCGACGCGGAGATCGACGACGACGGTCGCGTGCACGGCCTGGAGGACGACCACCTCGGGACCGGGTACGACGATCGCGCCGGGCACGACCCGTACGACGCCCCGTACGGAGATCCGGGCGACGTCACCGACGACGCCGCGGAGACCGGCGTGCACGGCGGCCGTGCCGCGGACCGGGAGCGCGACCCCCGGACCGCAGAGCCGGCCGCCGTCGGTCACGGCGGTCACCCGGGTGACCCGGATGACACCGATCGCGTCGAGGATCGGTTCGGCGGCGACGATGCCGACACCGATCACGACGAGATGCTCGAACCGGACGGAACCGGGTATCCGGACGACGCGGACCACAATCGGCCCTCGTCCCGGTACCGGCCCGGCCGCGGCGGGTTCGATCCCGAGGCCGCCGCGGCGGCCGCGCACGCCAAGTACGCGTTCCGTCAGCGCGTCGTGCTCGCCCTGCTCGTGCTGCTGGTCGCCGCCGGCGCGACCGCACTGCTGGTGTCCACCGTGTTCTGGTGGGTCGCCGGCGTGCTCGGGGCCGGCCTGGTCGGCTACCTGACCTACCTGCGCCGCCAGGTCCGGATCGAGGAGGCGATCCGGGCCCGCCGGGCGGCCCGGCTCGCCGCACCCCGGCCGGCCACCGCCGACGAGTCGCACCGTTCCACCACCGACGACGAGTACCGAGCCGACGAGTACCGAGCCGACGAGTACCGAGCCGACGAGTACCGAGCCGACGAGCACCGGGGCGAGGCCACCACCGGCCAGCAGTCCGAGGCCGCCGAGGACGACACCGACTGGACCGCCGACGACGGCGAACCCACCCGGGTGCGCGGGACCGGGCAGCCGCTCGGGGTCCTCCCGGCCCGCCGGCGCACCGTCGACGGCCCGGCCTGCACCGAGCACGAGTCGTCGCTCCCGCGGCTGGCCGCGGCCCCGCCGCCGCCGGTTCCGGACGGCACGTCGCTGGTCGACGTGGACGCCGAGGAGGAGCCGGACGTGCTCGGGGAGCTGACTCTGCACCGGCGTGCAGCGGGCGAATAGGGGTCTGTTAGTGTTCTCCAGGTCAGCCCGTGAGGGCGGGCCGCGGGGCTGTAGCGCAGTTGGTAGCGCGTCTCGTTCGCATCGAGAAGGTCAGGGGTTCGATTCCCCTCAGCTCCACCACCAACTCCCATACACGCCCCGATCTCCAGCAGAGATCGGGGCGTTGTCGTGCGTGCACCGGTCGGGGTGTCCTGCGTCATCCGGACCGGCTCCTCTGTCCGACCGGTCGTCCGGCCCGTCCGTCCTGATCCGGCCGCCACGGCGCTCGAGTAGGGCCTCGAACGGCCCGGTCAGCTCGTAGCGGGCAACCCGGCCCTCCTCATCGATCTACAGCTCGTGGAAGAAGCGGTCGGTGTCCGGCCGGCGGGGTCACCCCAGATGCTCGACCGGTGTCGCTCCGTGGCCCGGCGCGAGCGTGCCTCGGCCAGGAGCAGCACGAACCGGTCACGAATCGTGAAGCACGGGTCGTCGTGGCCCACCTAGCGTCGCCGTCACCGCAGGAGAACCGACGAACGGGGTGACGTGCGACGGGTACCAGCACCGTGACGGGGATCAATTCGGTGATCATCGAATCGGACGATGTGGCGAGCGCGCGAGTACGGCGGCTCGGTGCGCGCGCCGGACGGCACGGTCTGGACGCTCGCCTCGTCGCCGGAGAAGACGAACACCACAGAGGCCACCGGACGGGTCGCCCAGGTCGTGCTGTTGCTGGGCGTGTCCGACGTCCGCACGACGAAGGCGTTCTACGACGGGGCCGGGCTCGCGATCGGCCGGAGCTTCGGTTCCCAGTACGTCGAGTTCGACACCCCCGGCATAGCGGTGACCCTGGGAGTGACTAGATCCACCCGCGGCCCGGTCGGTCGGCGCGACCGGGCCGAGAGATCGCTCCGCAGGCGGGGTGACTACCCGCGGTAACAGTGAGGCCGTCAGGAACGGACGTAACGCCAATGTCGATGTGGTGAGTGCCGCACCGGACACGTTGCGTAACTCGACGAAACGGTGGCGACGCACGTGAACGGGCACCTGCACTCCGGCTGGTACGACGACTCCCCGACCGAGCGGCTGCTCGTGGTGGGTGCACCGCGGAAGCACGACGATGCCCGCCACGGCGGGCATCGTCCTCCTGGTGCTCGCAGCGGCCTCGCTCCCGTTCCCGGCGACTGTGGCGTTCGGCGTCCTGTCCGCGTCGGCGGTCCTGTTCTGCGGCCGCGATCGCAGCGTGGCGGAGCAGGGGCGGGCGTGTTCCCCACCGGGGCCGGGCGTTGACCGCCCTCGTCGCGGCGCCGGTGTTGTTCGTGCTCGCCGTGGGCATGTCCCCGGCCGATCCGGCGGCGGACGAGCGGCCTGCAACCGCCACCGCGGAGGCGATCGATGCGCGAGCGATCGAGCAGGAGTGGGCCGAGCAGGAGCAGCGCGCCCGGGCCGAACAGCAGGCGCAGCTCCGGGCGGTACCCGCCCCGCAGGCCCCGCCGCAGCGCCCCGCCCCACAGGCCCCGGGCGCCCCGCCCCGCCGCGCCGGCTCCCGCGCCGGGGCCGGCCTGCAACTTCTCGACGCACTACGTGAACTCCGCGGGCAACTGCGTGCCGCGGCCGACCGACGCCGCGAGCCTCCCGCCCGGCGCGACCGCGAAGTGCAAGAACGGCAGTTGCCGCTTCAGCCAGAACCGGTCGGGGACCTGCTCGGGCAACGGTGGGGTGGAGCGCTGGCTCTGACGCCGGCCGTCGCGGTCCAGGGGGAACAACCCGTCCCGGACCGGCGTTGAGCCTGCGCCCCGTCACCCGGCCCCGGAGGTCCCCGCGTGCCCGCACCCGCCCTGCCGTCCGTCACCGAGCAGGCCGAGCGGCTGATCGCGCTCGGCGCGACCGGCCCGCTCGACCCGGACGCGCTGCGGAAGGAGGCCGCGGCGCTGCCGAACCGGCCGGGCCTGCTCGTCGTCGGCGGAGCGCGGCCCTCGGAGCTCGCGCCGCTGCTGCGCCGCGCCGACCGGCCCGGGTTCGTGGTCGAGGACATGACCGACGTCGACGACTTCACCCCGGTCGTCGGGTTGCCCGACGCCGCTGTCTGGCTGCTCACCGATCCGGACCGCGGCGACCATCTGACGAACGCCTCGCCCGCCGAGGCGGACGCCCGGTTCGCCGCCGAGGGGCGGACCCCGATGCTGCTCACCGAGGGCGTCCAGTGGGTGCTGCAGGTGCCCGAGGTGCTGGAGCGCAACTTCTGCTTCATGACGATCGGCTCCCGGCTGCGGAAGCCGTCCGGCCGGTTCGACGCCCGCACCCCGGCCGTCTGGATCTCCGGCGGGACCGGGCGGGACGGCCGCGACCGGAAGGACGCACCGAAGATCGGCTGGTGCTGGTGGAACAACCGGCACACCTGGCTGGGCTTCGGCTCCGGCGCCGGTCGCGTCCTCCCTGGACATCACAGCTAGCCGAGGTCCACCCAGACCGTCTTGGTCTCGGTGTACTCGTGCAGGGCCGCCCGGCCGAGTTCCCGGCCCCAGCCGGACTGGCGCACGCCGCCGAACGGGGCGGTGGCGTCGGTCCGGTGGTAGGTGTTGATCCACACCGTGCCGGCCCGCAGCCGCCGGGCGAGCCGGTGCGCGGACCCGACGTCGCCGGTCCACACCCCGGCCGCGAGGCCGTAGCGGCTGCCGTTGGCCTGCTCCACCAGGTCGTCGACGTCCGTCAGGGGAGCACGACCAGCACCGGGCCGAAGATCTCCTCCTGCACCACCCGCGCCGACCGGTCGGCGCCGACCAGCACCGTCGGTTCGAGGAAGTTCCCGTTCCGCAGCGCCGGGTCCAGGTCGTCGGGACGGCCGCCGCCGGCGACCACGGTGGTGCCCTCGGCCCGACCGGCCCGCAGGTGGTCCTCGACCCGGCGGCGGTGCGCCGCCGAGACCAGCGGACCCATCCCGGTGCGCGGGGTGCTCATCGGCCGGATCGGCTCCCGGCCGGTCATGCTCGCGCTCGCCGCGGGCGCCGCGCTGTCCGCGGGCTGGCTGCTGCTCGTCCCGCCGGTCGACGGGACCACCGGGATCACCTTCGTCGCGCAGATCGTGCTGCACGGCGGCTGCTTCGCCGGGCTGCAGACCGTGCTCTACACCCTGGCGAGCCACATCTACCCGGCCGGCATCCGGGCCACCGGGGTCGGCGCGGCGGGCACGGTCGGCCCGGGCCGGTGCGTTCACCGCGGCACTCGTCGCCGGGTCCTGGTCGGCGCGGCCGGGCACGGGTTCCTGCTCCTGCTGCTGGCCGCCGCGACCCTGGCCGGGGCGTCGCTGCTGGTCCGGCGGCACGTCCCGGCGCGCCGGGGACCTGACGCCGGTCAGCCGGTGTGGCTGAGCGTCGCCGCGGCGCCGACCGCGGCGACCAGCAGCACGATCTCGATCCCGGCCCAGGCGAGCACCGGCACCCGTCCGCTGCGCAGCCGTCGCCGGGTGAGGCCGCCGAGCGCGGCGGCACCGGCCAGCAGCACGATCTTCGCCAGCAGCAGCCCGCCGTACGCGCCGCCGACCAGCTCGGCGGGCGAGCCCAGCCGCGCCGTCGCGGCGAGCAGCCCGGACACCGCCAGCACCAGGACACTCCACCCGGCCAGCCGGGAGAACCGGGGCAGCGCCACCGCCAGCAGCGCAGGATCGCGGGACAGCAGCAGCACCGCGCCGAGCCCGCCGATCCACAGCAGCGCCGCCGTCACGTGCAGCACCACGCCGGGGACCGCGATCGCGGCGTTCGCCGAGGCGGCGGCGTGCCCGAGCGCCGCGGGTGCGGCGGCCCCGGCGATCGCGACGAGGAGCACCAGCACCGCAGGGCCCGGGCCGTGGCCGGTGCCCGCCGGGCGTCCGGCGACGCAGCCGAGCAGCAGCACGGTGGCCGTCCCGGCCAGGGCCAGGCCGGTCCCCGCGGCCGGGCCGGTCAGGTAGCCGGCGACGTCGGCCGGGCGCACCGCGGCAGGCGGCACCCCGACCATGATCGCGGCCCGGACCAGCGCCTCCACCAGCAGCACCGCCGCCCAGGCCGGCACCGCGACGATCAGCACCCGGTCCGCGCCGGGCACCCGGCCCGGGGCCAGCAGCATCGCCAGGGCGGCCCCGGCGACCAGCAGCGCGGCCAGGTCGGCGGCGGCCCGGGTCAGGGTCGCGGCGAGATCGAGCGGTACCGACTCCGGGCCGATGCCGCCGGTCAGCCCGGCCGCGACGACCGCCGCACCGAACGCGACGGCGCACCAGCCCGCGACGACCGCCGCTCCGGCGTCGCCGCGCCGGGTGCTGCCGGTCATGACGTCGACGATCGCCGGTCAGCCGGGACGGCGGCGCAGCGCGACCGCCACCCCGCCACCGAGCACCACGACGGCGAGCAGCACCCACGGCCAGACCGGTGCGCCGTCCCCGGTGTCGCCGGCGGCCGCCGCCGGGGCCGGGGTCGCCGGATCGGCGGGCGGGGCGGCGGAGGTCGCGGGCGGGGTGCTCGCCGCGGCGGCGGCCGGTCCGGGCTGCGTCAGGGTGAACGGCACGGTGCCGGAGACCGGATGGCCGTCGTCGGACACGACCCGGTACTCGACGGTGTAGACGCCCGCCGGGCCGAGCGGCTGCAGCGGCACGGTGAGGGTGCCGGTGTCGCCGGTGGCGGGGCCCGCGACGTGGTCGGTGCCGTCCGGGCCGCGCACGGTGATCTCGGCGGTGACCGGCGGGACGTTCTCGGAGAAGGTCAGGGTGATCTCCGTCGGCGCCTGCGCCAGCTCGGCGTCCGCGGCGGGGGTGCTGGACTCCAGCTCGGTGTGCGCCCAGGCGGGGACGGCGCCGAGCAGCAGCGCGAGCAGTACGACGGGCAGGGCGAGGGCGACCCTGCGGACCGGGGGAGGTACGGGTGTCACCCGCGAGGAGTCGCCTCCCGGCGCAGCCCGGTTCCGCGCCGTGACCCGGTTCACCCGTCCGGCGCAGGTGGGTTCAGCGCCACGAGGGCAGCCAGAGCTGCGCCTGCCAGTGCTCCGGGGTGATCGGGTCGCCGACCAGGATCGGCCACAGCCACACGAAGTTGACCAGGACCAGCGCCAGCCAGGCCGAGACGACCAGCAGGCCGGTCCGGCGCCGTCGTTCGGGCTGGCCGACGTGCCCGAGCAACTGGCCCATCGCGAGGGTCGCCGCCAGCACCAGGAACGGTGCCACCGGCATCATGTAGAAGTAGTACATCTGCCGGTCCAGGTTCAGGAACCACGGCAGGAACCCGGCGCCGTAGCCGACCAGCACGGCCGTCCAGCGCCAGTCCACCCGGGTGACCGCCCGCCACAGGCCCCACAGCAGCACCGGGATCGACGCCCACCACAACGCGGGGGTGCCGATCAGCATCACCGCCGAGACGCACTCGGCGGCACCGCAGCCGATCGCCTCGTCGGAGTAGCGGTAGAGCATCGGCCGCAGCCCCATCGGCCACGTCCACGGCTTGGACTCCCACGGATGCTGCCCGGCGCTGCCGGTCGTCAGGTTCTCGTGGAACGCCAGCGCCTGACCGTGGTAGTACCAGAGCGAGCGCAGCGCGTCCGGCACCCAGGCGAACGGGCCGCCGGTGCCGATCTCGCGGCCCACCTGGTGCCGGTCGATCCCGGTCTCGCTGCCGAACCAGGCCCACCAGGACGCGATGTAGGTGACCACCGGGACCAGGGCCAGCGCCCACAGCGCCGGGGCGAGGTCGCGCACCACGGTCCCCGCCCACGGCCGGGCCACCCCGGCGCGGCGCCGCAGCGACACGTCCCACAGTACGCAGAGCACGCCGAACGCGGCGACGTAGTAGGAGCCGCTCCACTTCACCGCGCAGGCCAGCCCGAGGCAGACGCCTGCGGTGAGCCGCCACCAGCGCACCCCCCAGCGCGGCCCGAACGGGGTGTCCCCGACCCGGCCCTGCGCCACCACCCGGGCCATCCGGGCCCGCACGTCGTCCCGGTCGCAGAGCAGCGCGGCGAACCCGGCGACCACGAACAGTGCGGCGAACACGTCCAGCATCCCCATCCGGGACTGCACGTGGGACAGGCCGTCGGCGATGAGCAGCAGACCGGCCAGCCCGCCGAGCGCCGACGACCGGGTGAGCCGGCGCCCGGCCCGCACCACCAGCAGCACGGTCAGCACCCCGGCCAGCGCGGCCGCCACCCGCCAGCCGACGCCGTCGTAGCCGAACGCCATCTGGCCCAGCGCGATCAGCTGTTTGCCCAGCGGCGGATGGACGATCTTCTCGTAGCCGGGATTGTTCTCCACCCCGCCGTTGCGGACCATCTCCCACGCCTGCGGGACGTAGTGCTTCTCGTCGAACACCGGGGTGCCGCGGTCGGTGGGCTCGCCCAGCTCGTAGAACCGCAGCAGCGCGGCGAGCAGCACGACCCCGGCGGTGACCAGCCAGCCGCGCAGCCGGTCGGCCGGTGGTGGTGCGCCGAGCCGCGCGGCCGGACCGGGATCGGCGCGGCGCAGGGGTGGGGGCGTGCCGCGGGGCGTCAGCCCCGGTTCGGGGGCCGCTCCCGCGACCCGGCTCCCGGGGTCGGCGGTCGAGGTGGCCACGGGGCCCGATCGTAGGGTGGTGCGGTGCCCGCATCGACCGCTGCTCCCGGTGTCCTGGTCCTGGCCGCCACACCGCTGGGCGACCCCCGGGACGCCTCGGTGCGGCTGCGGGAGCTGATCGGCACCGCGGACGTGATCGCGGCCGAGGACACCCGTCGGTTCCGCACGCTCGCCGCGGCCCTCGGGGTCACCTACACGGGGAAGGTCGTCAGTCACTACGACGCGGTGGAGGGCGAGCGGGTGCCCGGCCTGCTGGCCGCCGTTCGGGACGGGGCGACCGTGCTGGTCGTGTCGGACGCCGGGATGCCCGCCGTGTCCGATCCCGGCTACCGACTGGTCGCCGCGGCCGCCGCCGAGGACCTGCCGGTGACCTGTCTGCCCGGCCCGTCCGCGGTGACGACGGCGCTGGTGCTGTCCGGGCTGCCCGCCGAGCGGTTCTGCTTCGAGGGTTTCCCGCCGCGCCGGCCGGGGGAGCGGCGCCGCTGGCTGGAGACGCTGCGCGACGAGCGCCGGGCCGTGGTGTTCTTCGAGTCGCCGCGGCGCACCGCGGACCTGCTGGCCGCGGCCGTCGAGGTGCTCGGGCCGGACCGGCGGGCCGCGGTGTGCCGGGAGCTGACCAAGACCTACGAGCAGGTGCAGCGCGGCACCCTCGCGGCGCTGGCCGGCTGGGCGGCGAGCGGGGACGTGCTCGGTGAGGTGACCATCGTGCTGGCCGGGGCCGAGGCGCCCGACGCGCCGCCGGTGGGGTCGCTGGTCGACGCCGTCCGGGAGCGGGTGGACGACGGCGAGCGACTGAAGGACGCCGTCGCGGCCGTCGCCGAGGCGGCCGGGGTGCCCAAGCGGGAGCTGTACAACGCGACCCTCGCCACCCGCGACGACTGACTGGCGGGGTCGCCCGCCCCGTCGCGCCGCATACCCGTTGCCGCACCCCGCGCTCGTTGCCGCAACCCTCGGAGGTGGTGCGGTCCGGTGCTGGGGGTGCGCGGTCCGACGCGGTGCGCAGCCGTCCGGGACGTGGACCGCACCCCGGGCCACGGGCGACCGGCCGGATCAGATCGGGACGGCGGGCCGGTCCGGCAGCAATCGCACCACCGGCTCGATGTAGCGGGCCAGGATCGGCCCCACCATCGCCATGATCAGCACGTACCCGGTGGCCAGCGCGGCGAGCTCGTCGGGCACCGCGGCGTACCCGACGGCCAGCCCGGCGATGACGATCGAGAACTCGCCCCGGGCGACCAGCGCCGCGCCGGCGCGGGCCCGGCCCATCCGCCCGATCCGGGCCCGCCGCGCGGCCCACCAGCCGGTCGCGAACTTGGTGACGGTGCTGGTCACGACCAGCACCAGCGCCCAGCCGAGGACCGGCGGGATCGACGCCGGATCGGTGGACAGCCCGAACACGACGAAGAAGACCGCGGCGAACAGGTCCCGCAGCGGTTCCAGCAGCCGGGCGGCGTTCTCCGCGGTGGAACCGGAGATCGCGATCCCGAGCAGGAAAGCGCCGACCGCCGCCGAGACCTGCATCGCCTGCGCGAACCCGGCGAGCAGCAGCGCCGCGCCGAGCACCTTGAGCAGGAAGACCTCCTGGTCGTCGGAGTCGACGACGGCGGAGACCCAGCGGCCGTAGCGCAGCGCGACGAGCAGCACCACCGAGATCACGGCGACCGAGATCCCGACCGCACCGATCCCGCCCCACAGCGTGACCCCGAGCAGCAGCGCGGTGAGGATCGGCAGGTAGAGGGCCATGACGAGGTCCTCGAAGACCAGCACGGACAGCACCACCGGGGTCTCCCGGTTGCCCAGCCTGCCCAGGTCGGACAGCACCTTGGCGACGATCCCGGACGACGAGATGTAGGTGACGCCGCCGAGCACCATCGCCCCGACCGGGCCCCAGCCGAGGATCAGCGCGACCGCCACGCCGGGCGCCGCGTTGAGCACGATGTCCACGACCCCGGCGAGCCAGGACCGGCGCAGCCCGGTGACCAGCTCGGCCGCCGAGTACTCCAGGCCGAGCAGCAACAGCAGCAGTACGACGCCGACCTCGCCGGCCAGCGAGGTGAAGTCGCCGATGTCGCCGAGCGGGAGGATGCCGCCGGTGCCGAAGGCGAGCCCGCCGACGAGGTACAGCGGGATCGGGGACAGCCCGATCCGGTGGGCGAGCCTGCCGAGGAGGCCGAGGCCGAAGAAGACGGCGCCGAGTTCGAGCAGTTCGAGCGCGGTGTGGTCCAAGGGTCAGCCGCGGGCCAGCACGTCGGCGGCATGGTCGAGCTTGTCCGCCTCCCCGACGGCGATCACGATGTCCCCGGCGACGAGCACGAAGTCCGGGGTGGGCGACGGGCACACCTGCCCGGCCCGCATCACGGCCACCACCGACACCTGGGTGCGGGTGCGCAGCGCGGTGTCGCCGAGCGGACGGCCGTCGTAGGGGCTGTTGGTCCGGATCGGCAGCTTGCGGGTGGTGATCCCGGGCAGGTCGCGGTGCTCGTCGTTGAGCTGGTTGACCAGCTGCGGGGCGCCCAGCAGGTTCGCCAGCGCACCCGCCTCCTCGGTGGTGAGCGGGAGCTCGGCGAGGCAGGCGTCCGGGTCGTCGGCCCGGGACAGGATCAGCTCGATCCGGCCGTCCCGGTGGGTGATGACGCCGACCCGGCGGCCGCCGCGCAGCTCGATCTCCTTGCGCACCCCGATGCCGGGGAGCGGCGTCACATCCACGTTCACGGTGCAACGATACGCCGCGCCCGCCGCCCGGCGGAGGTTCACTCCGCCCCGGTCCGGGTCATGCGCCGATCATGGCTCTGCCCCCGCACGTCTTCGTGATCTTCGGTGCCACCGGCGATCTCGCGCGGCGCAAGCTCTTCCCGGGCCTGCTGCGGCTGTGGAACGCGGGCCTGCTGCCCGCGGACCTGCGGGTGATCGGCACCGGCCGGCACTCGCCCGGCACCGACGACGGAGCCGAGGGCGCCGATCTGTCGTCGAGATCCGTTCACCCGGGGACGAGACCTACGAGAAGATCGAGTTCTACGCCGCCGCCGGGGTGCGGGAGCTGCTCGTCGTGCACCCCGACGACCGGCGGGCCGAGGTGTTCCGGGCGGTCGGGTCCCGGCTGCTCCCGGTCCAGGCACCCGGCGGCGTGCTCGGGCTGGAGACGCTCCGCGTCGAGCTGCGCACCACCGCCGGCGCCCTACACCTGACCTGGGACGACGGCTCCGCGCAGGTCTGAGGCCCGGGCCCGGTCAGCGGGTGCTCAGGCAGGACTCGTAGAGCCGGGCCCCGTGCTCGAGGGCCTGCCCGCGGGTCACCGGGCTCTCCGGGTCCAGCCAGGCCAGGATGACCTCGGTCAGCCCGCCGAGGCAGAAGTGCCCGGCGACCCGCAGGTCGTCCGGCTCGATCCGGCTCCCGGCGTTGCCGCTCACCATCAGCTCCGCGAAACCCCGGTTGGCGCTGCGCCGGCGCGCGACCAGCGGCGGGCAGCCGATCGCGTCGACCAGCGCGATCACCCGTCGCGGGTCGTCCTCGATGTTGTCGACGAACGCCCCGAGCGCCGCCCGCACCTTCGCCATCGTGTTCGGCTCGGCCTGCTCCACCGCGCTGAGCGTGGCGGCCGCGCGCTCGTCGACGACCTGGTCGAACACCGCACACGCCAGGTCGACGCCGGAGCCGAACTCGCCGGTGCAGTCGTTCCCGACGCCCGCCCGGCGGGCCGCCGACACCGGGTCGACCGCCGCCCAGCCGCCGTCCGCCCACTGCTGCAGGCCCGCGTCCAGCAACGCGTCGCGGTCCCGCTCAGCAGCATCCATGACAGCCATCATGGCACCGGCCGGGGCCGCGGGCCGGTCGATCACGGGTCCGCGCGGACGCCGCGGACGTGCCGCCCGGCAACCGGGTGGCCGCGGTGAATAGGCTGGGGAGCATGAGTAATGCCGTGCTGACCGCCGTGGCGTGGCCCTACGCCAACGGTCCCCGGCACATCGGCCACGTCTCCGGCTTCGGTGTGCCCTCCGACGTCTTCGCCCGGTACCGGCGAATGGCGGGGGACCGGGTGCTGATGGTCTCCGGCACCGACGAGCACGGCACCCCGATCCAGGTGCAGGCCGACGCCGAGGGACTGACCCCGCGGCAGCTGGCGGACAAGTACAACGACGTCATCACCGCCGACCTGCAGGGGCTCGGCCTGTCCTACGACCTGTTCACCCGCACCACGACCTCGAACCACTACGAGGTCGTGCAGCACATCTTCTCGTCGCTGTACCGCAACGGCTACATCGTCCCGAAGACGCAGCTGGCCGCGATCAGCCCGTCCACCGGCCGCACCCTGCCGGACCGCTACGTCGAGGGCACCTGCCCGATCTGCGGCTACGACGGGGCCCGCGGCGACCAGTGCGACAACTGCGGCAACCAGCTCGACCCGGCCGACCTGAAGAACCCGCGGTCGAAGATCAACGGCGAGACGCCGAAGTTCGTCGAGACCGAGCACTTCTTCCTCGATCTGCCCGCGTTCTCCGACGCGCTGGGCTCGTGGCTGTCCACCCGCACCGACTGGCGGCCGAACGTGCTGCGGTTCTCGGCGAACCTCGCCAAGGGCCTCAAGCCGCGCGCGATCACCCGGGACCTGGAGTGGGGTGTCCCGGTGCCGCTGGACGGCTGGTCGGACAACCCGATGAAGAAGATCTACGTCTGGTTCGACGCGGTGATCGGCTACCTGTCCGCGTCGGTGGAGTGGGCGCGGCGCAGCGGCGACCCGGACGCCTGGAAGCAGTGGTGGACCGATCCGGCGGCCCAGGCGTACTACTTCATGGGCAAGGACAACATCACCTTCCACTCGGTGATGTGGCCGGCCATCCTGCTCGGCCAGAACGGCCAGGGCGACCGCGGCGGCGAGCCCGGCACCTACGGCACGCTGAACCTGCCCAGCGAGGTCGTCTCCTCGGAGTACCTGACGATGAGCGGCTCGAAGTTCTCCACCAGCCGCGGCACCGTCATCTACGTCGGCGACTTCCTGCGCGAGTTCGGGCCGGACGCGCTGCGCTACTACATCGCCGTCGCCGGCCCGGAGAACACCGACGTCGACTTCACCTGGGACGAGTTCGTCCGCCGGATCAACTTCGAGCTGGCCAACGAGTGGGGCAACCTGGTCAACCGGTCCATCTCGATGGCGCACAAGAACGTGGGCGCCGTCCCGAAGCCGGCCGCCCCCGCCCAGGCCGACGCCGACCTGCTCGCCTACTCGCGGGCCGGGTTCGACACGGTCGGCGGCCTGCTCGCCCGCAACCGGTTCAAGCAGGCGTCTTCCGAGGCGATGCGGGTGGTCACCGCCGCCAACCGGTACCTGTCCGACCAGGAGCCGTGGAAGCGCCGCGACGACCCGGAGCGCCGGGACACGATCCTGCACACCGCGCTGCAGGTCGTGCAGGACGCGAACACGCTGCTCACCCCGTTCCTGCCGCACGCCGCGCAGCAGGTGCACGAGGCGCTGGGCGGCAGCGGGACCTGGGCGGCGCAGCCGGAGCGCACGGAGGTCGACGATCTCGGCGACGGCCCGTCGTACCCGGTGCTGACCGGCGACTACGCCGCAGAGCAGGCGCACTGGGGATCCACCCCGATCGAGGTGGGGCGGCCGCTGGCCAAGCCGTCGCCGATCTTCGCCAAGCTCGCGCCCGAGCTGGGGGAGACGGGCCCGGAGTGGGCCCCGATCGGGCAGTGAGCGAGCAGGGGGACCCGCCGTACGGCAGGCGTCCCCGGCCGGACCCGCCGGAGCCGCTCGCCGCACCGACGATCGACAGCCACACCCATCTCGACGCGTGCGGCTGCGAGACCGACGCCGACGTCGTCGCCGCCATGGACCGGGCGGCGGCGGTCGGCGTCGTCGGCGCCGTGACGATCGCCGACGACCTGGCCGGCGCCCGGTTCGCGGTGCGCGCCGCGCACGCCGATCCGCGGGTGTGGGCCGCGGTCGCGCTGCACCCGACCCGGACCGCGTCGGTGCGGGCCGCCGAGCTGGCCGAGATCGAGCGGCTGGCCGCCGACGAGCGGGTGGTCAGCATCGGCGAGACCGGTCTGGACTACTACTGGGACCACTCGCCGCAGGCCGCCCAGCAGGACGCGTTCCGCTGGCACATCGGGCTCGCCAAGCGCACCGGCAAGCCGCTGATGATCCACGACCGGGACGCGCACGACGACGTGCTGCGCATCCTGCGCGAGGAGGGCGCCCCGGAGACCGTGGTGTTCCACTGCTTCTCCGGGGACGCGGCGATGGCCCGCGAGTGCGTGGACGCCGGTTACGTCCTGTCGTTCGCCGGGCCGGTCACCTTCACGCGCAACGACGAGCTGCGGGCCGCCGCGGCGCTCGTCCCGGACGGGCAGTACCTGGTCGAGACCGACGCGCCGTTCCTCACCCCGCACCCGCACCGCGGGCGGGCGAACGAGCCCTACGTGCTGCCCTGGACGGTCCGCGGGATGGCGGCGACGCGCGGGGAGACGGAAGCACGCGTCGCCGAGATGGCGCGGCGCAACGCCGAACGGATCTTCCGGACGGGCGCAATCGAATAACGCCGCCCGCCGAGCCCGCCGGCGGCCCGGTCGTCACTCACCGTCGATCACAAGCCGCTCGCCGCGGCAAGCGCGTCGGGTGCACCGCGGGCGGGTCACGGTCCGCTAACGTCCTGCGCCGTACCCACCGGGATGGGAAAGCTCCCCGACCCGCGGGGCGACGGCCGGTCCGCTCCCCAGCATCGGTTCCGCTCCCCGGCACCGCGCCGGCCGTCGTCTCCGCAGGTCACACCCCCTGCCCGGAGAGCCGAGTCACCCGGGAAGTCATGTTCGAGCGCAACGCTGGTGTGTCCGGAGACGGTGTGTCCGACGACGACGTCACGCGTCCGCTTCCCATCGCCGCCCCCGCCGGTCTGGCCGGAGCCGCGTACGAGGGCAGGCACCGGTCCACCGGCCGCTCGAAGGCGGGTGTACGCACCGTCGCCGCGGCGGCCCTGTTCTCACTGCCGACCGGCGGTCTCGCCGCGGCCGTGATGGCGCCGCAGGCCGAGCCCGACACACAGACGCTGCGCGCCGACCTGGCCGCCGGCGCGACCGATCTCGGCACCGCGGCGATGGCGCTGGAGACCGCCCCGTCGGTCGCGTCGTTCGCCCCGGTCGCGGCTCCGGCGAGCGCGGCCGACATCATCGACGCGCAGGTCGTCGAGCTGCTGAAGCTCCCCGTCCCGGAGGAGGAGGTGGCGGACCCGACCCTGGAGGAGGGCACCCGCACCGTGGTCGACCCGGGCACCGAGGGTGAGCGCAGCGTGATCTGGCGGGTCACCTACGACCAGGGCAACGAGGTCTCCCGGGAGCGGATCGGCGCCGGTCAGGACACCCCGGCGAAGCCGCGGGTGGTCAAGGTCGGCACCAAGAAGGAGGTCGAGGAGGCGCCGGAGAGCCCGGCCGCCCCCGCCGTGTCGAACGGCGCGACCTGGGACCGGCTCGCCCAGTGCGAGTCCGGCGGCAACTGGTCGATCAACACCGGCAACGGCTACCACGGCGGTCTGCAGTTCAACAAGCAGACGTGGCAGGCCTACGGCGGCGGCACCTACGCGCCGACCGCCGACAAGGCGAGCCGCGAGCAGCAGATCGCGATCGCCGAGAAGGTGCTCGACGACCGCGGCGGCTACGGGGCCTGGCCGGCCTGCTCCCGCAAGCTCGGCCTGCGCTGATCCCCGGCGCGTCCGGGCCGCGGGCGCCCGGCGACAATGGCCCGGTGAGCGACCACGGGACCGCCCGGCTGCTGGGCCCCGCCGACGTCCGGGTGCTGGCCGACCGGCTCGGCCTGCGCCCCACCAAGAAGCTCGGCCAGAACTTCGTGCACGACGGCAACACGGTCCGGCGGATCGTGAAGGTCGCCGGCGTCGGCGCCGACGACGTGGTGCTGGAGGTCGGGCCCGGCCTCGGCTCGCTCACCCTGGCCCTGCTCCCCGCCGTCGCCCGGGTGCACGCGGTGGAGATCGACCCGGTGCTCGCCGGGGTGCTCGCCGGGACCGTCGCCGAGCGGGCGCCCGGCCTCGCGGACCGGCTCACCGTCACCACCGCGGACGCGCTGCGGGTCGGCGCCGCCGAGCTGGCCGCCGACGCCGGTCCCGGCGCGGCCGGTCCGACCGCGATCGTCGCGAACCTGCCGTACAACGTGGCCGTCCCGGTCCTGCTGCACCTGCTCGCCGAGCTGCCCGGCATCGAGCGCGGACTGGTCATGGTGCAGGCCGAGGTCGCCGACCGGCTCGCCGCCCGCCCCGGGTCGAGGGAGTACGGCGCGCCGAGCGCGAAGCTCGCCTGGTACGCCGACGCCCGCCGGGCCGGTCCGGTGCCGCGCGCGGTGTTCTGGCCGGTCCCGGGCGTCGACTCGGGGCTGCTCGGGTTCGTCCGGCAGGATCCGCCGGCCGGTGCCGGCCGGGCGGCGACGTTCGCGGTGATCGAGGCCGCGTTCGCGCAGCGGCGCAAGGCGCTGCGCGGCGCGCTCGCCGGCTGGGCCGGCTCCCCGGCGGCCGCCGAGGCGGCGCTGCGGGCCGCCGGGATCGACCCGGCCACCCGGGCCGAACGGCTCTCGGTCGCCGACTTCGCGGCCGTTGCCGCCGCACACCCGGCCGAGCACGGCTGATCAGGGCCGGTCCGGCAGCCGCCCGCCGACCTCGCGTACCAGGTCGGCCATGATCTCGCGGTCGTCGTCGCCGACGTGCTCGGCGTAGTAGGCGTACAGGGTTTCCCGGGCGAGCCGGGACGCCAGCGGACCGTCCCGGTCGGCGATCGCGGCGAATACGGCGCGATGGTGGCGCACCGACCGCAACATCAGGGTGTGCCGGTCGTCGGCGTCGAGGATGGTGCGCTGGATCAGCCCGAGCACGGCCTCCCGGGTCACGTCGCCGTAGAGCTGCACCAGCCGGTTCCCGGCGGCGCGGGCGATGATCTCGTGGAACTCCAGGTCGGCGAGACCGAACTCGACGTAGCCGGCGTCGATGGCGGCGCGCATCCGCGCCGTGTTGCGCTCCAGGGCGACCAGGTCGGCCGGGGTGCGCCGGCGCGCGGCGAGCAGGTTCGCGGACGCGTCGGCGACCATCCGGAACTGCACGAGCTCGGCCAGCCCGAACCCGCCGGTGCTGGTGAAGGTGGCGATCGAGCGGCGGGCCGGGCCGGGGGAGGGTGCCAGCACCAGCGGCCCGCGCGGGTCGCGCGGCCGGGACCGGATCAGTCCGGCGTGCTCGAGCACCCGCAGCGCCTCGCGGACCGAGGTGCGGGCGATCGCGAACCGCTCGCCGAGCTCGCGCTCGCTGGGCAGCCGGTCGCCGGGGGCGAGCTCGCCCCCGGCGATCGCCCGCTCGACGTGGTCGACCACCCGCTGGAACACCCGGGGATCGGCGTCGCCACCGGTCACGCCGGGACGGCCCGGCGCGGGGCGAGACCGGCGAACGCGGCCACGAACGAGGTCGCCGGGTCGCCGACCGGTGCGGCGGTGCCGACCCGCTCGGCGATCCGGTCGCCGATCGTGACCGTGTCGGCGCCCATCGCCGGCCCGGCGAGGGCGGGCAGCTCGGCGAGCACGGACGCGGTGGCCGCCTCCAGCGCCAGCGCGGCGTCCGCCTCGCCGAGGCCGGCCAGGCACATCGCCGCCGACAGCGCGGCGGCGGCCGGGTTCGCGCCGCCGGTCCCGGCGATGTCCGGCGCCGAGCCGTGCACCGGCTCGAACATGCTCGGCGCGTCGCCGTGCGGGTTGTGGTTGGCGCTCGCCGCCAGCCCGAGACCGCCCTGCACGGTGGCGCCCAGGTCGCTGATGATGTCGCCGAACAGGTTGTCGGTGACGACGACGTCGAACCGGCCGGGATCCAGCGGCAGGTGCTGGCACATCGCGTCGGCGTGCACGTAGTCGTGCTCGACGCCGGGGAAGTCCGCGGCGACCTCCTCCACCACACCGGACCACAGCCGGCCGGCGTGCACCAGTACGTTCGTCTTGTGGCACAGCGTGAGCCTGCCGCGGCGGGCGGCGGCCAGCCGGAACGCGAACTCCACCGCGTCCCGGGTGGCGGCGGTGGTGGTCACCGAGTGCTGCAGGGCGAGGGCGTGCGGGGTCCCGGCGTGCGAGGTGGAGCCGCCGCCGCTGTAGAGGCCCTCGGTGTTCTCCCGGACGATCACCAGGTCGCAGTTGTCCGGGGTGACGCCGGTGACCGGGCTGGTCACGCCCGGGTAGAGCCGGACCGGGCGCAGGTTGACCGACTGGCGCAGCGCGACCCGCAGCGCGATCACCAGGCCCTGCTCCAGCACGCCCGGCGGCACCCGCGGGTCGCCGACGGCGCCGAGCAGGATCGCGTCGTGCCGGCGCAGCGTGGCGACGTCGTCGTCGTCCAGCACGGTGCCGGTGCGCAGGTAGCGCTCGGCGCCGAGATCGAGCCGGGTGGGCCGGACCGCGAAGCCGAACCGGTCGGCCGCAGCCAGGACACCGGCCAGGGCGGCGTCGGTGACGTCCGGGCCGATCCCGTCGCCACCGACGACGGCCAGGTCGTAGCTGCGCACGTGCTCTCCTCCAGGGGTGGGTGGGGTCGTGGTCATCCGGTTCCGCCGCGCAGCGCGTCGAGGGTCGCCTCGACGTGCGCCCGGGCCAGCCGCTCCGCGGCGTCCTCGTCGCCGGCCGCGACGGCGTCGACGATCCCCGCGTGCTCGGTGACCGCCCGCCGGGCGCCCGCCGGGTCGAGCAGCGCGACCGGGCCGAACACCTGCGCGGTCATCCGCAGCAGCGGCGCCCGGTCGACCAGGAACTCGTTGCCGGACAGGTGCAGCAGCTGCTCGTGGAAGTCGACGTTCGCCACCGTGTAGGCGCGGGCGTCCCACGGGTCGAGCGCCGCCCGCTGGGCCGCCAGGATCACGTGCAGCTCGCGGACCCGGGCCGCACCGGGCCGGGCCCGGGCGGCGAGCCGGGCGGCCAGCCCGTCGACGACGGCGCGCAGCTCGTAGGCCCGCAGCAGGGTCGCCCGGTCGCCGGTCACCACCCGGGCGCCGTGCCGCGGATCGACCCGGACCAGGCCGTCCTGCTCGAGCAGACGGATGGCCTCGCGCAGCGGGGTGCGGCTCACCCCGAGCTCGGCGGCGAGCGGCTCCTGGCGCAGCGGGCCGCCAGGCGCGATCCGGCCGGCGTAGATCCGCTCGCGCAGCACCGAGGCGACCTCCTCGACCAGGCCGGCCATGATCCCCTCTCCGCGGCGCATCGTGGACCCGGTGGATCCAGTGGCTCCGGAGCCTCGTCGGCGATCGTCGCACTGTCAACCTGATCGCTTCGACCTGCCCGGACCCGGCGACTTGACGCGCGCCGGGCGCGATCTGCATGCTCGGCGTCAGTGAGCTGGTCTGACCAGCAGGCCGCCGTCGTCGTCCGCAGGAGTTGCCGTCCATGACCCTCGCACTGCCCGATCACCCGGCCGGCCTGCCGATCGGATCGGGATGGCGGGACGACACCGCGCTCGCCCCCGTCGTCTTCCCTTACGACGGCTCGGTCCTCGCGCACGGCCCGGTCGGCCGGACCGGGCACGCCGAGGCCGCACTGGACGCCGGCGCCGCCGCGGTCCGCCCGGCCGGGCGGCTCAGCGCCGGGACCCGCCGCGCCGTCCTGCTGGCCGTGCAGCGCGAGCTCGCCGGGCACCGCGAGGCGTTCGTCGAGCTGCTGATCGCCGAGACCGGCAAGACCCGAACCGACTGCGCGGTCGAGGTCGACCGCACCCTGTTCACCTGGGCGGCGGCCGCCGAGGAGATCGGCCACCTGCACGGCGAGACGGTCCCGCTGGACCTGCAGCCCTCGGGCGAGGGACTGGTCGGGTTCTGGGTGCGCCGCCCGATCGGGCTGGTCGTCGGGATCGCCGGGTTCAACGCCCCGTTCCTGCTCGCCTCGCACAAGATCGCGCCGGCGCTGGCCGCGGGCTGCCCGGTGATCTGCAAGCCGGCCCCGGCCACCCCGCTGGCCACGCTCTGGCTGGCCGATGTCGTGCGCCGCGCGCTGGTCGCGCACGGCGCGCCCGCCGAGCTCGTCCAGGTCGTCACCGGCGACGCCGAGGTCGGCCGTGCCCTGGTCACCGATCCCCGGGTCGCCGCGGTGTCCTTCACCGGCTCCGCGGCCGTCGGGCACGTCATCGCCCGGGTCGCCGCGCCCCGCAAGACCCTGCTCGAGCTGGGCTCGAACACCGCGCTGGTGGTCGCCGCGGACGCCGATCTCGATCGCGCCGCCGACGCCGTGCTGCGCGGCGGCTTCTACTTCAACGGCCAGGCGTGCATCGCCGTGCAGCGGGTGCTGGTCTGCGAGCCGGTCCGCGAGGAGTTCGTCGCCCGGCTGGCCGCACGGATGGGCGAGCTGACCGTCGGCGACCCGCGGGACGCGGCCACCCGGGTCGCGCCGCTGATCGACCCGGCCGCCACCGAGCGGGTGCTGTCCTGGATCGACCGGGCGCGCCGGGCCGGCGCCACCGTCCTGCACGGCGGCGGGGCGACCGGCCGGACCGTCGAGCCGACCCTGCTGCTCGACGTCCCGGAGTCCGCCGAGGCGTGGTGCGAGGAGATCTTCGCGCCGGTCGTCGCGATCCGCTCGGTGCCCGACCTGCCCGCCGCGTTCGAGGCCGTCAACCGGTCCCGCTACGGCCTGCACGCCGCCGTGTTCACCCGCTCGCTGGCCGCCGCCTTCACCGCGCTGGACGAGCTGGACGTGGGCGGCGTCGTCGTCAACGAGGTCCCCGGGTTCCGCTCCGACGTGATGCCCTACGGGGGCGTGAAGGACTCCGGCATCGGCCGGGAGGGCCCCCGCTTCGCGATCGAGGAACTGACCGTCACCCGGATGGCCGTGATCCGGCCGGAATGAGCGAGCTGACCGGTATGCCGCACAACCCCTACACCGACCTGTTCCGACTCGACGGCCGGCGGGCCGTGCTGGTCGGCGCCGGCGGCATCGGCCACGAGCTCGCGCTCGGGCTGGCCGCGCACGGCGCCCACGTGATCTGCGCCGACCGGGACGCCGGCGTCGCCCGGGCCGCCGCCACCGCCGCCGGCGGGGAGCCGCTGGAGCTCGACGTCACCGATCCGGCCGCCGTCGAGCGGGCCGCCCGCGCCGCCGGCCCGGTCGACGTGCTGGTGCACACCGCCGCGACGAACGTCCGGAAGCGGATCCTCGACTACTCCCTCGACGAGTTCGACCGCGTCGTCGGCCTCAACCTGCGCGCGACCTTCTCCGTGGTGCAGGCGTTCGGCCGCGGGATGGTCGAGCGCGGCACCGGCAGCATGATCCTCTTCTCGTCGATCCGCGGCTGCGTCGTCGAGCCGGGCCAGTCGGTCTATGCCGCGACCAAGGCCGGCACCGAGCAGCTGGTGAAGACGGCTGCCGTCGAGTTCGGCGGGGCCGGCGTGCGGGTCAACGCGATCGCACCCGGCGTCGTCGAGACCCCGCTGACCGCCCAGATCCGCAGCGACGACGCCTGGTACACCGCCTACGCCACCAAGGGCGCGCTCGGCCGGTGGGCGGTGCCCGCCGAGCTGACCGGCGCGGTGGTCTACCTCGCCTCGGAGGCGGCCACCTTCGTGACCGGCTCCACCCTGTTCGTCGACGGCGGCTGGACCGCGGTGGACGGGCGATTCACCCCACCGGCCTGAGCGGTCACCCGGGCCCGTCGCGGCGGGCCGGACCCGCCGGGCCCATCATGGTCGGGTGACGAGGGCACGCGAGGCGGTCGTGAGCGCGGACGGGACGAGCCCGTGGCCGGCGCTCTGGGCGCTCGTCATCGGGTTCTTCATGATTCTCGTCGACGCGACGATCGTCACCGTCGCGACGCCCGCGCTGCTGGTGGCGTTCGGCACCGACGTCAACACCGTGGTCTGGGTGACCAGCGCCTACCTGCTCGCCTACGCGGTGCCGCTGCTGGTCACCGGCCGGCTCGGGGACCGGTTCGGGCCGAAGAACGTCTACCTCGCCGGGCTCGCGGTGTTCACCCTGGCGTCGCTGTGGTGCGGGCTGACCGGCACGATCGGCGAGCTGATCGTCGCCCGCGTCGCGCAGGGGCTCGGCGCGGCGATGATGACGCCGCAGACGATGGCGGTGATCACCCGCACCTTCCCGGCCGCCCAGCGCGGGCGGGCGATGAGCCTGTGGGGCGCGGTGGCCGGGGTCGCGACGCTGGCCGGCCCGGTGCTCGGCGGGGTGCTGGTCGGCGCGCTCGGCTGGGAGTGGATCTTCTTCGTGAACGTGCCGCTCGGCGTCGTCGCGTTCGCCGCCGTCTGGTACCTGGTGCCCGCGCTGGAGACCTCGAAGCGGCGGTTCGACCTGGTCGGCGTCGTGCTGTCGGCGACCGGCGTGTTCCTGCTGGTCTTCGGGATCCAGGAGGGCCAGCGCTACGACTGGGGGCCGATCGTCGGCCCGGTCCCGGTGTGGATGCTGATCGTGGTCGGCGCCGTCGTGCTGGTGGTGTTCGTGTGGTGGCAGTCCCGCACCCGCTCCGAGCCGCTGGTCGCGCTGCAGCTGTTCCGGGACCGGAACTTCTCGCTGGCCAACATCGCGATCTGCACCGTCGGGTTCGCGATCACCGCGCAGGGCTTCCCGCTGATGATCTACGCGCAGAACGTGCGCGGCTTCTCGCCGACCGAGGCGGCGCTGCTGCTGGTGCCGCTCGCGGTGCTCTCCGGCGCGCTCGCGCCGTGGACCGGACGGCTGACCGACCGGATCCATCCGCGGCTGATCGGCGGCTTCGGCATGTCGACGTTCGTGATCGGGCTGCTCTGGCTGGCCGCGGTGATGAGCCCGGACACCCCGGTCTGGCAGCTGCTGCTGCCGATCTCGCTGCTCGGCATCTCCAACTCCTGCGTGTGGGCGCCGATCTCGACCAGCGCGACCCGCAACCTGCCGATGGAGCAGGCCGGATCGGGCTCCGGCGTCTACAACACCACCCGGCAGGTCGGCGCGGTGCTGGGCAGCGCGGGCATCGCGGTGCTGATGGAGGCCCGGATCGCCGCGCTGGTGCCGGGCGGGGCGGCCACCCCGGACGCCGCCTTCGCGACCGGTCCGCTGCCCGACGAGGTCCGCGAGTCCTTCGCGACGGCGATGGCGCAGTCGGTGCTGCTGCCGGCCGCGGTGCTGGTGATCGGGCTCGTCGCGGTGCTCTGCTTCGCCCGGCCGCAGCACCTGCGCACCCGCGACCCGGCCGCGGCCGACCGGGGCGACGCACCGCGGCGGTGAGCCGGGCCACCGTACTCCCCGGGTGGCGGCACGCCGCCCGGCGCTGCCCGTAGGGTTGAACGGTGCTGTCCGCCGTGCCACGACCGGTCACCGTCCGGGTGCCCGCGAAGATCAACCTGCACCTCGCCGTGGGCGGGGTGCGGCCGGACGGATTCCACGACCTGGTCACCGTGTTCCACGCGGTGAGCCTGTTCGACGAGGTGTCGGTCGAGCCCGCCGAGGAGCCCGCGCTGGACGTGCACGGCGACGGCGTCGCCGAGGTGCCGCTGGACGCCACCAACCTGGCCTGGCGGGCGGTCGAGCTGCTCGCGCAGCGGGCCGGCCGGGAGCCGGACGTGCGGGTCACCCTGCGCAAGGGCATCCCGGTCGCCGGCGGGATGGCCGGCGGATCCGCCGACGCGGCCGGTGCGCTGGTCGCGCTGTCCACGCTGTGGCGGATGGAGCTGGGCCGCGAGGAGCTGGCCGGGCTGGCCGCCGAGCTCGGCTCGGACGTCACGTTCGGCCTGCACGGCGGGACCGCGCTCGGCACCGGCCGCGGCGAGCAGGTCATCCCGGTGCTCGCCCGGCACCGGCTGCACTGGGTGATCGCGCTGGCCCGCGGCGGGCTGTCCACCCCGGCGGTGTTCGGCGAGCTGGACCGGTTGCGCGGCGGCGCCGAGCCGCCGGAACGGCCGGTCGAGCCGGTGCTGGAGGCGCTCGCCGGCGGCGATCCCCGCCAGCTCGCACTGAACCTGGGCAACGACCTGCAGGCCGCCGCCGTCTCGATGGCGCCGGACCTGCGCCGCACGCTGCGCGCCGGGGTGAACGCGGGGGCGATCGCCGGTCTGGTCTCCGGATCGGGGCCGACCTGCGCGTTCCTCTGCGCGGACGCCGACTCCGCCGTCGAGGTGGCGACCGAGCTGGCCGGGATGGGCGTGTGCCGCACCGTCCGGGTCGCGCACGGCCCGGTCGGCGGCGCCCGGGTGATCGACGAGCACGAGCCGCCGCCGGGACGCGGCGGCCCGACCGGATCCGGCAGCTGGCCGCCGGCGCGGGCCTGAGGGCCGGAGGGACCGACTGATGCCGGAGAACCTGCTCAACCTGGAGAACGTCACCGCGCACGTGCCCGGTGACGCGTCGCGGGTGCTGCTCGACGCCGTCTCGCTGGGGGTGGAACGTGGCGACCGGATCGGCGTCGTCGGCCTCAACGGCGGCGGCAAGACCACCCTGCTCGACGTGCTCACCGGGGACCGCCCGACCGACGGCGGCCGGGTCAGCAGGCTCGGCGGCCTGCGGATGGCGCACCTGGCCCAGCGGGACCGGTTCCCGGCCGGGTCGACCGTCCGCGACATCGTGCTGCAGCACTACGGCGCCGATCACGAGTGGGCGTCCGACCCGCGGGTGCGCGACGTGCTCGACGGACTGGGCATCACCGACACGGAGCGGCCCACCGACGGGTTGTCCGGCGGCGAGAAGCGGCGGGTCGCGCTGGCCGCGGCACTCGTCGGCGAGCTCGACCTGGTGGTGCTCGACGAGCCCACCAACCATCTCGACGTCGAGGGCATCGGCTGGCTGGCCGAGCACCTGATCACCCGCCGGATCGCGCTCGTCGTCGTCACGCACGACCGCTGGTTCCTCGACACCGTCTGCACCCGCACCTGGGAGGTCGCGAACGGGAAGGTCGAGTCCTACCTCGGCGGCTACGCCGACTGGGTCTACGCCCGGGCCGAGCGGTCCCGGCAGGCCGACGCCGCCGAGCAGCGCCGCCGTAACCTCGCCCGTAAGGAGCTGGCCTGGCTGCGCCGCGGCCCGCCCGCCCGGACGTCGAAGCCGCGATACCGGATCGAGGCCGCCGAGGCGCTGATCGCGGACGTCCCGGCGCCGCGCAACACCGTCGAGCTGATGCAGTTCGCGACCAACCGACTCGGCCGCACCGTGCTGGAGCTGGAGGACGCCACCGTCGAGGTCGCCGGGCGGACCCTGCTGGACCGGGTGACCTGGCGGCTCGGGCCGGGCGACCGGGTCGGCATCGTCGGCGTCAACGGGTCCGGAAAGACGACCCTGCTGCGCGCCCTCACCGGCGAGCGGGAGCTCGACGCCGGACGCCGGGTGCAGGGCAGCACGGTGAAGCTCGCCCAGCTGACCCAGGAGCTGATCGACCTGCCGGCCGAGATGCGCGTGCTGGAGGCGACCGAGGCCGTCGCCAAGTACGTGCGGTTCGGGAAGCAGGAGATGACCGCGTCGCAGGTCCTGGAGCAGCTCGGGTTCCCGGCCGCCCGGCAGTGGACGCCGGTGGGGCGGCTCTCCGGCGGCGAGCGCCGACGGCTGCAGCTGACCCGGCTGCTGATGGACGAGCCGAACGTGCTGCTGCTCGACGAGCCGACGAACGACCTGGACGTCGACACCCTCGCCGGGCTGGAGGACCTGCTCGACGGCTGGCCGGGCACGCTGGTCGTGGTCAGCCACGACCGGTACCTGACCGAGCGGGTCTGCGACCAGGTGCTGGCGCTGTTCGGGGACGGGAAGCTGACCCACCTGCCCGGCGGGATCGGCGAGTACGTTGCGCGCCGGGCGGCCGCCGGTCGCGGCCCGGCCGCGGTGGCGCAGGCCGCGCCGTCACCCGCCGGCACCCCGGCGGGGCGGGCACCGAAGGTCGACGCCGCCGCGCAGCGGACCGCCCGCAAGGACGCGCAGCGCCTCGAACGGCGGATGGAGCAGCTCACGAAGCGTGAGGAGCGGCTGCACACGCAGCTGGCCGAGGCGGCCACCGATCCGGACCGGCTGATGGAGCTGGACCGCGAGCTCAAGGCGGTCGTCGCGGAGCGGGAGACGGTCGAGATCGAGTGGCTGGATGCCGCCGAACGCGCCGAAGGATAGGGCGTTTCTCCTACCTCGGTAGGAGGAGCCGGGGTTGGAGATCAGTAGTTCGACCGATCCGGACGCCGCGCGACCCCGATACCGTCGGACGGGTCACGGCGGGCTGGGGAGCGTCGCCGTGACGGGGGGAGCGGTTCGGTTCCGCCGCCGCCGTCGGGGGGCGGCGGTGGAGCCGGGCCGATCGGACCGCACCGGCCGGCGCTGATCCGGCCCCGGTCCCGTGACAGCCCGGTGCCAGGTCCCGTGCCAGGGCCGTGCCAGCCCCGTGCCAGCCCCGTGCCAGGGCCCCGGCGCACGATGGACGCATGAACGCTCCACCGCCCGCCATCGAGGTCGACGGGCTCGTCCGCACGTTCGGCGACGTCCGCGCCGTCGACGGCATCTCCTTCACCGCCCGTCCCGGTCAGGTCCTCGGGCTGCTCGGGCCGAACGGCTCCGGCAAGACGACCACCGTCCGGATGCTCGCCACCCTGCTGCCGCCGACGGCGGGCCGGGCCACCGTGCTCGGGCACGACGTCGCTTCCGATCCGGCCGCCGTCCGCCGCCGGATCGGGCTCACCGGGCAGTACGCCGCGGTCGACGAGGCGCTCACCGGCCGCGACAACCTGGTGCTCATCGCGCGGCTGCTGGATCTCCCGGGCCGCGCCGCGCGGGCCCGCGCCGACGAGCTGATCGACCGGTTCGGGCTCACCGAGGCCGCGGGCCGCCGGGTCCGCACCTACTCCGGTGGCATGCGCCGCCGGCTCGATCTCGCGGCCAGCCTGGTCGGCGACCCGGAGGTGCTGTTCCTCGACGAGCCGACCACCGGGCTCGATCCACGGCACCGCAACGAGGTGTGGGAGGCCGTCCGCCGGCTCGCCGACGAGGGCGTCACCGTCCTGCTCACCACCCAGTACCTGGAGGAGGCCGACCAGCTCGCGCACGATCTCGTCGTCCTCGACCGGGGCCGGGTGATCGCCGCGGGCACGGCGGCCGAGCTGAAGGCGGACACCGGCGGACAGCTGCTGCACGTGCGGCCGGTCCGGCCGGGCGACGCCGCGCAGGTCGCCGCGGTCGTCGCGGCCGAGACCGGCGGCGAGCCGTCGATCGCGCCCTCCGGCGAGGTCAGCGTCCCCGCCGGCGACCCGGGCGCGCTGGGCCGCGCCGACGGCCGGCTGGCCGAGGCCGGGATCGCGGTCGCCGAGATCGGGTTGCGGCTGCCCAGCCTCGACGACGTCTTCCTCACCCTCACCGGCCGGCAGGCCACCACCACCGATGGAGAGTCCGCGTGACCGCCACCCTCACCGGCCGCCCGTCGCCGCCCGCCGCGGCGCCGGCCGGCGCCCGCCGCAGCCGGGTACCCGCCCCGCTGCGGCACAGTGCCGCGCTCGCCCGCCGCGGCCTGACCAAGACGATCCACTCGCCGGAGGCGCTGCTCGACGTCACCCTGCAGCCGATCGTCTTCCTGCTGCTGTTCGTCTACGTGTTCGGCGGCGCGATCGCCGGGAGCAGCGAGGACTACCTGCAGTACGCGCTGCCCGGTGTGCTGCTGCAGACCGTCGTGTTCGCCTCCGCCGGGACCGGGGTCGGGCTGGCCGAGGACCTCAAGACCGGGATCTTCGACCGGTTCCGGAGCCTGCCGATCTCCCGGGCGGCGCCGCTGGTCGGTGCGGTCGGCGCCGACCTGGTCCGCTACATCACCTCGGGTGTGATCATGCTGGCCTTCGGCTTCGCGCTCGGCTACCGCACCTCGGCCGGGCCGGCCGCGGTGCTGGGTGCGTTCGCACTGGTGGTGCTGTTCGCCTTCGCGATGTGCTGGATCTTCACCGCGCTCGGGGTGCTGGTCCGGGAGCCGCGGTCGGTGCAGGGCATCGGCGCGATGATCATGCTGCCGCTGACGTTCGCCAGCTCGGTCTTCGTCCCGGTCGAGACCATGCCGGACTGGTTGCGCCCGTTCGCCGAGGTGAACCCGGTCAGCCGGTGCGCGGACGCGGTCCGGGCCCTGCTCGACGGCGAACCCGCCGCAGCCGCGGTCACCGCGTCACTGGTGACCTCGGCGATCGTGGTTGCGATCTTCGCGCCGCTGGCGGTCACCCTGTACCGGCGGCGGACCTGACGTCATGGGCGCGCAGCGGCCGGGGCGCGACGTCGCGCGGGGCGGCCCGGCCGCGGTCGATCGCCGTCACCGCGCCGCCCTCGCCGAGCGCGGCGACGACCGCGTCGCGGGTCGCGACGACCTCCGGATCACCCAGGTGCAGGGTGCCGCGCCGGGCGATCGCGACGCCGAGCAGCTCACCGGCGCGCTCCGGGTCGCCATCGGCGACCGCCCAGCGGGCGGACGCCTCGGCGGTCATGCCGAGCACCGGGCCGTCGTTGCTCTGCAGGGCGGCGTCGGCGGCGGCGTCGAGCAGCACCCGGGCGGCGTCGATCCGGCCGAGGTCCAGCTCGGCCGCGGCCGCGAAGACGTGCTGCAGGGCCACCCGCTGCATCCGGCCCGCGCCGGGCCCGTCGGCGTTCCACGACTCGGCGAGCAGTGTCCGGGCGTGCACCGGCCTGCCGAGCCGCCGCTCGACGTCGGCGCGACCCCAGTCGATCCAGCTCGCGGGGCGCTGGTGCGGGTGCTCGCGCAGGTCGCTCGCGGCGAGCTCCAGATGTTCCCGGGCCCCGGCCTCGTCGCCCCGGCGGGCCGCGAGACCGGCCAGCTGCATCCGGTAGTGCGGGAGGTCGTCGAGGTTGCCCAGCTCCGCGGTCAGCGCGATCGACTCGGTCCAGGCGGTGCAGGCGGCCGTACCGTTGCCGGCCAGGTCCTCCAGCTCGCCGAGCGAGGCCACGGTCAGCCCGAGCCCGAACCGGTCGCCGACCGAGCGGAACAGCGGATGGGCGACCCGCAGGTAGGCGCGCTGCTCGTCGAGGTCCCCCTCGTTCTCCGCGTGCACCGACGCCAGGAACGCGGCCGCGCCGCGCAGCCACGGGTCCGCACCCCGGGCGACCAGGGCGCCGAGCTCGGTGCGGTCGCCCGAGCGGAACGCCTCGGCGACCGGCCCGGCCAGGACGACGGCGGGGTGCCGGGGATGCGGCAGCCCGGGCAGTGCCGACCCGACGGCGTCGATCTCGGCCGGCGCACCCTCGACGGAGACGTAACCGGCGAGCAGCAGCGCCCGGATCGCCCGGTTCGTGGTGACCGCCGGCACGTCCGCCGGCGCGTCGAGCGCGGCCACCAGGTCCGACCAGTGCAGCAGCGCGATGTTCTCGCCGCGGATCATCCAGCTCCACGACACCGCCGCCAGCAGCCGGTGTGCGTGCTCCGGCCGCGGATCGGTGACGGCCCGGTCGAGTGCCCGGAACGCCTCGCCCTCGACCCGGCGCACCGTCGCCAGCGTGTCCAGCTGCGCGCGGGTGCGCAGCTGCGGCTCGGCGGGTTCGAGCACCGCCAGCAGCCAGTCGGCGTGTGCCCGCACCATCCGGCCGGACCCACCCGACTCGGCGAGCCGGGCCGCCGCGTACTCCCGGATCGTCTCCAGCATCCGGTACCGGGTGGGCCCGCCGCCCGGATCCTGGGTCGCGACGACCAGCGACTTCTCCACGAGCGCGTCGAGCAGGCCGAGCGGGTCGCCGTCCAGGCCGCCGCCCCCGCACACGGTCTCCACCGCGTGCGCGCCGACCGGCCCGGCGAACACCCCGAACCGGTCGGCCAGGGTGCGTTCGGCGGCGCCGAGCAGGTCCCAGCTCCAGTCGACGACCGCGCGCAGGGTCTGGTGCCGGGGCAGCACGGTGCGGCTACCGGTCACCAGCAGCCGGAACCGGTCGGCCAGCCGGTCGGCGATCTCGCGCGCGCTCAGCGTCCGGGCCCGGGCCGCGGCCAGCTCGATCGGCAGCGGCTGCCCGTCGAGCCTGCGGCAGATCTCGGTGACGGTCGCCGGATCGGCGGTGAACCCGGGCGCGACCGCCGCGGCGCGGTCGGTGAACAGCCGGGCCGCCTGCGCGTCGTCGAGCGCGCCCAGCGGGTGTAGCACCTCGCCGGGCACCCCCAGCGGCTCCCGGCTGGTGGCGAGCACCGTCAGCCCCGGCACCGTGCCCAGCAGGTCGTGCACCAGCGTCGCGACCGGGTCGATCAGGTGCTCGCAGTTGTCCAGCACCAGCAGCAGCTCCCGGCCGGCCAGCGCGGTCCGCAACCGGGCCAGGGTGCCCGGCCCGGTGCGGTCGCCGAGGCTGAGATCGGGGCCGCCGACGGCGTGCAGCACGGTCGCCGCGAGCTGCTCCGGCCCGGCCAGCGGTGCCAGCTCGGCCACCTCCACCGGGCGGTCCAGGTCGCGCACCACCTCGGCGACGATCCGGGTCTTCCCGGCCCCGCCCGGCCCGGTCACGGTGACCAGGCGGGCGCCCGCGAGCAGGGAGCGGAGCCGGGCCAGATCGTCCTCCCGGCCGATGAACGAGGTCAGCGCGGGCGCGCGGTGGCGCGGGGTCCCCGCCGGGCCGGCGCGGGTGGCCGGTGCCGGTGCCGTGACCCGGCCGTTCCCGGCGGGGGCGTCGTGGAGCAGCTCGGTGCGGGCGGCCCGCAGCTCCGGGCCCGGGTCGACGCCCAGCTCCGCGGCCAGGGCGGAGCGGGTGCGGTCCAGCACGGCGAGCGCGTCGGCGCGGTGCCCGGACGCGTGCAGCAACCTCGCCAGCGCGACGGTCGAGGTCTCCCGCAGCGGCTGCTCGGCCAGCACCTCGGTGAGCACGCCGCGCAGCGTGCCGGGGGCGGGCACCCCGTCCTCCAGGGCGCGGCGGGTCAGCTCCTCGGCCGTCGCGGCGCGGGCCTCGGCCAGCCGGGCCGCCGCCGGCCCGGCGAACGCGACCTCGCGCAGGTCGGCCAGCGCCGGGCCGGACCACAGACCCAGCGCCCGGTCCAGCAGCTCCCGGGCCCGTTCGCGGTCCGCGGTCGCGGCGGCCTCCCGTCGCAGCCGGGCGAACCGCAGCGCGTCGACCGCGTCGGCGCCGACGTCGAGCCGGTAGCCGCCGGGCGCCGAGCGCACCCGGTCGGCGCCCACCGACCGGCGCAACCGGGACACCAGCGACTGCAGCGCGTTCGCCGTCGACGGCGGCGCCTCGCCCCAGAGCGCGTCGACCAGGGTGGCGGCGTCGACCGGGTGACCGGCGTCCAGTGCCAGGCGGGCCAGTAGCCCGCGCAGCCGCGGACCGGCGGGCAGCAGCTCCGCACCGGACCCGTCGAGCGCGGACACGGTGCCCAGCAGCCGGATCTCCATCGGCGCTCATTCTGCCCGGAATGTGCGAGGCTCCGCCGGTGGATATGGACGAGGTGTACTCGGTCGACGGCCACCGGGTGCGATGGACCTCGCGCGGCGCGGGCCCACCGGTGGTGTTCTGCCACGGCACGCCGTGGTCGTCGCGGCTGTGGGCACCGGTCGCGGCGGCCCTCGCCCCGTCGCACCGGGTGCTGCTGTGGGACATGCCCGGCTACGGGACGTCGTCGAAGAGCGACGACGTGTCGCTCGGCGTGCAGGGCCGGATGCTGGCCGCGCTGCTGGACCACTGGGGGCTCGACGATCCGCCGCACGTCGTCGCGCACGACTACGGCGGCGCCGTCGCGCTGCGGGCGCACCTGCTGCACGGCGCCGCGTACGCCTCGCTGACCCTGGTCGACGTCGTCGCGCTCGCCCCGTGGGGCTCGGAGTTCTTCCGGCTCGTCCGGGACAACGCGGCCGTGTTCACCGCGCTGCCCGCTCCGCTGCACGAGGCGCTGGTCCGCGCCTACGTGCGCGGCGCGGCGTTCCGCCCGCTGGGCGCCGACGACGAGGAGATGCTGGTCGGGCCGTGGCTGGGCGCGGAGGGGCGGGCGGCGTTCTACCGGCAGATCGCGCAGGCCGACCAGCGCTTCACCGACGAGATCGAGCCCCGCTACGGCGAGCTCGACCTGCCGGTGCGGATCGTGTGGGGCACCGAGGACACCTGGATCCCGGTGGACCGGGCGCACCGGCTCGCCGCCGCGATCCCGGGCGCCGAGCTGCACCTGGTGCCCGCCGCCGGGCACCTGATCCAGCTCGACGCCCCGGAGGCGCTGACCGCGCTGGTGCTCGGCGCGGTCAGCGGGCGCCCTGCGCCACCCGCGTCACCTGCGCCAGCTCGTCCAGCTTCGTGAGGGTCTCCGACTCGGGCAGCGTCGGCAGCAGGAACGTCACCCGCTCGATCCCGGCGTCGGCGTAGCCGGCCACCGCCGCCGGCTCCGGCGGGACGGCGAACACCGTGGTCGGCACGTCCGGCCTCCCGCGGTCGGCGAGCTCGGCGCGCACCCGCCGGATCTCGTCGATCGGCAGGTGCCCGCGCGGCAGCCACCCGTCGCCGACCTCGGCGAGCCGGTTCAGCGCGGCCCCGCTCTCCCCGCCGAGGTAGATCGGTGGGTGCGGCTCGCGGACCGGCTTGGGCCGGCAGAACGACCGATCGAGGTGCACGTGCTCGCCGTGGAACTCGGCCTCCTCCTGCGTCCACAGTGCCTTCAGCGCGTGCAGCTGCTCGGTCATCAGCGGGCCCCGGGTCGCCGGGTCGACACCGTGGTTGCGCATCTCCTCGCGGTTCCAGCCGGCGCCGACGCCGAACAGCAGCCGCCCGCCGGACACCAGGTCCAGGCTGGCCGCCGACTTCGCGGTGTGGATCACGTCGCGCTGCGGGAGCAGGACGATCCCGGTGCCGAGCAGCAGATCGGTGGTCGTCGCGGCCATCGCGGTCAGCGCGACGAACGGATCGAGCGTGCGGTAGTAGACCCGCGGCAGGTCACCGCCGCCCGGGTACGGGGACTCCCGGCTGGACGGGATGTGCGAGTGCTCCGCGAGGAAGACCGAGTCGAACCCGCGCTCCTCGAGCGCGCGGCCCAGCGGACCCGGCCGGATGCCCTCGTCGGTCACGAACGTGGCGATGCCGAATTTCATGGTCCGTGGATACCCGATCCGGCCCCGGCCCAGTCGGCGGGCCCGGCCGGGTCACCGGACCGGCCGGGGCCGGTCCGGGTCAGTCCTGCCCGCCGAGCCGGCTCAGCAGCAGCGCCTCGGCGAGCACACCGCGGCCGAACATGCCCAGGTGCAGGCTCTCGTCGATGCCGTGCCACCGGCTGGCCGGGTCGCCGACACCGGTGACCAGCACCGCGGCGCCCGGGAAGGTGCGCGCGAACTCGGCGATGAACGGGATCGAGCCGCCGATGCCGGTCTCCACCGCGGAGTTGCCGTACGCCGAGGAGAAGGCGGCGCGGGCGTGGTCGTACACCTCGCCGGTCGCGGACAGGCTGAACGGCTCGGCGACCCCGGTGCTGGGGGTCACCGTCACGTGCGCGCCCCACGGCACGTTCCGCTCCAGGTGCTCGGCGAGCGCCCGCTGCGCCTGCGCCGCGTCCTCGCCGGGGGCTAGCCGCATGCTCACCATCGCCCGGGCCCGCGGCAGCAGCACGTTCGACGCCTCGGCGACCCGCGGCGCGTCGATGCCGAGCACGGCGACGGCGGGCTTGACGTTCACCCGCTCCGGGATGCTGCCGGAGCCGATCAGCTCGACGCCGTCGAGCAGACCGGCGTCGGCCCGGTAGGTCGCCTCGTCCGGGTCGGGGGCGTCCGAGCTGCCGTGCACCAGGCCGGGCACGGCGACCTCGCCCTTGTCGTCGTGCAGGGTCGCCAGCGTGCGGCAGAGCGCGGTGAGCGCGTCGCCGATCGGGCCGCCGTAGACCCCGGAGTGCACCGGCCGCTCCAGCATCGACACCTCGACGACGACGTCGACCAGCCCGCGCAGGCTGGTGGTCAGCGCCGGCACGTCGACCGCCGGGTTGGCCGCGTCGGCGATCACGATGACGTCCGCGGCGAGGCTCGCGTGGTGCTCGGCGAGCAGCGCGGTCAGCGTCGGCGAGCCGGACTCCTCCTCGCCCTCGATGAACAGCACCACCCCGACCGGGGGCCGCCCGTCGTAGGCGCGCAGCACCGCCAGGTGGGTCATCACGCCGGCCTTGTCGTCGGCGGCGCCGCGGCCGTAGAGCCGGCCGTCCCGCTCGGTCGGCTCGAACGGGGGCGTCGTCCAGTGCTCGTCGCCGCCGGTCGGCTGGACGTCGTGGTGGGCGTAGAGCATGACGGTCGGCGTGCCCTCCGGGCCCGGCCAGTGCGCGACGACGGCCGGCGCGCCACCGCCGGCGGAGATCACCTGCACGTCGGCCGCGCCGGCGTCGCGGGCCAGCGCGGCGACCGCGTCGGCGGAGCGCCGGGTGTCGTCGGCGTGCGCCGGATCGGCCCAGATGCTCGGGATGCGGACCAGCGCCTCCAGGTCGGTGCGCGCCCCGGGCAGGACGGCCGCGACCGCCTCGGCGAGCTCGGCCGGCGGGGTGCTGATCTGCTGGTCCGTCATGGGCCCGGATGCTACGCCCGGGCCCGTGCCGGATCAGCCGGTCACCGATCGCGGCGGCGCGCGTGCCCGGTTCGTCGCTAGGGTCGGGCGCATGTCCCGATTCCTGGCGACGTTGCTGGAGTCCGCGACCGGTCCTGACCGGGATGCCCGCGGGATGACCACCGGGGAGCCGCGCGAGCCGACCCGGCGCAGCTGGGCGGAGGTGCACCGGGCCGCCCGGGGCTGCGCGGACGCGCTGCGCAGGCCTGGCGCGGACGGCGCGCCCGCGCTCCCGGCCGGCGGGGCGGTCGGGGTGCTCGCCGGCGAGCCGGCGGCGATCGCACCGACCGCGCAGGCGGTGTGGCTGCGCGGCGGCAGCGTCACGATGCTGCACCAGCCGACCCCGCGGACCGACCTCGCGGAGTGGGCGGCGGACACCGTCACCACGCTGAAGATGATCGACGCGTCGATGGTGCTGCTCGGGGCGCCGTTCGACGCGCTCGCGCCGGTGCTGATGGAGCAGGGCATCCCGTTCCGCACGCTGGACTCGCTGGACGGCGACCCGGACGCGTTCGCCGCGGACGCCGCCGTCGCCGACGAGGGCGACACCGCACTGCTCCAGCTCACCAGCGGCTCCACCGCGGCGCCGAAGGCCGTCCGGATCACCCACGCCAACCTGCACGCGAACATCGGCTCGATGGTCACCGCGTCCGAACTGGACGTCGCATCGGACCGGATGGTGTCGTGGCTGCCGCTGTTCCACGACATGGGGATGGTCGGCTTCCTGACCATCCCGATGACGGTCGGGCTGGACCTGGTCACGGTCACCCCGGTCGACTTCCTCGGCCGGCCGCGGCTGTGGGCGGAGCTGATCTCGAAGTACCGCGGCACGGTGACCGCGGCGCCGAACTTCGCCTACGCCGTGCTGGCCCGCCAGCTCGCCCGGGTCGGCGACGGCGAGCTCGACCTGTCGTCGCTGCGGATCGCGCTGAACGGCGCCGAGCCGGTCGATCCGGCGGCCGTCGCCGCGTTCACCGCGGCCGGTGCCCGGTTCGGACTGCGCCCGGAGTCGGTTCTGTGCGCCTACGGGATGGCCGAGACGGCGCTCGGGGTGTCGTTCGCGCCGGTCCACACCGGACTGAGGGTGGACCGGGTGGACGCCGCGTCGCTGGAGACGCACCGGCGCGCCGAACCGGCCTCGGACGGGCCGGTCCGGGAGTTCCCCGAGCTCGGGCCGCCGCTGCCCGGTCTCGAGGTGCGGGCGGTCGGCCCCGGCAGCCGGGTGCTCGGGCCGCGCGAGGTCGGCGTGCTGCACCTGCGCGGCGAGGCCGTGACACCGGGCTATCTCACCGTCGACGGTCCGCGGTCCACCCAGGACGCCGAGGGCTGGTTCGACACCGGTGACGAGGGCTACCTCACCCCGGACGGCGCGGTCGTCGTGTGCGGCCGCACCAAGGACGTCATCATCATGGGCGGCCGCAACATCTACCCGACCGACATCGAACGCGCGGCGGCCGCCGCCGACGGGGTCCGGGCCGGGAACGTCGTCGCCGTGCGGCTGGCCGCAGGCGAGGGGCGGCACCGCGAGTCGTTCGCGGTAGCGGTCGAGGCGAAGGGCGCAGACAGCCCCGAGGCGGTCAAGGCGATCCGGGACGACGTGGTGCGCCGGGTGGTGTCCGCGGTCGGGGTGCGCCCGGCCGAGGTCGCGGTGCTCGCGCCGGGCACCCTGCCGAAGACGCCGTCGGGCAAGCTGCGCCGGGCCGCCACCGCCGACCGGCTCGGCACCCCCGGCTGACGCCGTCGCGCCGCCCGGCCCGGTCAGCCGGGCCGGCGGCGCAGGTGCCGCCCGTAGGTGAGGAAGACCCCGACGATCACGATCAGGCCGCCGACGAGCTGCGCGGACGTGTACGGGTCGCCCACCGCGATCGTGAACGCGGCGGTGAAGACCGTGATCAGGTTGAGGAACACGCCCGCGCTGCCGGCCGGCAGGACGAGCAGGGCCCGGGTCCACAGCAGGTACGACAGGACCGACGGGAACACCACGATGAACAGCAGCGAGCCGGTCGACGACGGGCCGTCGGGCAGGGTGACCCCGGTGAGCAGGCCGGCCGGGGCGAGCAGCAGCACCGCCACCGCGGCCTGGGCGGCGGTCGAGGAGATCGGCGGCAGCGCCGGGGCGCGCCGGCCGACGACGGCGTAGCCGGTCCAGGACAGGATCGCCCCCAGCATCAGCAGCTCGCCCGCGCCGAACCCGGTGCGCAGCACGGTCGCCGGGTCGCCGTCGGTGACGACGATCAGCACGCCGAGCAGCGCGACCAGGATCCCGGCGACCGCGACCGGGGTCAGCCGCTCGCGCAGCAGGACCGCACCGGCCAGCGCGATCAGCGCCGGATTGAAGGCGTTGATCAGCGAGGCGTTGAAGGCGGTGGTCGCCGCCAGCGCGGCGTAGAGGAACCCGGTGTAGGCGAGCATCCCGAACAGCGACAGCGCCAGCAGCCACGGCCAGGCGGCGAGCACCCGCCGCCAGTCCGGGCGTTCGACCAGCTGGGCGAGCGCGACCAGCAGCGGCAGCGCCAGCACCCACCGGAGCAGCGTGAGGCTGAACGGGTCGATGCTGCGCACCGCCTCGGCCCCGACGATGTAGTTGCCCGCCCAGAACAGCGTCGCACCGACCAGCGATGCGGCGGCGCCGACGAGGCCGGGACGGGACACGCGCGGGATGCTCCGGGGCGGCCGGCGGTCAGCCGGACAGCGGGTGGAAGCGGTTCTGCGCCGCCTCCAGCCCGTCGGCCAGCAGTGCCTCGGTGGCGTCCGCGGCTAGGTCGATCCCGAGATCGAGCTCCTTCTTCTCGGCGCCCGAGAACCGCTTCAGCACGTAGTCGGCCGGGTCCTGCCGGCCGGGCGGGCGGCCGATGCCGAACCGCACCCGCAGGTAGTCCTTCGTGCCCAGCGACCGGCTGATCGAGCGCAGGCCGTTGTGCCCGCCCTCGCCGCCGCCGCGCTTGAGCCGGACGACGCCGAACTCGAGATCCAGCTCGTCGTGCACGACGATCACCTCGGCCGGCGGGATCGAGAAGTACTGCACGAGCCCGGCGACCGGGCCGCCCGAGAGGTTCATGTACGTCCTCGGGACGGCCACGGTCACCGGCCGACCGGAGAGCCGGCCCTGGGCCACGTCGGAGTTCGTCCGCTTGTGGACCGAGAACCGGCCGGCGCCGGCCCGCGCCGCCAGCAGGGCGGCGACGCGGGTGCCGACGTTGTGCCGGGTCTCGGCGTAGTCCGGGCCCGGGTTACCGAGCCCGACGACCAGCGCGGGCCCCGGCACGGGGCTCACTTGGCGTCGTCGGAGGACTCGTCCGAGCCCTCGGAACCCTCGGCGGACTCGGCGGCCGGCTCGGCGGCCTCCTCCTCGTCGGACGGCTCTTCGACGACACCGGCGCCCTCGGTGTCGATCTCGGCCTCGAGGTCCTCCTCGGTCGGGGCCGGGACGACCTGGACGACCAGGTACTCCTCGTCGGTGCGCAGCTCGACGCCCTGCGGCAGGCGCAGGTCCTTCGCGAAGTACTGGGTGCCGATCTCGGCGTCCTCGACGGAGATCTCGATGTTCTCCGGGATGTTCAGCACGTCGGCCTCGACCAGGACGGTGTTGAGGTCCTGGGTGACCAGCGAGCCCGGGGCGGCGTCGCCGGTGACGACGACGTCGAGCTCGACCTCGACCTTCTCACCGCGCTTGATGACGAGCAGGTCGACGTGCTCGATGTAGGGGCGCAGCGGGTGCACGACGACGGTCTTGGTCAGCGCGAGCTGCGGCGCGCTGCCGGCGACGTCGAGCTCCAGGACGGCGTTGCGGCCCTGCTCGCGGACGACGGCGGCGAACTCCAGCGACGGCAGCGACAGGTGCACCGGGTCGGTGCCGTGCCCGTAGAGCACGGCGGGGATCTTGCCGGCGCGACGGGTGCGGCGGGCGGCGCCCTTGCCGAACTCGGTCCGGTTCTCGGCGGGAATGCGGGTCTGGGCCACGGGGGTGCTCCTCGGTTCTTGCTGCGTTCTGCGCTGTGGAAGGCGTGCGCGCGGCGAGGAGCCGACCGGGATCGGCCCACGTCGATCACGGCGGGTCAGCGTGCACCCGCCCTCGCCGCGGAGATGCCCGAAGTCTACGGCACGGCTGCTTTACACCCTGTGGCACCCACCCGCAACGCCCGGAACGTGCATGCGACGGGACGGGCGGCCGTGTTGCATTCCGTCCCCGATTTCGCCGGACAACGCAACACAACTGCCGATAGTGTTCAGTTGTGCGCGTCGAGGAGTTCGGTCCGGACAGTCCGGGCATGCTCGTTCCGATCAGCGGGGAGAGCATCCGCTACGGCCGCTGGGAGCACGTCGCGTTCGTCCCGGCCGCGCTGCCGCTGGAGTCGCCCGCTCTGTCGGCCAGCACGTTCAACGCGGTGGCCGACGCCCGCGCGGCGGTGGCCGCGCTGGACAGCTCGGCCCGCCGCCTGCCGAACCCCGCGCTGCTCCGCAGGCCCGTCCTCCGCCGTGAGGCGCAGAGCACGTCCGCCCTCGAGGGGACCTACGCCCCGCTCCCCGTGGTGCTCGCCGCCGACGAGCGGGAGGACCAGACGGACGCGGGCCTCCGCGAAGTGATCAACTACGTCCGCGCGGCGGAGCACGCCTTCGCCTGGCACGGGGAGGGCCGGCCGTTCGGGATGACCCTGCTCACCGAGCTGCACGCCGCGCTGGTCCGCGGCACCTCGGTCGACGGGGACCAGACGGGCCGGCTCCGCTCGATCCAGGTGATGGTCGGTGGCGATCCCGGCATGCGTGTGCAGGACGCCCGGTTCGTCCCGCGGCCGCCCGGCCCGGAGCTGGAACAGCAGGTCCGCACCTGGATCGACTGGTTCACGCGGAGCCGGGACGCCGACATCGATCCCGTCGTGGCCGCCGGGATGAGCCACTACCACTTCGAGACGCTGCACCCGTTCCACGACGGGAACGGTCGTATCGGGCGGTTGCTGATCGTGCTCCAGCTCCTCTACGCGGGAGTCCTGGTGGAACCGACGCTCACCGTCTCCCCGTGGTTCGAGGCCCGCCGGGCGGACTACTACGACGCGCTGATGGCGGTCAGCACCCGTGCCGACTGGGACGGCTGGATCCGGTTCTTCGCCCGCGGGGTCGCCGCGGCGGCGCGGGACACCGAGCAGCGGCTGGTGGAGCTCCTGGCGGTGCAGGACGACCTCAAGCGCCGGGTGCGGGCGGGCGGGCTGCGCGCGGACAACGCGACGCTGCTCGTCGACTTCGCGCTCGGCCGGCCGATCTTCACCGTGCGCCAGGTGCAGGAACAGCTCGGTGTCACCTACACACGGGCCAACGGACTGGTCGGTCAGCTCGTGGAGCTCGGCGTCCTGCGCAGGTACGACGAGTCGGCCTACGCACGCGAGTTCACCGCACCGGACATCGTGGCGATCCTGCTGCGGGCCTGACGGGCACGACGGCGCCCCACCGAATCGGTGGGGCGCCGTCGTGCGCTGGTTGGACCGCTCAGGCGTTGCCGTCGAACAGGCTGGTCACCGAGCCGTCCTCGAAGACCTGGTGGATCGCCTCGGCCAGCAGCGGCGCGATCGGCAGCACGGTCATCCGGTCGAAGCGCTTCTCGGCCGGGATCGGCAGCGAGTCGGTGAAGATCACCTCGTCGGCGCCGCAGTTGGCCAGGCGCTCGGTGGCCGGGCCGGACAGCACACCGTGCGTCGCGGCGACGACGACCTTGGTCGCGCCCTCGGCCAGCAGCACCTCGACCGCCTTCGCCACCGTGCCACCGGTGTCGATCATGTCGTCGATGACGACGCAGCAGCGGCCCTCGATGTCACCGACCACCCGGTTGGCGACGGCCTCGTTGGGCTTGAGCGGGTCGCGGGTCTTGTGGATGAACGCCAGCGGGGTGCCGCCGAGGGTGTCCGCCCAGCGCTCGGCGAGGCGCACCCGGCCGGAGTCGGGGGAGACGACCGCGAAGTCCTCCCCGGGGCGGGTGCTCTTGATGTGCTGGGCCAGCACCGGCAGCGCGAACAGGTGGTCCACCGGGCCGTCGAAGAAGCCCTGGATCTGCGAGGTGTGCAGGTCCACGGTGAGGATCCGGTCCGCACCGGCGGTCTTGAACATGTCCGCGACCAGGCGGGCCGAGATGGGCTCGCGGCCGCGGTGCTTCTTGTCCTGGCGGGCGTAGCCCCAGAACGGCATGACGGCGGTGATGCGCTTGGCCGAGCCGCGCTTGAGCGCGTCGACCATGATCAGCTGCTCCATGATCGCGTCGTTGATCGGGGCGGAGTGCGCCTGGATCACGAACGCGTCGCTGCCGCGGACCGACTCCTCGAACCGGCAGAAGATCTCGCCGTTGGCGAACGAGTACGCCGACTGCGGTGTGACGGTGACGTCGAGCTCCTTGGCCACGTGCTCGGCCAGCTCGGGGTGCGCCCGTCCGGAGAAGAGCATCATGTTCTTCTTCGGGGTTCCTGCGATCGCGCTCACCGTGCGGTGCCTCCTCGGCTGAGGTCTCTGTTGTCGCTGTTCCGGGCGTCGCTGTTCCGGCCGGTGCTGTCGTCCTGCTGGGTGACCGGGTGGACCCCCGCCCGCTCGGCCGCCTCGGCGGCCGGTGTGCCCGGGCGCTTGCGGGGCACCCACCCCTCGATGGTGCGCTGTGTCCCGCCCGACACCGCGAGCGCCCCCGGCGGGACGTCCGAGCGCAGCACCGTCCCGGCGCCGGTGTAGGCGCCGTCCCCGACCGTGACCGGCGCGATGAACATGGTGTCCGAGCCGGTCCGCACGTGCGAGCCGATCGTCGTCCGCTGCTTGCGGACGCCGTCGTAGTTGACGAACACCGACGAGGCGCCGATGTTGCTCATCTCGCCGATCGAGGCGTCGCCGACGTAGGTCAGGTGCGGCACCTTGCTGCCGGCGCCGATGTCGGAGTTCTTCACCTCGACGAAGGTGCCGATCTTGCCGCGGGTCCCGAGCCGGGCGCCCGGCCGCAGGTAGGCGAACGGCCCGACGGAGGCGTCGGCGCCGATCTCGGCCTCCGAGCCGTGCGTGCGGACGACGGTCGCGCCCGGCCCGACGACGCAGCCGGCGAGCGTGCTGTCCGGCCCGATCTCGGCGCCGTCGCCGATCGTGCAGGCGTCGTGCAGCTGCGTCCCCGGGTGCAGGACGACGTCGGTGCCGAGCCGCACCTGGACGTCCACCCAGGTGGTGGCCGGGTCGACGACGGTGACGCCGTCGACCATCCAGCGCCGCAGCACCCGGCGGTTGAGCTCCGCGCGCAGCTCGGCGAGCTGCACCCGGTCGTTCACCCCGCGCAGCAGCCACTCGTCGGCGCAGCGGACGGCGTGCACCGTCCGGCCGGCCTCGACGGCGGCGCCGACCAGGTCGGTCAGGTACAGCTCCTGCTGCGAGTTGTGGGCGGCGAGCCCGCCGATCCCGGCACGCAGGAACTCCGCGTCGAAGGCGTAGACCCCGGAGTTGACCTCGGTGATCGCGCGCTGCTCCGCGGTGGCGTCGGCGTGCTCGACGATCGCGGTCACCGGCCGGGCCGGGTCGGCCTCGTCGCGCACGATCCGGCCGTAGCCGGTGGGATCGTCCGGGTCGCAGGTCAGCAGCGTGACCGCGGCGCCGGCCCGCTCGTGCTCGCCGACCAGCGCGGTGAGCGTCGCGGTGTCGAGCAGCGGGACGTCGCCGTAGGTGACCAGTACGGTCCCGCCCAGGTCGGGCGGCAGCGCGGCGAGTCCGGCGCGGACCGCGTCGCCGGTGCCGAGCCGGTTCTCCTGCACGGCGGCGGTGACGGTGCGGCCGAGCTCGCCGGCGATGCCGGTGACGGCCTCGGCGACCCGTTCCCGCTCGTGCCCGACGACGACCACCAGGTGCTCCGGGAGCACCCCGGCCACCGCGTGCAGCGCGTGTCCCAGCATGCTGCGGCCGCCGAGCCGGTGCAGCACCTTCGGCGTCGCCGAGCGCATCCGGGAGCCCGCCCCGGCAGCCAGGACCACGGCCGCGGCTGCGCCGGGTGCGGTCGGGTCGGTTCGGTCGCCGGTGCCGCCCTGGTGGGCATCGGGCATGTTCGGTTCCTCCTGCTGGGGTTCCCGCCGCCGGTCGGACGGCCCGTGCTCCGGCCGCGTCGCGGACGGTCGGTCGCTCGTGGTGCAACGGCCCCCCGTGCCGGTACGGCATCGTACGGGGCCGCTCCGCGTCGGTCCCGGCCCGTCGTTCCGGCACCCGGCCGGGTGGCCCGGCCGAAGATCAAACCTTCGGGTGGTAACCAGGTTGCGACGCCGTCGTTCAACCGGTCACGTGCCGGCCGCGGTGGCCGCCGCGGTGACGAGCGGGAGTGCGATGACGCGCGAGGTCGGGGGTCGCCGCGGGCGGTCCCGCACGATGACGGCCCTGGTCACGGTGCTGGTCCTGGTGCCGGGGGTGCTGCTCGGCGCACTCGCCGCGACGGCCTCGGCCGCACCGGCTCCGGCGGCACCGGCGGCCCCCTCGGAGGGGCGCGGCGGGTCCGAGGGCCGGGCCGAGGGCACGCCGTGCAGCGCCCAGGCGCGCGCCTGCGTCGATCGGGCCGGCCGCACCGCGTGGCTCATCCGGGACGGCCGGATCGAGGCCGGGCCGGTCCGGGTCGCGCCCGGCGGTCAGGGCAAGGAGACCCCGCTCGGCACGTTCCGGGTGGAGTGGAAGAACCGCGACCACCGCAGCACCGAGTTCGACGGCGCCCCGATGCCGTTCGCGGTGTTCTTCGCCCCCGGCGGCATCGCCTTCCACGAGGGGAACCTGGACTCGCCGTCGGCCGGCTGCGTCCGGCTGGACCGGGCGAACGCCGAGCGCTGGTACGCCTCGCTGCAGGTCGGCGACCGGGTCGAGGTGCGCTGAGGCGACCGCTCGACGCCCGGCCGGTGCCTTTCGGCGCGACGGGTGCCGGCCGAGGAGTCGCGCCCACCAGGATCGGGTTGACCGGTTGCGTACAACCGATTCCGATCCACCTGGAGGCACCATGCCCACCCGCAGCGCCCGCACCGCCTGGAACGGCACCCTCGAGCAGGGCTCGGGACAGGTCGAGCTCAGCAGCTCGAAGGTCGGCACCTACGAGGTCAGCTTCCCGAAGCGCGCCGCCGACGACGCCGGCGGCGTCACCTCGCCGGAGGAGCTGATCGCGGCCGCGCACTCGGCCTGCTACGCGATGCAGCTCTCGGCGAACATCGGCCAGGCCGGCGGGACCCCGGAGTCGCTGGACGTGTCCGCTGACGTCTCGCTCGGCCCGGACGAGGCGAACGGCGGCTTCCGGCTGACCGGCATCACGCTGACCGTCCGCGGCGAGGTCACCGGCCTGGACGCGGACGGCTTCCGGGAGGCCGCGGAGGCCGCCAAGGCCGGCTGCCCGGTCTCGAAGGCGCTGGCCGGCGTCGAGATCACGCTGGACGCCGCGCTGGAGAGCTGACCGGCCCGCCCCGGAGTAGAGTGAACACAAGTTCATTCTCCTCGGGGGCGGTCATGGTCGACGTCGTACCGGCGGTGGAGCTTGGTGCGCGGCACCGGCGGCTGCTCGTCGAGCTCTACCTGGACGCGTTCGGCGCGGACTTCCGCTGGTTCGCCACCGATCCGCGGCGGCTCGCGGACGCGTTCGAGCACATGCTGGTGCCCGAGCTCTTCCACGTCGCCGTCCTCGACGGCGAACCGGCCGGGCTCGCCGCCCGCACCGACGGCAGGCAGCAGAGCGTGCGGCCGCGGTTGTGGCCGCTGCTGCGCCGGCTCGGCCCGATCCGCGGCGGGATCGGCGGGATCATGCTGCGCCGCGAGTTCTCCGGCAGCCTCGATCTGCCGCCCGGCACCGCGTCCCTGGAGTTCGTCGGTACCGCGGCGGCCCACCGCGGCCGCGGCGTCGCCACCGCGCTGCTCGAACACCTGATGCGGCACAGCGACTGCACCGCGTTCGTGCTGGAGGACATCGCCGACGTCAACACCGCCGCGCTGAACCTCTACCGCAAGCTCGGCTTCGTCGAGTACCGGCGACGGCCGGTGCCGCACACCGCGCGCACCGGGATCGGCGCCTACGTCTCGATGCGGCTGGACCGCGGTGCCCCGGCCGGCTGAGCAGTACGGCGCGATGCGGGCGCGCACCGAGGAGCGGATCCGCGCCGCCGCCGTCTCGCTGTTCGCCCGGCACGGCTTCGCCGCGACCGGCATCCGGGACGTCGCGCGCGCCGCCGGGATCAGCACCGGCCTGGTCTACCGGCACCACGCGTCCAAGGAGGACCTGTTCGACGCGCTGGTCGGCGAGGCCACGGACGGCCTCGACGCGGTCGTCGACCGGCTGCACGACGGCGACGCGCTGCGGGAGTTCACCCGCGAGGTGGTCGCCGCGATCGCCCGCGACGACCGGTTCGCCGAGTTCCTGCTCCTGATGAACCAGGCGTTCGCGGTGCCCGGGCCGCCGCCCCGGACCGCCGAGCTGGCGCAGCGGCACCGGATCCTGCTCGACGTCCTGGCCGGGCTGGCGACCGGCGACGGGGACCCGCGACAGCGCGGCGTCACCTACCTCGCCGCGCTGTCCGGTCTGGCCGCGATGCGGATCGCGCTGGGCGACGCGCTCCCGGTGCCCGGGCCCGGACTGATCAGCGGCATCCTGCTGGGCCCGGGATCAGTGGCCGATCCGGCCATCTCCGTACCCCGAGAATGAACCTACGTGGTCCGGCACATTGATTTGTACGTACCGGATCTGATTGCGGGCCGCTCGCCGGGATGGCCAGGATGGATTCCAGATCGGCTCGACCGGGCCGATTCCCGAAAGCGTGGACCGAGGTCCACGGATCCGAACCGAGAAAAGGAGTCCGCAGATGAGCGACTCGATCTCCCGGCACCTGGACACCGAGCACGCCGAGCTCCTCCCGGCCCGCACCCAGATGACCCTGCTGGGCGTCATCGGCGGGTCCGGTGGCGACGGCGGCTCCGGCGGCGACGGCGGCAGCTCGTCGGCGTCGGCCGACGGCGGCAGCGGCGGCAGCGGCACCAACGTGTCCGTGCTCAGCGGCTTCAGCGTCATCGGCGACGGCGGCAGCACCAATCAGCTGGCCGAGGGCGGCTCCGGCGGCGACGGCGGCAACGCCTCGTCCGACGGTGGCGACGGCGGGTCCGGCGGCGACGGCGGCTCCGGCGGCGACGCCGACTCCTGGGTCTTCCAGAACTGGCGATGAGCCATCTCCGGGAATCGTTGCGAAACGATTTCCGGATAATCGGAGGGGCGGCCCGTGGGTCGCCCCTCCGGTGCGTCCGAGGCAATTTCCGCACTTTTCCGACACCACCGGGACGAAGGCAGGCGATGCAGACCCTGGTTCTCGATCCGCCGACCCAGCTCGTCGCGGCGCCGTTCCGGCCGGCCGACGGGATCGAGCTCGTGGGTCCGTACCAGGGCTCGGGCTACACCGACCAGCGCTACGTCGTGGTGCGCGCGGACGGCCAGGTCGTCCAGCTCTCCGAACTGCTCTTCCTGATCGTCTCGGCGATCGACGGCCGCTCCGGCGCCGCGGAACTGGCCGAGCGGGTCGTCGCGGAGACCGGGGAGGACCTCACCGCCACCGACGTCGACGCGCTCGTCCGGGAGCGGCTGGTCCCGGCCGGTCTGGTCGAGACCGGCTCCGGCTCCGACAACGACGATCGGTCGGAACGCCTCGAGCAGCGGCCCGATCACCTGCTGATGCTGCGATTCCGGCTGCCGGTGGTGCCGCCGTCGGTGACCTGGGTGATCGCCGGGATGTTCACCTGGCTGCACCGGCCGCCCGTCGTCGTCCCGGTGCTGGTCGCTGTGCTGGTGCTCGACCTGGTCGTGCTGTTCGGCGGCGGGATCGCCGGTGCGCTCGCGGGGGCGGGCGAGATGGTCGCGAACCCCGCGCTGGTGCTGGCGGTGCTCGGCCTGTTCCTGGCGACCGGGGCGTTCCACGAGGCCGGGCACGTGTCCGCCTGCCGCTACGGCGGCGCCCGGCCCGGCGCGATGGGGCTCGGCGTCTACCTGGTCTGGCCCGCCTTCTACAGCACCGTGACCGACAGCTACCGGCTGTCCCGGGCCGGGCGGCTGCGCACCGACCTGGGCGGGGTCTACTTCAACGCGATCGTGCTCGGCGGGCTCGCCGCGACCTGGCTGCTCACCGGCACCGACTGGCTGCTCGTGGTGCTGGCGCTGCTGCACCTGGAGACGGCCCGGCAGTTCCTGCCGATGATCCGGCTCGACGGCTACTACATCCTCAGCGACATCGTCGGCGTCCCGGACCTGTTCAGTTACCTCGGCCCGGTGCTGCGCAGCCGGCTGCCCGGTGCGGCGCCGGACCCGAAGCTGACCCGGCTGCGGCCGGGGGTCCGCCGCACCGTCGAGCTGTGGGTGGCACTCGTCGTCCCGTTCCTGGTGGTGTTCCTCGGCGGGTTCCTGCTGGCCGCACCGGTCGTCGTGCCCGAGATGCTCGGCGGGGCGCGTGGCTTCCTCGGCGATGCCGCCGCCGGGGTGCGGGACGGGATCGCGGTCGAGGCGGTGCTCGGCACGGTCCGCGCCGCGCTGCTGGTGCTGCCGATCGTCGGCGGTGCGCTGCTGCTCGGGCTGGTGCTCTCGCTGCTCGGGGCGCCGCTGCTGCGCCGGCTCGTCGAGACCCGGGACGCCGGCGACCGGGCGCTGCCGACGCTCGCCGGCACCCTGCTTCCGGTGCTGCTCGTCGGTGCGCTCACGGCGGCCGGGGCATCGCAGCTGCCCGCCGCGGCCGCGTCGGCGGACCCGCTCGGGCTGGGTGAGCGGCAGACCGCGGCGCTGCTCGCGCTGACCGGGGCGTCCGGACCGGTCACCGGGGTGCTGCTCGGCGCGGTCACCGCGGTCCTGCTGTGGCCGATGGCGCGCCGGATCGGCTTGCCGGCACCGATCGCCGGCCTGGCCGTCGTGCTGGCCGGGGCGGTGCCGCCGCTGGTCGTCGTGCACGCGGCGGGCGATCCGGCGGCCCCGGCCGCGTTCTGGCTGCTGGTCGCCGCGCTGCTCGCCGGCCGCGGTCCGGCCGCCGGCCGGGGTGCCTACCTGGCCTGCGCGGTCGCCGCGCTGACCTCGCCGGTCGCGGCGGTGGCGCTGGCGGCGTTCGTCGCGCACGCCGCGCACACCGGTCAGCTGGGTCCGCGGTTGCGCCCGGCCGGGCGGTGGACGCTGGTGGTCGTCGCGGGCACCGCGGCCGCGCTCGGTGGCGCGGTGTTCGCCGGCCGGGCCGGGGTCGTCCAGGAGCTGGGCGCGATGCAGCTCGCGCCGGTCGCGGCCGGTGCGGTGCTGGTGCTGCTGACCGTGCGCTTCCGGCGCCCGCTCGCCCCGCTCGGCACCGCCGCGGCGGTGCTGCTCGCCGCGTCGGCGTTCCCGGACACCCGGACGGCGGCGGTGCTGCTGCTCGGACCGGTGCTGGCGATGCTCGCCGCCGGGCTGGCCGATCGGGTGCTGGACCGGGAACGGCCGGTGCGGGCGGGGGCGCTGCTCGGCGTGACGGTCGCGGTGCTGCTGGCGGCGTCCGGCCCGGTGGTGACGGCCGCGGCGACCAGCGCCGCCCCGGCCGCGTCGGTGCCCGGCGCGCCGGGGTGGGCCGGGGGGTGAGTACAGCCACCGGGTTGAACCGAACCGTCCCCGGAAACGGACATACCGGTAGACGATCGCCGAGGACGGGAGGATCGCGTGGCCGGAGTGGCGCCGTCGTCCGACCGCCGGCACGACGCCGGCCCGGAGGTGCTGAGCACGCATCCGCCGCTGGTCGGGCGGGACCCGGAACTGGCCGTCCTGCAGCGGTTCCTGACCGACGGGCAACCGGGCGGCGTGCTGCTGACCGGGCCGCTCGGGGTGGGGCGGACCCGGCTGCTGCGTGAGGCCGTCCGCATCTCCCGCGATCTGGGGCGCCGCACCGTGCTGATCACCGGGACCGGACCGGACGTCCCGCTGGGCCCCCTCGCGCACGCGGTACCGCCGGTGCCGGGGGAGCCGGACCGGTTCGTCCTGCTGCAGCACGCGCTCGCCGCGCTGCGTGGGGACCGCCCGGTGATCGCGGTCGACGACGCGCACCGGCTCGACGACCTCACCCGCTCGGTGCTGGAGCAGCTGCTGCTCGCCGGGGACGCGACGGTCGTCGCGACCGAGCGCAGCGACCGCGCCCCGGTCGACCGGCTGCGCACCCTCGGCGACGACGTGCGCCCGATCGCGGTCCGACCGCTCGCCGAGGCGGACACCGACCGGCTGCTGCACGGCATGCTCGGCGGCGACGTGGAGGCCCGCACCGCGCAGCGGTTGCGCGAGCTGGCCCAGGGCACCCCGCTGTTCCTGTGCGAGCTGGTGCGCGCGGGTCACGAGTCGGGCCGGCTCACCCGGCGCGCCGGTCCGTGGCGGTGGGACGGCCCGATGGAGCCGCCGCCGCGGCTCGGATCGTTCGTGCTGGCCGGTCTGGCGCCCGACGAGTGGGCCGCGCTGGAGCGGCTGGTGGCGGGCGGGCCGGGTGCCGGGCCGGGCGGTGCGGGGGAGCTGGTCCGCCGCGAGCTGGTGCGGACCGACCGCGCCGGGCGGGCCGCGGTGCCGCCGTTCGTGGCCGCGGTCGTCGCCGGGGCGGGGCGCGCCGGGCCGGACGTGCCCGCCGCCCGGGAGCCGGGCGACCGGCCGGACCCGGTCGCGGCCGCGACCGCGGCCAACCGCGAGCTGGACCACGCCCGCGCCGAGCGGATCGCCCGCCAGGCACTCGCCGACGACCGGGACGGGATCGCGCACCTGGAACTGATCGAGTCGCTGCGCTGGCAGGACCGCGGGGCCGAGCTCCCGCCGCTGCTGGCGGAGGCCGGCCGGCGGGCGCGTACCGGTGACGGGCCTGCCCGGATCGCGATGACCCGGGCGCTGCTCGCGCGGCGGGCCGGTGAGCCCGCGCTCGCGGCGGCCGAGGAGGCGCTCGCGGGGGAGCCGTCAGCGGATGGGATGGACGGGTCGGGACCGGGCGGTCCGGTGGCTCCGGCGGGCCTCGCGTCGTCAGCGGCCCCGGGGGACCGGATTTCGCCGGGGGAGCGGCCCGGCCCGGGGGAGCCGGTCGGCTCCCGGGACGCGCTCGCCGCGGAGGTCGCGGTGCTGGAGGCCGCCGCCCGGCTGGACGGCGTCGCGCTCGCCAGGGCCGCGTCGTCGCAGGTGGGGCAGCCCGCCGGGAGGCCGGGTCCGGTGCCGGGCGACCCCGGGCCGGGGACCGGCGCCGACCCGGATCCCGGGGACGCGCCCGCGCGGAGCGAGCCCGCAACCGTCGGGCAGGACCTGCCCGGCGGTCGCTGGGCCGCGCTCGCCGCGGCCGCCCGGGCCGGCCGGCTCGCAGCGGCGGGCCGTCCCGCCGAGGCGCTCGACACCGTCGCCGGGGTGCGGTCGGCCCCGGACCCGGACGGTCGCGCCGAGTCCGCACTCACCGGGCTGCTGCTGGTGGACGCGGAGCTGTCCGCGCTGCGCGTCGCCGGCCGCCCGGAGGATCTCCGGCGCGCCGCCGAGGACGCGCACCGCCACAATCTCGCCGCACCCGGCTGGGCCGGGGACGCCTGGATCGCCTGGCACCGTGGGCGCGCCGCACTGGCCCGGGGGGATCTCGACGCCGCGGGCCGGAATCTCGCCGAGGCGCGGGCCGGCACCGCCGACCGCGACCCGCTGGGGCTGGCGACCGACTGCTCCGCGACGCTCGCGCTGGTGCACGTGCTCACCGGTGACCGGGACCGGGCCCGCGCGCTGATCGACGGCCTGCCCGGGCGGGTGCCGCCGGCCGCGGCCGCCGCGGTGACCCGGGCCAGGGCCTGGCTGCAGGCCGCGGACAACTCCGGCGCCGCACCGGTCCGCGCGCTGCTCGCCGGGGCGCGGTCCGCGGCGGCCCGCGGCGACCTGGTCACCGAGGTCGTCCTGCTGCACGACGTGGCCCGGCTCGGCCGACCGGACCGGGTCGTCGACCGGCTCGCCGATCGCGCGGCCCGCGGCCGGTCACCGCTGCTGCAGCTGTTCGCCGCGCACGCGTCCGCGGTGGCCCGTGCCGGCCCGGGCGCGGGTGGCCGGCTCGACCGGGTGGCCGCCGATCTCGCGCTGGCCGGCGCCCGGCTGGAGGCCGCCGACGTCGCAGCCGCCGCGGCCGCCGCGCACCACCGGGCGGGGGAGCGTCGCCGCTCCGCGGCGTCGGCCGCCCGGGCCACCGAGCTGGCGGGCGGCTGCGGCGCGCGAACGCCCGCGCTGGACCGGCTGGTCCGGCCCCGGCTGACCGGCCGGGAACGGGAGATCGCCGAGCTCGCGGCCGAGGGGGCGAGCAACGCCGAGGTGGCCCGCCGGCTGGTGCTGTCGGTGCGCACGGTGGAGACGCACCTCGCGCACGCGTACGCCAAGCTGGGGATCGAGGGCAGGACCGGGTTGATCGCGGCGCTGCCCGCACCGGATCGGCCGGACTGAGCGCGGCGGCGCGGGTCAGCGGTTCGCGATCCCGTCGAGCCGCAGCTCGGTCGACTCGTCGCGGTGCGAGCCGGTCGTCCCGACGTGGGTGTCGCTGATGGTGGTGCCGTTGCGGACGACGTGGGCCAGCGCCATCGCGTGCCCGCGACCGAGGTCGTAGTCGGCCTTCAGCCAGGCGACGATGTCCCCGGCCTTCGTCCCGGTGCCGAAGCCCCGCGCCGTCGCCTCGGCGACCAGCTCGGCCGGGATCTTCCCGGTCTTCTTCTCGATCGCGTCGAGGTACGCCTGGAACGACATGCGTCTGTCCGTTCTGTCGGGTGTGCTGTCCACCGTCCGACCGTGCGTCCGGCCGGAACTCATCGGTGACGGCTGTCTCAGCCGCCGAAGCGCCGCACGAACCGCTTCTGCCACGGGGTCTCGACGGCCCGCGGCGAGTAGTGCCGGCGCACGTGGCCGACGGCGTCGCGGGCCGGGACGCCGTCGAGGACGGCCAGGCAGGCGAGCGCGGTGCCGGTGCGGCCGGACCCGCCGGCGCAGGCGACCTCCACCCGTCCGGACCCGGCCCGGTCGAGCAGTTCGCGCAGGCCCGAGCCTAACGCGATCCGGTCGCGGGGGAGCAGGAAGTCCGGCCAGTGCACCCAGCGCGACGGCCAGCCGGTCGGTTCGGGTTCGCGGCCGAGCAGGTAGAGCCCGAAGTCGGGGACCGGCCCGTCGGGCAGCGGCCGGCGCAGTGCGCGGCCGCGGACCAGCCGTCCGGACGGCAGGCACAGGACGCCGGGCGCGTCCTCGGTCCAGGTGTCCGCCACGCCCGTCCCGCCTCCCTCCACCCGTCGTGCCCGGTACCAGCATCGCCCTCCCGAGCAGCGCACGTCCACCCTCCCCACCAACGGCGAGATCCTGGCGTTCGCACGGGTTCGTGGCGTTCGCACGGGGTCCGATCCCGTGCGAACGCGAGGAACCTGTGCGGATGCGTCGGCGGAGCGGGGGAGACGGTGCGGGGAGTCTTGTGTGTCGGGGCCTTGCTCCGCCGCCAGGATTCGAACCTGGACCATCGGAACCAAAATCCGAGGTGCTGCCGTTACACCACGGCGGATCAGGCACTCATCCTGGCACGCGCCGTTCGGCCGCCCCGCAGCACACCTCCCCGTGTGGGCGGTTTGCGACGGTCCGTCCCGGGACAAACACCCACTATCGGGCGACCCCACCCCCGGGCGTGCCACCAGCGCTCCGAGTTGACAGACTGAGATACGTGCTGAAAACGGGGGGTCCCAGGCAGAGCGGCGTGGAGACCGGTGCGACAGGGGCACCCGAAGCCGTGCTGACCTGCCGGCTGTGCGGTTCCACGGACCTGCGCAGCTTCTGCGACCTCGGCGCGACGCCGCCGTGCGAGCTGTTCCTCACGCCGGAGGCGGCGGGCCGGCCGGAGGTCACCTACCCGCTGCACGTCCGGGTGTGCGACACCTGCCTGCTGGCCCAGCTCCCGCCGGAGATCACGCCGGAGGAGACGTTCTCCGAGTACGCCTACTTCTCGTCGTTCAGCTCGTCCTGGGTGGAGCACGCCCGCCGGTTCGTCGACACCGCCGCCGAGCGGATCGGGCTGGGACCGGACTCGTTCGTCGTCGAGGTCGCCAGCAACGACGGGTACCTGCTCCAGCACGTCCTCGGGAAGGGCATCCGCTGCCTCGGCGTGGAGCCGAGCGTGAACGTCGGCGAGGCGGCCCGGCAGAAGGGCGTCCCGACGCTCACCGCGTTCCTCACCCCGGAGACCGGCGCCCGGGTGCGCGCCGAGCACGGCCCGGCCGATCTGGTCTGCGGCAACAACGTGTTCGCGCACATCCCGGACGTCGTCGGCTTCGCGCAGGGTCTGCGCGCCATGGTCGCCGACGACGGCTGGGTCTCGATCGAGGTCCAGCACCTGCTCACGCTGGTCGAGCGCCGCCAGTTCGACACGATCTACCACGAGCACTTCCAGTACTACACGCTGCTCACCGGGCAGCGGGCGCTCGCCGCGGGCGGGCTGACGCTGGTCGACGTCGAGCTGCTCGACACGCACGGCGGCTCGATCCGGATGTGGGCCCGGCCGGACGGCGCGGCCGGCGAGCCGGGCGAGCGGGTGCGCGAGGTGCTCGCCGCCGAGGCGGCGGCCGGCCTGCACAGTCCGGAGGGGCACGACGGGTTCGCCGAGGCCGTCTCCACCATCCGCGACGACCTGGTGTCGTTCCTGATCGACGCCCGCAGGCAGGGGAAGCGGGTCGTCGGCTACGGCGCCCCCGGCAAGGGCAACACCCTGCTCAACTACTGCGGGATCCGGCCCGATCTGCTCGAGTACACGGTGGACCGGAACCCGTACAAGCACGGCCGGCTGACGCCGGGGACCCGGATCCCGATCCACGATCCGGAACGGATCACCCGGGATCGTCCCGACTACGTGCTCGTCCTGCCCTGGAACCTGCGTGCCGAGCTCACCGGGCAGCTGGCACACGTGCACGACTGGGGTGGCCGGCTGGTGTTCCCGATCCCGTCGCTCGAGGTGGTCTGACGTGAAGGTCGTCCTGTTCTGCGGTGGTTACGGCATGCGGATGCGCGATGGCGCCTCCGATCTCCCGAAGCCGATGCATCCGGTCGGTCCCCGGCCGCTGATCTGGCACGTGATGCGCTACTACGCCCATTTCGGACACAAGGACTTCATCCTGTGCCTGGGCTACGGCGCGCACCACATCAAGAACTACTTCCTGAACTACGACGAGACCGAGTCCAACGACTTCGTGCTGCACCACGGCGAGGTCGATCTGATGGGCAGCGACATCCAGGACTGGAACATCACGTTCGTGCACACCGGCCTGGACTCGCCGATCGGCGAGCGGCTGCGGCGGGTCCGCCATCTCGTGGAGGACGACGAGATGTTCCACGCCAACTACGCCGACGTCCTCACCGACGCGCCGCTGGACCGGATGGTCGAGCAGTTCCGCGGGACCGACGCGATCGGTCAGCTGATGGCCGTCCCGCCGCAGTCGGCGTTCCACTGCGTCGACGTGACCGACGACGGGAAGCTGGAGTCGATCACCACGCTGCAGGAGATGCCGCTCTGGGAGAACGGCGGCTACCTGATGTTCCGGCCCGGCGTCTTCGAGTATCTCGAGAAGGACTGTGACCTGATCGGCGACGTGTGTGCACCGCTGGCCCGCAAGGGCAGGATGGCGGCGTTCCGGCACCGGGGATTCTGGCAGCCCGCGGACACCGTGAAGGAGCGCAACGCTCTGGAGGCCGCCTACCAGGGTGGCGCCCGGCCGTGGATGCTGTGGGAGTCGCACGGGACCGATCGCGACCCGCTGCAGGCCGCGATCGTCGCGATGCACAGCAGCAGCCACCAGCGCGACTGACGCGCCGAGTTGCCGGAGGGACCGAGAGACCGTGCTGAACCTGCTGCCCGAGCGGCTGGACCGCATCCTGCTGCTGGGCGCGCACTGCGACGACATCGCGATCGGGGCGGGCGGCACGCTCCTCGAGCTGTGCCGCGCCTATCCGGGCGTGCACGTCACCGCGCTGGTCCTGACCGGTGCCGGGTCGCTGCGCGAGGAGGAGGAGCGCTCGGCGCTGGCCGCGTTCACGCCGGGGGCCGAGCTCGAGGTCACCGTCATGGACCTGCCGGACGGCCGGGTGCCGCAGCACTGGGAGCGCGCCAAGATGGCGCTCGAGGAGCTGCGCACCCGGGGTGAGCCCGACCTGGTCATCGGGCCGTCCCCGCACGACGCCCACCAGGACCACCGGACGCTCGCCCAGATGATCCCGACCGCCTACCGGGACCACCTGACGCTGGGCTACGAGATCCTCAAGTGGGAGGGCGACCTCGCCCAGCCCGGCGTCTACCTCCCGCTCGCCGAGCCGGTGCTGACCGAGAAGATCGTGAAGCTGGGCGAGCACTACGGTTCCCAGCAGGACCGTCCCTGGTTCGACGACGAGACCTTCCGCGGGCTCGCCCGGGTGCGCGGCGTGCAGTGCCACGCCCGCTACGCCGAGGCGTTCCACGTGCAGAAGCTCACCCTGTCCGTCGCACCGATCGCCGGATCCGAGCCCTCGCCCGGCTTCGGCGCCGCTTGACCTCGAACGACCACACTCTCGAAGGGATCACCATGCGGGTACTGCTCACCGGACATCAGGGCTACCTGGGAACGGTGATGGCACCGATCCTCGCCGCCGCCGGCCACGAGGTCACCGGGCTCGACTCCGGGCTGTTCGCCTCCTGCGTGCTGGGGTCGCTGGACGCCCCCGACGTCGACGGCTTCAGCACCGACCTGCGGGACGTCACCGTCGAGCAGCTGCAGGGCTTCGACGCCGTGGTGCACATGGCCGCACTGTCGAACGACCCGCTCGGCTCGATGGCACCGGAGATCACCTACGACATCAACCACCACGCCTCCACCCGGCTGGCGACGCTGTCGAAGGAGGCCGGCGTCGGGCGGTTCGTCTACGCCTCGACCTGCTCGGTGTACGGCGCGCAGTCCGGCGACGACCTGGTCGACGAGGACGCCCCGCTCAAGCCGGTCACCCCGTACGCGATCTCCAAGGTCCGGGTCGAGGACGATCTCGCCGAGCTGGCGTCCGGCGACTTCGTGCCGGTCTCGATGCGCAACGCCACCGCGTTCGGCTTCTCGCCGCGGCTGCGCGCCGACATCGTGCTGAACAACCTGGTCGGGCGCGCCGTGCTCACCGGCGAGGTCACCGTGCTCTCCGACGGCACGCCGTGGCGCCCGCTGGCGCACGCCGAGGACATCTCCGGTGCGGTCGTCGCCGCCCTGGAGGCCCCCGCGGACGTCGTCCGGGCGCGCGCCTACAACGTCGGCACCGAGAAGAACAACCGGACCGTCGCCGAGATCGCCCAGGCGGTCATCGACGCCGTCCCCGGCTCGACGCTGAACATCACCGGCGAGGCCGGCAACGACCCGCGCTCGTACCGGGTCGACTTCTCCCGGGCCCGCAAGGAGCTCGGCTTCGAGGCGGGCTGGACGATCCCGGCCGGTGCCGAGCAGCTCGCCACCGAGTACCAGGCCCGCGGCCTCACCCAGGACGCGTTCGACAACTCCTTCACCCGGCTCGCCGTGCTGAACGCGCGGCAGAAGGCGGGCGAGCTGGACGGGTCGATGCACGTCGTGAAGTAGCCGCCGGCCGCTCGTGGGTGGTTATCGTGGTTGCACCGCGACACCAGCCACGAGCACCGGAGGTGCCGATGTGCCGCAACATCCGGACGCTGCACAACTTCGAGCCGCCCGCCGACACCGACGAGGTGCAGGCGGCGGCGCTGCAGTACGTCCGCAAGATCTCGGGCTCGGCGAAGCCGTCGCAGGCCAACGCCGAGGTGTTCGACCGGGCGGTGGCGGCGGTCGCCGAGGTGACCCGGGAGCTACTGGACGGGCTGACCACGACGGCCCCGCCGAAGGACCGCGAGGTGGAGGCGGCGAAGGCCAGGGCCCGCGCGGAGCTGCGCTACGCCCGCTGACCGGGCGGTGCGGGGCGGCCGGGCGGCGGCGGTGTGCGCCGCTGACCGGCCGCCCGCTGCGGTCAGGAGCGGGTGAGGGCGTCGGCGAACTCGTCCGCGTCGAGCGGGGCCAGGTCGGAGACGCGCAGGAAGTCGCCGAGCGTGGTGCCGGTCGCGCCGGAGTCCACGTTGCGCGGGCCGCGGCCGCGCCGGACGTCGTCGAGGTTGATGGTCCGCAGGTCGTAGGAGAACCGGGTGACGCCGGAGGTGTTCGGCGCCGACGCGTGCAGGTGGTTCGACGAGAACATGAACACGTCGCCGGACTGGCCGGCGATCCGGATCTCGCCGCGGGACTCGAAGTCCTCCAGCGGCAGCGGGTGCGGACGGGTGTCGGTGGTCTTCTCCCCGGCCGCGGCGGTCCGGTGCTTGGCGACCCATTCGTCGTAGTCGTACTGGTTCGACCCGTTCTTCACCGCTCGGTCGAAATAGTCGGTGAACATGCTCATCACGTTGTCGCCGACGACCGGGAAAACCGGCGTCCAGTAGTTCACCAGCTGCTGCGGATGGCCGTACCACATGTCCCGGTGCGCCTTGTAGTTGTAGGAGACGCCGGCGGTCAGGAACTGGTCGGCCGGGATCACCCGCAACCGCGGGATGTCGAAGTAGGTGAGCTCGGGATCGACGCCGAGATCGGTCGCGAACTGCCGGCACAGCTCCTTCGTGCGCTGCCCGTTGGTGAACTCCCGCTTCAGCGGCTCGACCCGGCGGATGAACTCGTCGACGTCCATCTCGTACTGGGCCCGCTCCGGGTCCAGGCCCTCGAACGCCTGCCCGATCAGGTCCTTGGCGTGATCGGCGAGCGCATCGGCGCCGCCGATGTCGGTGTAGAGGAAGAAGTCCCCGCCGAACAGCAGTTCGCGACGATCGTCGTCGCCGATCCGGCGGTTCAGGTAGACCGTGATCAACGGTGTGCTCCGTCCGTTCAGGATCCGGATCCCCGGCTGACGCACTCGGACGTTAGCGCACTCGAACGGGTGCCGTTCTACGATGAAAGGTAGTAGTGACACGGTGTCGTGATCGTCCGGATCCGGATTCCGGCCGGACCGTGGTGGCCGGTCCCCGGCACCGGGGACGACCGGGCGTATCGTCGGGGGTCGGCACCCCCACCCGGACCGCACGCGACCCGGGCAGGGGTCTGTCCTGCGCACCGCCAGCCCACTCCCGATCGAGGAGCCAGCGCCGTCGTGGCCATCCTGTCCGGTCTGCTCACCTCCGCCCTGTCCGACGCCGGCCTGCGGGCCGCCGTCGATGCCGCCCGCGACGCCGACACCCGCACCACCGAGACACCCGCGGTGGGCGTCGAGGGTCCGGCGGCGCTGCGGCCGCTGCTCACCGCGGCCCTCGCCGGGTCGTCGGCCGTGCTGGCCGTGACCGCCACCGACCGGGAGGCGGAGGACCTCGCGGCCGCGGTGTCCGACCTGCTCGGGCACGGCGAGGCGCTGGACGCCGCCGCCGACACCGTCACCGACAGCGCCGGCGCCCCGGTCGTCGTGCTGCCGTCGTGGGAGACGCTGCCGCACGAGAAACTCTCGCCGCGGCCGGACACCGTCGCCCGGAGGCTGACGATCTTCCACCGGCTGGCGTCGGCGGAGACCGCGCCGCGGGTGGTCGTCACCGCGGCGCGCAGCCTGATCCAGCCGGTCGCCCCCGGGCTCGGCGCACTCGAGCCGGTGACGCTCGCCCCCGGCGAGGAGCACGACTTCGAGCAGCTGCTGGAGCGGCTCGTCGAGCTGGCCTACACCCGCGCCGAGATGGTCACCGCGCGCGGCGAGTTCGCCGTCCGCGGCGGCCTGCTCGACGTCTTCCCGCCGACCGCCGAGCATCCGGTGCGCGTCGAGTTCTGGGGCGACGAGGTGTCCGAGCTGCGGGCGTTCTCGGTCGCCGACCAGCGCTCGGTCGGCGACGTGGACCGGGTGGTCGTCCCGGCCTGCCGGGAGCTGCTGCTCACCGGGCCGGTCCGGGCCCGCGCCAGGGCGCTGGCCGCCGAGCAGCCCGCGACGGCGGGCCTGAACCGCAACCCGCTGCGCGAGCTGCTGGAGAAGCTGGCCGAGGGCATCGCCGGGGAGGGGATGGAGTCGCTGATCCCGGTCCTCGCAGGGTCCGAGATGCAGCCGCTCACCGACCTGTTCCCGGACGGCACCCGGGTGCTGGTCGCCGATCCGGAGCGGATCCGCACCCGCTGCGCCGACCTGGTGCGCACCGGGCAGGAGTTCCTGGAGGCCTCCTGGCTGGCGAGCGGCGCCGGGGGGGAGGCGCCGATCGACGTCTCCGGCTCCGCGTACCGGGATCTCACCACCACCCTCGAGCACGCCACCGCCACCGGGCGGCCGGTGGTGTCGCTGTCCCCGCTGCTGTCCGGCTCGGACGACGCGATCGTGCCCGCCGTGCACGAGCTCGAGCCCTACCGCGGCGACATCGACCGGGCGCTGACCGACCTGCGCGCGCACGTCGCCACCGGTGGCGCCGCGGTGCTGGTGCTCGCCGGCCAGGGCACCGCGGACCGTTCGATGGAGCAGCTGCGCGAGGCCGAGGTGCCCGCGGTGAAGGTCGACGCCCTGCCGGAGGTGCCGGACAAGGGGATCGTCACGGTCACCTGCGGCCGGATGCTGAACGGCTTCACCGCGACCGACGTCGGCCTGGTGCTGGTGTCCGAGGCCGATCTCACCGGCAGCCGGGCCGGGCTGGACGCGGCGCCGCGCAAGACCACCCCGCGCCGGCGCAACGCCGTCGACCTGGCGGTGCTGCAGCCCGGCGACTACGTGGTGCACAACCAGCACGGCATCGGGCGCTTCGTGGAGATGAAGGAACGCACCGTCCAGGGCGCCACCCGCGAGTACCTGGTGCTGGAGTACGCGTCGTCGAAGCGGGGCCAGCCCGCGGACCGGCTGTTCGTGCCGACCGACGCGCTGGACGAGATCAGCCGCTACGTCGGCGGCGAGCAGCCCGCGGTGAACAAGCTGGGCGGCGCCGACTGGGCGAAGACGAAGGGCCGTGCGCGCAAGGCGGTCAAGGACATCGCCGCCGGGCTGGTGCAGCTCTACGCGGCCCGCCAGGCGTCCCCGGGGCACGCCTTCGGCGCGGACACCCCGTGGCAGCGGGAGCTTGAGGACGCCTTCCCCTACACCGAGACGCCCGACCAGCTGACCGCGATCGACGAGGTCAAGCGGGACATGGAGCGTCCGGTGCCGATGGACCGGGTGATCTCCGGCGACGTCGGTTTCGGCAAGACCGAGATCGCGGTGCGGGCGGCGTTCAAGGCCGTGCAGGACGGCAAGCAGGTCGCCGTGCTGGTGCCGACGACGCTGCTGGCGACCCAGCACCTGTCGACCTTCGCCGAGCGGATGCGCGCGTTCCCGGTGACCGTGCGCGGGCTGTCCCGGTTCACCGATCCGGCCGAGGCGAAGGAGACGATCGCGAAGCTCGCCGAGGGTGAGGTGGACGTCGTCGTCGGCACCCACCGGCTGCTGCAGACCGGGGTCCGCTACAAGGACCTCGGCCTGGTGATCGTCGACGAGGAGCAGCGCTTCGGGGTCGAGCACAAGGAGCACATCACGGCGCTGCGCGCGCACGTCGACGTGCTCACGCTCTCCGCGACGCCGATCCCGCGGACCCTGGAGATGAGCCTCGCCGGGATCCGCGAGATGTCGGCGATCACCACCCCGCCCGAGGACCGGCACCCGACGCTGACCTACGTCGGCGCCTACGACGACAAGCAGGTCGCCGCCGCGGTCCGCCGCGAGCTGCTGCGCGACGGCCAGGTGTTCTACGTGCACAACCGGGTGTCCTCGATCGACCGGGCCGCCCGGCACGTGCAGAACCTGGTGCCCGAGGCCCGGGTCGCGGTGGCGCACGGCCAGATGCACGAGGACCTGCTGGAGCGCACCGTCAGCGCGTTCTGGCATCGCGAGTCCGACGTGCTGGTGTGCACCACGATCGTCGAGAACGGGCTGGACATCTCCAACGCCAACACGCTGATCGTCGAGCGCTCGGACACCCTCGGGCTGTCCCAGCTGCACCAGCTGCGCGGCCGGGTGGGCCGCGGCCGGGAGCGCGGCTACGCCTACTTCCTGTTCCCGCCCGAGCACCCGCTCACCGAGACCGCGCACGACCGGCTGGCGACCATCGCCCAGCACTCCGAGCTGGGCTCGGGCGCCGCGGTGGCGATGAAGGACCTGGAGATCCGGGGCGCCGGGAACATCCTGGGCGCCGAGCAGAGCGGGCACATCGCCGGCGTCGGCTTCGATCTCTACATCCGGCTGGTCGGCGAGGCGGTCGCCGCGTTCCGTAGGCAGGCGGGCGGCGAGGCCGGGGAGATCGAGGAGGACCTGCCCGAGGTCCGGGTCGATCTCCCGGTCGACGCGCACGTGCCGCACGACTACGTCGACGGCGAGCGGCTGCGGCTGGAGGTCTACCGCAAGATCGCCGAGGCGCCGGACGACGCCGCGCTGGGCGCGATCGTGGAGGAGCTGACCGACCGCTACGGCGAGCCGCCGACCCCGGTGCGCAATCTGCTGGAGGTGGCCCGGTTCCGGCAGCTGTGCCGCAGGCTCGGCGTCCGCGAGGTCGCCTCGGCCGGGACGCAGCTGCGGATCGGCCCGGTGCAGCTGCCGGACTCGGCGCAGCTGCGGCTGCGCAGGCTCTACCCGAAGGCCCAGTACAAGGCGGCGGCGCAGGTCGTCACGGTGCCGAAGCCGGTGCAGGGCGGGCGGATCGGCGGGGCGCCGGTGCGCGACGTCGAGCTCCTCGGCTGGTGCGCGGAGCTGCTGGCGCAGATCGTGCCGTCGTCGACGCCGGTGCACTCGACCGGCGGCTGAGGCTCGGGCGTCGGCGGGCTCGCCCTTCAGGTACAGGTACCAGTAGGCGAGCGCGACGAACACAACGCCGCCGACGAGATTGCCGACGGTCGCGATCGACAGGTTGACGGTCACGTCGGACCAGGTCAGACCGGGGACACCGGCGAACATCGCGGCCGGCAGGAAGAACATGTCGGCGACCATGTGGTCGAAGCCCATCGCCACGAACGCCCTGATCGGGAAGAAGATCCCGAGGATCTTCCCGGTGATCCGTCGGAGGCGAGCGAGAGCCAGATCGCCAGGCAGACCAGCCAGTTGCAGGCCACCGCGCGCAGGAACACCTCCCAGGCGCCGTGTGACGAGATGTTCGGCACCCGGGAGCCGGACCGGGCTAACGGGACGGCCGGAGACGCGACACCCTCTCCGTGATGTTCCGGACCTCGCCGGCAGAGGAGGCTGCGACCACGCGGTTCCTGGATCGCCGGGGCCGCCGGTACGCGGTGTCCGCGCGGGCCGTCGTCGGGATCCTGGCGGCCGGGCTCGCGCCGTTCGCCGGACCGCCCGCCGGGGCGTGGCTGTGCGGTGCGGTCGCGGTGGCCTTCGCCGGATGGAACCTGCTCCACCTGCACTGGGCGCGCACCGGCCGCCCGGCCGGGGTGGGCCGGGCCGATCCGGCGGTGGTCGCGCTGCTGGCGCTGGCCCAGCCGTGGCTGGTCGATCCGGGGCTCGTCGCGCTGCAGCTCGGCTGGGTGGCGGTGGTGGTGTCGTTCACCGCGATCACCGTGCAGTGGTACAGGCCGCCGCTCGCCGGCGCGCTGACCGCGGTGCTGCTGGCCGGCGCCTACCTGGCCGGCTGCCTGCTCTCCGGGCTCGGTCCCGGCGAGGCGCTGCTGGCCGGGGGCGGCGCCTGGATGCTGGTCGGCGCGGCGCTGTCCCGGCTGCTGCGGGTGCTGGTCGTGCGGGCCGGCCAGGACGCCGACGCGCTGCTCGCCGACCGCTTCGCCACCGAGCGTGCCGCCGCCACCGAGGCCGCCCGCCGGGCCGAGCAGCGCCGGCACTGGGCGGCCGTGCACGACACCGCCGCCGGGACCCTGCTGATGGTCGGACTCGGCGAGGTGGGCGGCCGGGAGCCCTGGCTGCGGGGGCAGGTGGACCGCGACATCGCGACGCTGGAGGGCCGGTCCGCCGATCCGGCTCCGTCGCTGGCCCGCACCGTGGCCCGGTCCCGGGTGCGGGTGCGGCCCGAGCCCGTGCCGGCCTACCCGGGTCTGCCCGGGCCCGCGCTCGCCGCGCTGGACGGCGCCGTCGGCGAGGCGCTGGAGAACGTACGCCGGCACGCCGGGACCGGCGCCGCCCGCCTCCGGCTGCACCCGCGCGACGGCGGCGTCCGGATCGAGATCACCGACGACGGCGGCGGGTTCGATCCGGCGTCGGTGCCGCGCGGCCGCACCGGGCTGCGGACGTCGGTGGCCGGACGGATGGCCGGCGCGGGCGGCCGGGCGACCGTGGTGTCCGCGGCCGGCCGCGGCACCACCGTGACCCTCGACTGGCCCGCCCCGGACCGGCCCGCCCCGGACGGACCCGAGCGGCCCGGCGGCTCCGGCCGACCGGGTGCGGCGGACCCGGGGGTGCCCGCGCTGCGGCTGCTGCGCGGGCTGCGGCTCGCGCAGTCGCTGGTCGTGCTGGTCGTGCTGGTCGTGTTCTGCCTGGGGAACCTGCTCGCCACCGCGGAGCTGTACCCGGCGCCGTGGGCGGCCTGGATCTGGTTCGCCGGCATCGCCGCCGTCGCGCTCGCCGACCTGGCCCTGGTGACGGCCGACCGGTACTGGGGTGCGGTGCGGCTCCCGGCGGCCGCGTTCGTGCTGCTGATGGCGCTCGGGGCGACGCTGTCGCTGCCCGCCGACGGGCTCGTCCGGCCCGCGCACTGGACGCTCGGGGTGACCGGCTTCCTCGGGGTGCTGCTGTTCTGCGACCGGCGGCTGCGCTGGACCGTCGGGTTCATCGTGACGCACGTCGTGCTGATGGCCGGGGTGCTCGTGCTCCGCGGCCGCGCCGATCCGGCCACCCTGGTCGAGTTCGGCATCGTCGTGGTCGGCGTGGAGGGCCTGCACCTGGCGGTCGCGCTCGGCGCGGTGGCGCTGCGCACCGTCGCGGCGGAGACCACCGCGGCGGCCGCCGCGCGGGCCGCAGCCGTGACCCGGGAGGAGATCGCGCAGCGGGTGCACGGCGACCGGGAGCGGCGCTACGCGGCCCTGCGGGCCGGGGTGCTGCCGCTGCTGCGCGGCCTGCGGGACGGCTCGCTGGCCCCCGGCGACCCGGACGTGCGGCGCCGCGCCGCCGTCGAGTCGGCCCGGATGCGCCGGCTGTTCGCCGCCGGTGACGACGGCGGCGAGCTCGCCGGCGAGCTGGAGGCGCTGGTCGAGCGGGCCGAGCGGCGCGGCCTCGTCGTGCGGTTCGCCGCCGCGGCGCCCGGGCCCGAGCCGCCCGCGCAGGTGCGCCGGACACTGGTCGGCCACGTCGGTGCGATGCTGGCCGCCGCGACCGGCACCGCCCGGGTGGCCCTGCACGCCGACGACGGCGGGCTCGTGCTCGCCGTCGTCGCCGAGCTCGGTGCGGGCCGCGGCCCGCGGCCCGTACCCGGTGACGGGTCCGGGATCCGCACCGAGATCCTGGAGCACGAGGGACGCACCTGGTTGGAGGTCAGATGGCAGCAGCGGTCACCGCGGTGATCGTCGACGACCATCCGGCGATCGTGGAGGGCGTGAGCGGCTGGTGTGCCGCCGCCGACCCGCCGATCACCGTGCTGGCGGCCGGGCCCGGTCCGGAGATCGCGTCGACCGGCCCAGGAGCCGCCGCCGACGTCGTCGTCCTGGACCTGTTCCTGGGCGGCTCGGTGCCGGACCTCGCGGTGCTGCGCGGCCTGGTCGAGGCCGGCCGCAACGTCGTCGTCTACTCCCAGGACGAGACCCCGGAGACCGTGCTCGGCTGCGTCGATCTCGGCGCGTCGAGCTACCTGGCCAAGTCCGAGGGCGCCGGGCACCTGGTCGCCGCGGTGCACGCGGCGGCCCGTGGCGCGTCGTACACCGGGCCGGTGCTCGGCGGCGTGCTCGCCGGCGACCGCCGCCCGGAGCGTCCGGTGCTGTCGGTCCGGGAGCGGCAGGTGCTCCTGGCCTGGTTCGAGTCCGAGTCGAAGACCCTCGTCGCGCACCGGCTGCACCTGTCGGCGAAGACCGTCGACACCTACATCGCGCGGGTCCGGGCCAAGTACGCCGACGCCGGCCGGCCCGCACCGTCGAAGGCCGCGCTGGTGGCCAGGGCCCTGCAGGACGGCCTGGTGGAGCTCGGCGAGCTGTGACCGGCGCCGCCAGCCGCCGGAGACCGCCGCCACACCGCGTGAGAGGCTGGGCCGGTGCGCACACGGACGGGCAGGTTCACGGCGGCCCTGGTGATCGTCTCGGCGCTGGTCACGGGCTGCGGTGCCGGTCCGAACCGGGCCGACTCGGCCGCGATCGTCGGGCAGACCTCGATCCCGCTGGACGAGACCCAGCAGTCGATCACCGACGTGCTCGTCCGGCCCGGGCTGGTCGAGGGGCTGGCCGCGCAGGGCGGCTCGGAGGCCGACATCGGCCGCGCCGTGGTGTCCCAGCTCGTCATCCGGGACCTGCTCGGCCGGGCGGCGCAGGAGCAGGGGATCACCGTCAGCGACCAGCAGGTCGACGCCGCGGTCGCCGAGGCGGGCGGCCCGGAGGCGGTCACCGCGAGCTCGCTGTCGGTGGGCGGGGCGCAGGCCGCGGTGCGGGACCGGCTGACCCTCGCCGCGCTGGCCGGCCGCGATCTCGACCGGCTCTCGGTCACCGCCGACGTCGCCATCGCCGAGTCCCGCGAGCAGGCACTCGACCTGGCGCGCGAGGTCGCCGCGGGCGGCGAGCGCGCCGAGCGGGCGCTGGCCGGCGCCGGAACCACCCAGCGGGACCTGGCGATCCGCCCCGCGGAGACGCCGCAGGCCGCGCTGACCCCGCTGATCGGCATCCCGGCGGGCTGGGTCGCCGCGTTCCAGCTGGGCACCGGCCAGGGCTGGGTGGTGGTCCGGGTGACCGACCGCACCCTCGACGCGCAGGCCCCGCCGGAGGGCGGCGCGGTGGACCGGCTCGACCCGGAGACGCTGTCCGAGGCCGGGATCCGGCTGCTCACCCCGACCGCGCTGCGCGCCGGGGTCGAGCTGAACCCGCGCTACGGCAGCTGGGACCCGATCCAGATGCTCGCCGTGCCGGGCGCGGACGAGGCGGCGACGCTGCTGCCGGTGTCCACCGGGGCCGGCACCGGATCCGGTGCGCTGACGCCGTGACGGCGACGGTCGTCGCCTGCCCGCGCCGCGGGGCCGCGCTGCCGGCGGCGGCGGTACCCGCGCTGCGGGCGGCCACCGCGGTGCTCGCCGATCCGGGGCTGGAGGCCGGTGCGGCCGCCGGTGCGCAGGACTGGGACGGCACCGATCCGGCGTCGCTGCCCGACGGCATCGTGCTGCTGGTCCCGGCCGGTCATCCGGCTGCCCGCCCGGACCGTCCGTACGGCACCGTCGCCCCGCCCACCGGGCACGCCGTGCTCGACGCGATCGCGGTGATGGACCGGCTCCGCTCGCCGGGCGGCTGCCCGTGGGACGCCGAGCAGACCCACGTCTCGCTGCTGCGCTACCTGGTGGAGGAGTGCTACGAGCTCTACCAGGCGATCGAGGACGGCGACCGGACCGAGCTGCGCGAGGAGCTCGGCGACGTGCTGCTGCAGGTGCTGTTCCACGCCAGGGTCGCCGCCGAGCACCCGGACGACCCGTTCGGCATCGACCCGGTCGCGACCGGCCTGGTCGACAAGCTCGTCGGGCGGCACCCGCACGTGTTCGGCACCGGGGAGCGGGTGGCGACCGCGCAGGACCAGGACCGCCGCTGGGACGAGCTGAAGCGGGCCGAGAAGCAGCGCGAGTCCAGTGTGGACGGCGTCGCGACCGCCCAGCCGGCGGTCGCGCTGGCCGCGAAGCTGGCCTCCCGCACCGCCCGGGCCGGGCTGCCCGCGGACCTGCTGCCCGGCGGCGACGGGCCGGGCGAGCAGCTGTTCCGGCTGGCCGCGACCACCCAGCTCGGCGGGGGTGATCCGGAGGACGCGCTGCGCGGCGTCGCCCGCGCGTTCGACGCCCGGGTGCGCGCCGCCGAGAAGGCCGCGGCCGCCGACGGCCGGGACCCGCACGCGCTGACCGCCGACGAGTGGCGCCGGTACTGGCAGACCCCCTGAGCCGGGTCACCCGGCCGGGTGCTCCCGGTCGGTACGGTGGACGGGGTGCGTATCCGATCTCTGGCGGCAGGTGTCGGCGGGATCCTGGCCCTGGTCCTGCTGGTCGTGCTCGGCCTGCTGGTCACCGGCCCGGGCCCGGGCGGACCGGGCCGGACGCCGGTGGACCGGGACAGTCCGCCCCCGGCCGCGGCGACCCTGCCGGACGGCACCGATCCGGTCGCCTGGGCCGGGGCGACCGCGCCGGGCGCCGACATCCCCGAGCGCACCCTGCAGGCCTACGCGAACGCCGAGCTGCGCCAGCGCGAACGCACCCCGGAGTGCCGGGTCGGCTGGGCCACCCTCGCCGGGATCGGCCGGATCGAGTCCCGGCACGGCACGCTGCGCGACGCGCAGGTGCTTCCCGACGGCCGGGTGCAGCCACCCGTCGTCGGGATCCCGCTGGACGGCACGAACGGCACCAGGCTGGTCCCCGACACCGACGGCGGCCGGCTCGACGGCGACCCGGACCTGGACCGGGCGGTCGGGCCGATGCAGTTCCTGCCCGAGACCTGGGAGCGGCACGGCGCCGACGGCAACGGCGACGGCGTCGCCGATCCGCACCAGATCGACGACGCCGCGCTCGCCGCGGCCGGCTACCTGTGCAGCGGCGACCGGGACGTGACCGACGCCGGGGACTGGTGGGACGGCGTGCTCGCCTACAACGCCTCCGGCGAGTACGCCCGCGACGTGTGGTCGGCCGCCGCGGAGTACGCCGCCCGCACCGCGCCGGCCGGCGACGCCCGCTGACCGGTCGCCCGCCGGGCGGTCAGCCGTCGAGCAGGGCCCGGCCCCAGTGGTCGTCCGGGCCGGTGAGCCCGGGCGGCACCGCGAACAGCGCCGAACCGGTGTGCTCCAGGTACTCCGACATCACGTCGTGCCGGGCGAGTGCGCGCTGCACCGGCACGAACTGGCGCTGCGGGTCCCGGACGAACGCGACGAAGAACAGGCCCGCGTCGAGATGCCCGCGGCCGTCCGAGCCGTCGACGAAGTTGTAGCCGCGGCGCAGCATCCGCACCCCGCCGTTCGCCTCGGCCGAGGCCAGCCGGATGTGCGCGTCGTCCGGGATCACCGGCCCGGCCGGGCCGGTCGCGGCGAGATCGGCGACGTCGAACTCGGCGGTCCCGGTCAGCGGGGCGCCCTCGCCCTTGTCCCGGCCGACGATCAGCTGCTGCTCGTCGAGCGAGGTCCGGTCCCAGGTCTCGACGTGCATCCGGATCCGGCGGGCGACCAGGTAGGAGCCGCCGCGCAGCCAGTCCGGCCCCTCGTCGCCGACCCACACGTGCTCGTCGAGCAGCTCCGGCTCCTCGGCCTTGAGGTTGTTCGTGCCGTCCTTGAACCCGAACAGGTTGCGCGGGGTGGCCTGGCCGGTCGAGGTCGACGAGGTCCGCCCGAACCCGAGCTGCGACCAGCGGACCTCGGTCACCCCGAAGCCGTCGCGCACCAGGTTCCGCACCGCGTGCACGGCGACCTGCGGGTCGTCGGCACACGCCTGCAGGCACAGGTCGCCGCCGGACCGGGCGGGATCGAGCCGGTCGCCCTGGAAGTGCGGCAGCTCGGCCAGCGGGGCCGGCCGGCGGTCGTCGAGCCCGAGCCGGGTGAACAGCGACGGGCCCACCCCGAAGGTCAGGGTCAGCGACGCCGCCGGCAGCCCGAGCGCCTCGCCGGTGTCGGCCGGGGCCACGTTGACGTTGGCCGGGATCGCGCCGCCGTCGGCGGTCTCCAGCCCGGCCGTCATCCGCTCGGCGGCGACCGTCCAGCGCTGCAGCAGGTCGCGGACCGCGCCCCGGTCGGTGCTGGTCAGGTCGAGCGCCACGAAGTGCAGCCGGTCCTGGGCGGGGGTGACGATCCCGGCCTGGTGCGGGCCGCGGAAGTCCACGGTGCCACGCCCGGGTGCGGTCGCCGCGTCCAGCCCGTACCCGGCGGCGACGCCCGCACCGGCCAGCGCCGCACCGGCGCCGGCCAGCCCGAACAGCCGCCGCCGGGAGACCCGCGGCGTCATGCGGTGACGGTCCCCGCGACCTTGCTGACCGGCTCGGACAGCGCGTCGATCGCGGCGGTCATCTTCTTGATGTCCTCCGGCGTGAGCTGGGTGTAGAGCACGTAGCCGTCGCCGTCCCGGTAGCCCTGCAGCAGCTCGTCGACGGCCTGGAACCGCTCGTCCAGCTGCGGGCCCAGCGCCGGGTCCTTCTGGTCGATCACCGGCCGGAGCGCGGCGACCGCGGCCTGCGAGCCCTCCACGTTGGCCTGGAAGTCCCACAGGTCGGTGTGCGAGTAGCGGTCCTCCTCACCGGTGATCTTGCCGGTGGCGACCTCGTCGAGCAGCTCCTTCGCGCCGTTGGCGAGCTGCACCGGGGTGAGCTCGGCGGTCCTGGTGCGGGCGGCGAGATCGTTGATGTCGGCCATCAGCTGGTCGGCGATCACGGCCGAGTCCGGCTGCAGACCGGTGGCCCAGAGGTCCTTCTCCAACCGGTGGTAGCCGGTGAACCCGACGCCGGGATCGCGCTCGTCGTCCTCCCGGCCGTCGATCTTGGGGTCGATGTCGCCGAACGACTCGGCGACCGGCTCGATCCGCTCCCAGTAGGTCCGGGCGACCGGGAACAGCGCCTTGGCCTGCTCGACGTCGCCGGCCTTCACCGCGTCGACGAACTCCTGGGTCTTCGGGACCAGCGCGTCGACCTGCGACGACACGTAGCGGGTGTACCCGGCGGTGGCCGCCGCCAGCTCGGCGTTCGTGTCGGTGGCGCGCTGCGCGTTCCCGGTGACGGTGAACGGGGCGCGGATCCCGTCGCCGGACATCCCCGGCTTGCAGGCGGTCGTGTAGGTGCCGCCGTCCGGGACCTCGACGATCAGGTCCCGGGACAGCCCGGGACCGATGTTCTCGACCTCGCCCATGATCCGGTCGCCGACGCCGTAGAGGTAGAACTCGGTGACCTTGGACCCGGTGTTGGTGATCGCGAACGTGATGTTCCCGGCCGGTGCCGAACCGGCCGAGACCTCGCAGGCGGTGTCGGTGGCGTTCACCGTGATCGGGCCGCCCGCGGTGTCCGCGGGCGGGGCGGTCGAGGTGCAGCCGGCCAGCACGGCGGCAGCGGCGAGGGATGCGAGGCCGGCGGCCGTGCGTGGGGCGGTGGACATGGTTCTCCCGGGTTTCAGGTGGTGGTGCGGGTGGAGCGGCGGGCCGGGCGCAGGAACAGCGCCAGCACGACCACGACGTAGACCGACCAGACGACGGCCTCCAGCACGGTCGTCCGCGGCGAGAAGTTGAAGATCCCCTTGAGCAGCGTGCCGTACCAGGAGTCGGCGGGGACGGCGGCGCTGACGTCGAAGGCGAGCGTGTTCAGGCCGGGCAGGATCCCGGCCTCCTGCAGGTCGTGCACACCGTAGGCGAGGATCCCGGTGGCGACGAAGACCAGCAGGAAACCGGTCACGGTGAAGAACCGGCCGAGGTCGATCCGCAGCGCGCCGCGGTAGAGCAGGTGGGCCAGCAGCACCGCGACCGCGATCCCGGACAGGAAGCCGATCAGCGGCCCGGTCGTCTCGCCGGCGGCCTGCGCCGCGGCGAAGAAGAACACCGCCGTCTCCAGGCCCTCCCGGCCCACGGCCAGCGCGGCCATCAGCACGACGGCCCACCGGCCCATCCCGATCGCGGCGTCCAGCCGCCCCTCCAGCTCGGCCGACAGCGTGCGGCCGTGCGCGCGCATCCAGAAGATCATCCAGGTGACGAAGCCGACCGCGATGATCGACAGCGAACCGCCGAGCGCCTCCTGGGCCTCGAAGGTCAGCGCCTGCTGGGTCAGGGTCAGCCCGAGCGTCACCCCGACGCTGACGGCGACCGCGAGGCCGACCCCGAGCCACACCCGCGGCAGCTCGGCGCGGCGGCCGGTGCGCACCAGGAAGGCCACCAGGATCGCCACCACGAGCGACGCCTCGAGACCTTCGCGCAGCCCGATCAGGGCGTTCCCGAGCATGAGCCTCCGACCCCCGGTGGTGACGGCAGTCGCGAGGTCAGGATGCGCTGCCCGGTGTGGAGGCTAGCCTCGCCGTTTCGCTCCGGAACAGGGTCGCGAGTCCTTCCTCCCGGAAGATCCCCGGAGGCCGTGGAGTCCGCTTCGGCCCAGGTCAGGACCTTGGGCCCGGGTGATCAGTGCCGGTCAGTGCCGGTCAGTGCCGATCGGAGCCGACCGCGATCCGGGCCCGGACCTCGCCCAGCGCCTCCTGGTACTCCGGCCGCGGGTCCATCGCCGACGCCATCTTCAGCGACGTCTCCGCCTCGCCGAGCCGGCCCTGCCGCTGCAGCGTCTTGCCGAGTGCGAAGCGGGCGTAGTGGTCGGCCGGATCGATCTCGATCACCCGCCGGAACGCCTCCTCGGCCTTCTGCAGCTGCGCCGAGTCCAGGTACGCACGACCGGCGAGCAGGTGCACCGAGGCGTCCGGCGAGCCGCCCGGGCCGAGCACCGTGCGCAGCGCGTCCAGCGCCTCCAGCGGCCGGCGCCGGGAGAGCAGCTCGTCCGCCCGGCGGAACGCGGCGACCGGGTCCGTGGGGTTCGGGCGTGGACTGCTCATGGTCACCCCCACGTTAGGTGTGATCCACGTTCGACGCGAGGGGTTGACACCGGGGACCGTGACGGAAGCGTCCCTCCCGCGTCACGCCGCTGTGACTACGCTGGCGCCGGACACGACCGGCGATGCGAGAAGGAGTGACGGTGGCGGTCATCGAGCAGGTCGGGGCACGCGAGATCCTCGATTCACGGGGCAACCCGACGGTGGAGGTCGAGGTCGCGCTGGACGACGGCACGCTGGCCCGTGCCGCGGTTCCGTCCGGCGCCTCGACCGGCGAGCACGAGGCCGTCGAGCTGCGCGACGGGGACCCGAAGCGCTACGGCGGCAAGGGCGTCGAGAAGGCGGTCGCGGCCGTCCTCGACGAGATCGGGCCGGAGCTGGTCGGGGTCGAGGCGGTCGACCAGCGGCTCGTCGACCAACGGCTGGTCGATCTCGACGGTACCCCGGGCAAGTCGAAGTTCGGGGCGAACGCGCTGCTGGGCGTCTCGCTCGCGGTCGCGAAGGCCGGCGCCGAGTCGTCCGGCCTGGAGCTGTTCCGCTACGTCGGCGGCTCCAACGCGCACGTGCTGCCGGTGCCGATGATGAACATCCTCAACGGGGGAGCGCACGCCGACACCTCCGTCGACGTGCAGGAGTTCATGGTCGCCCCGATCGGCGCGGAGACCTTCCGGGAGTCGCTGCGCTGGGGCGCCGAGGTCTACCACGCGCTCAAGTCGGAGCTGAAGGACAAGGGACTGTCGACCGGGCTGGGCGACGAGGGCGGCTTCGCCCCCGACGTCAAGGGCGGCACCCGCGGCGCGCTCGACCTGATCGCGGCGGCCGTGCAGCGGGCCGGCTACACCCTGGGGACCGACGTCGTGCTGGCGCTCGACGTCGCCGCCACCGAGTTCCACGACGGCGGCAAGTACTCCTTCGAGGGCAAGAAGGTGTCGTCGGACAAGCTCGCCGAGGTGTGGGCCGAGCTCGTCGACGCCTACCCGCTGGTCTCCATCGAGGACCCGCTCGACGAGAACGACTGGGACGGCTGGGTCGCGCTGACCGAGGCGATCGGGGACAAGGTGCAGCTGGTCGGCGACGACCTGTTCGTCACCAACCCGGAGCGGCTGGAGGACGGCATCGCCCGCGGCGCCGCGAACGCGCTGCTGGTGAAGGTGAACCAGATCGGCACGCTGTCCGAGACCCTCGACGCGGTGACGATGGCGCACAACGCGGGCTACCGCTGCATGATGAGCCACCGCTCCGGCGAGACCGAGGACGTGACGATCGCCGACCTGGCCGTCGCCACCGGCTGCGGCCAGATCAAGACCGGCGCCCCGGCCCGGTCCGAGCGGGTCGCGAAGTACAACCAGCTGCTGCGCATCGAGGAGCTGCTCGGCGACGCCGCCCGCTACAACGGCGAGCTCGCGTTCCCCCGCTACCAGGTGCCCGGCCAGGGCTGAGCGGCCGATCCGGGTGCCGGGCCGGGTTCCCTCGGCGCGGCACCCGGACCGACGCCCGATCGGGCGGCATCCTGGGGGTGACGGACACGCAGCGGTACCGGTCCGGGGGAGGAGGACGCCGTGGGGGACACGCGCAGCCGTGGCCGCGACGCCAGGGCGCGTACCTCCGGCACCGGCCGGGGTCGCGCCCCGGCCAAGCCGCGGACCGCGCCGTCGGGCACCCGTAACGGCACCGCGCGCTCCCGGCCGGCCGGGCCGCCGCCGGCCCGCCCGCGGCTGACCCGGGCCCGGTCGAAGGCGGGCGAGGTCGTCGCGCGGACCACCGGCCTGCTCGGGCTGTCGTCGACCAAGCGCGCCGCGATCCTGGCGATCGTGGTGTGCGCGCTGGCGCTGACCGTCGCGGTCCCGCTGCACAACTACGTCGCCCAGCGCCAGGAGCTGGCCGCCGTCTCCGACCGGCAGCAGGCGCTGGAGGCCGAGGTCGACCGGCTGTCCGCGGACCGGGCCCGGCTGTCCGACCCGGCGGAGGTGCAGGCCCAGGCCAGGACCCGGCTCGGGATGGTGCAGCCGGGGGAGACGCCCTACGTCGTGCAGTTCCCGGCGCCGCCGGAACCGGTCGTCGACGACGGGCAGGCCGAGCCCGGCGTCCCCTGGTTCACCACCCTGTGGAACGACGTCACCGGCGAACCGCGACGATGACGGGGTGAGCCCGCAGTCCGATCCCGAGCCCGATCCCGTCATCCGCGCACCCGGACTCGAGACCGGCCCGCCGTCGCAGGCGGATCTCGACGCCGTCGCCCGGCAGCTCGGCCGGGCCCCGCGCGGGATCCTGGCGGTCGCCTACCGCTGCCCGTCCGGGCATCCGGCGGTCGTGCAGACCGCGCCCCGGCTGCCGGACGGGACCCCGTTCCCGACGCTGTACTACCTGACCTGCCCGCGCCTGGCGTCCCGGATCGGGACCCTGGAGGCCGACGGTCGGATGCGCGAGATGGAGGCCCGGCTCGCCACCGATCCGGAGCTCGCCGGGCGCTACCGGGCCGCGCACGAGCGCTACCTGGCGGAGCGGGACGCGATCGAGCCGCTGGCCACCCATCCGGACGTCACCGCGGGTGGCATGCCGGACCGGGTGAAGTGCCTGCACGTGCACGTCGCGCACGCGCTCGCCGCCGGATCCGGGGTGAACCCGTTCGGCGACGAGGCGCTCGACGAGCTCGGCGCGTGGTGGCGGCACGGCGACTGCGCCGGGTGAGTCGCCGGTCACCGTGCGGTTCGGTCACCGGAACGGTTCGGTGGCCGACGCGGGTGTGCCGGTGCTGCGATGGCTGCTCGGCGAGGGCCGGACGTGATGTGATCGGCTCCCCTCAGAAGCCCCCGGCCGCCGTGGTCGCCCGCTCCAGCACGGCGTCCACCGTGCTCCCGCCGGGCCGGGTCCCGGCCGTGCGCAGCGGGCCGCCGGCGTCCAGCCGGGTCGCCAGGAAGGTCTCCGCGACCGCGGCCGGGGCGTGCCGGACGAGCAGCGAGCCCTGCAGCGCGAGCGCGGCCAGCTCGGCGAGCCGGCGGGCCCGGCGTTCCTGCGGTGCGGCCAGCTCGGTGCGCAGCGCGGCGGTCGTCGCGTCCAGGCGCGGGTCCCGCCCGGCGGCCAGGTCGATCTCGGTGAGCAGTGCGTCGACCGCGTCCGGCTCGCGGGTGATCGCGCGCAGCGCGTCGAGCGCGGAGACGTTGCCCGCGCCCTCCCAGATCGAGTTGAGCGGCGCCTCCCGGTACAGCCGGGGCAGATCGGACTCCTCGACGTAGCCGTTGCCGCCCAGGCATTCCAGTGCCTCCGCCACCACCGCGGAGGTCCGCTTGCACACGAGGTACTTCGACACCGGCAGCGCGAGCCGCAGCAGCGCCGTCTCGCCGCGGTCCACCGCGCCGGCCAGCCGCATCGCCAGCACGGTGGCCGCCTCGGTCTCCGCGGCCAGCTCGGCGAGCACCTCGCGCATCAGCGGCGCCTCGATCAGCCGGGCGCCGAACGCCGACCGGTGCGCGGCGTGGTGCGCGGCCTCGACGACGGCGGCCCGCTGCGTCCCGGCGGCGCCGAGCACGCAGTCCAGCCGGGTCATCGAGACCATCTCGATGATCGTCCGGACGCCGCGGCCCTCGTCGCCGATCCGCCAGCCGACCGCGCCGGTGTACTCGATCTCCGACGACGCGTTCGACCGGTTGCCCAGCTTGTCCTTGAGCCGCTGCAGCCGGATCGCGTTGCGCGTGCCGTCCGGCAGGACCCGCGGCAGGACCAGGCAGGTCAGCCCGCCGGGCGCCTGGGCGAGGGTGAGGAACAGGTCGTTCATCGGGGCCGAGGTGAACCACTTGTGCCCGGTCAGCCGGTAGCTGCCATCCGGTTGCGGTGCGGCCACCGTGGTGCCGGACCGGACGTCGGAGCCGCCCTGCTTCTCGGTCATCGACATCCCGGCGAGCAGGCCGGCCTTGCCGGCCGGGACGGCGAGCCCGGGGGCGTAGCTGCGGGCGGTCAGCCCGGGCTCGTAGGCGGCGGCCAGCTCCGGGGCGTGCCGCAGCGCGGGGACCGCGGCGTAGGTCATCGAGATCGGGCACAGGTGGCCCTGCTCGACCTGCGAGGTCAGATAGAACCCGGCAGCGCGGGTCAGGTGCGCGCCGGTGCCGGGTGCGGCCGCCCACGGGGCGGCGCCGAGGCCGTGCTCGACGCTCACCCGCATCAGCTCGTGCCACGACGGGTGGAAGCCGACCTCGTCGATCCGGTGCCCGGTGCGGTCGTGGGTGCGCAGCTCCGGCTTGTGGGTGTTCGCGGCGCGGGCGTGCTCGCGGTGCGCCGCGGTGCCGACCACGGCGGCCAGCCGCTCCAGCGCGGCCCGGTCGCCGCCCTCCCGGTCCAGCGCCTCGGTCAGCGCCGGGTCGGTGTCGAGCAGGTCGCCGTCCGGTCGCAGCGGGACCTGGTTCGTGACCTCGTGGGTGCCGAGATCGGACACGGGGGCGGGCGTCTCCGGCCGGGCGTGCGTCGTCGTCACTACCCGAGAGTAACTCGACCGGTGGGTCCGGCTCCAGGCTTCCGCGTACGGTGGCGGCGACCGGTCGTCCAGCCCAGGGAGTGCCGATGTCGCGGGTGGCCGCCATCGACTGCGGGACCAACTCGATCCGCCTGCTCGTCGCCGACGTGACCGAGGCGTTCGACGGCGCCAAGGAGCTGCGCGACCTGCACCGGGAGATGCGGATCGTCCGGCTGGGGAAGGGTGTCGACGCGACCGGCCGGCTCGATCCGGAGGCCCTGGAACGGACCCGCATCGCACTCGTCGACTACGCCGTCGCGGCCCGCCGCAAGGGCGCCGAGCGGGTCCGGATGGTCGCCACCTCGGCGACCCGCGACGCCGCCAACCGCGAGGACTTCTTCGCGATGGTGCGCGACACCCTCGGCGTCGAGGCGGAGATCATCACCGGCGACGAGGAGGCCCGGCTGTCGTTCGTCGGCGCGGTCGGCGATCTCGACCCGGACGACGGCCCGTTCGTGGTGACCGACGTCGGCGGCGGCTCCACCGAGGTCGTCGTCGGTGAGCTGCGCGACGGCGTCGCCGAGGTCACCGCGGCCCGGTCGGTGGACATGGGATCGGTCCGGCTGACCGAGCGCTGCCTGCCGTCGGACCCGCCGTCGGAGTCCGAGGTGGAGCAGGCCCGCCGGGTCGCCGCCGAGGTGCTGGCCGAGGCGTTCGCGTCGGTGCCGGTCGAGGGCGCCCGGACCTGGGTCGGCGTCGCCGGGACGATCACCACGCTGTCCGGGATCGCCCAGGAGCTGCCGAGCTACGACCCGGAGAGGGTGCACCTGTCGACGATGTCCCGCGACGAGCTGCACCGGGTCGCCGACCTGCTGATCCACTCCCGGCGCGCGGAGCGCGAGAAGCACGGTGCGCTGCACCCCGGCCGGGTGGACGTGATCGGCGCCGGATCGCTGGTCGTGCAGGCGCTGGCCGACGAGCTGCACGCGCGCGCCGGGATCGACCGCGTGGTCGTCTCCGAGCACGACATCCTGGACGGCATCGCGCGCTCGATCGCATGAGCCTGGCCCTGCTGGACCGGCAGATCGCCGAGTGCCGGGCCTGCCCGCGGCTGGTCGAATGGCGGGAGCAGGTGGCGGAGGAGAAGCGGGCCGCCTACCGCGACCAGGCCTACTGGGGACGCCCGGTGCCCGGCTTCGGCCCGGCCGACGCCGCGATGCTCGTCGTCGGGCTGGCCCCCGCCGCGCACGGCGCGAACCGCACCGGCCGGATGTTCACCGGTGACCGCAGCGGCGACGTGCTCTACGCCGCGATGCACGCGGTCGGCCTGGCGTCGCAGCCGACCTCCGTCCACGCGGGTGACGGCCTGGAGCTGTACGGCGTCCGGATCACCGCGCCGGTGCACTGCGCGCCGCCGGAGAACAAGCCCACCCCCGCCGAGCGGGACACCTGTCGGAGCTGGCTGGAACGCGAGCTGGACCTGCTGGCCCCGACCGTGCGGTCGATCATGGTGCTGGGCGGGTTCGGCTGGCAGGCGCTGCTACCGGTGCTCGCCGGGGCCGGCTGGGAGATCCCGCGGCCGAGGCCGCGCTTCGGGCACGGAACCTCGGTGACGCTGAGCCCGTCCGGCCCCGACCGCTCGCCGCTGGAGCTGTTCGGCTGCTACCACGTGAGCCAGCAGAACACCTTCACCGGACGCCTGACCCCGGCGATGCTCGAGCAGGTCCTCACCGACGCCGCCCGGGCCGCCGGGCTCTCCCCGGCGCCCTGGTAACCGCCCCGCCGGCACGGCATCGCCGCAGGCAGGGGGTCTGTGTGTACCTCGCTTTGCTCTGCTCACATCGCGCGCTGCTCTGCTCACCCCGCCCGCCAGTCACGCCCCGGCGGGAATCGCGCGGTCAGGGCCTCACCGGCTCACGGTTCCAGTGTGACGTCGACGGTGACCCGGCCGGCGTCGCGGACGACGACGCCGTGCCCCACCCGCTCCCGGCCGTCGAGCAGGACCGTGACCGGATGCCCGTCGCCGGTGAAGTTGCGCCACCACGACTTGCGGTCGGGCAGCCCGACCCGCACCAGCACCCGCTCCGGGCCGCCCCGCTCGTAGCCGACCGGGAGACGGACCTCCCGGCCGGACCGGCGTCCGGTGTAGGTCAGGACCGTCATCCGGCCCTGCACCAGCCCGCGCAGCCGCGGGGAACACAACAGGGCATCGACGACGGCGTTGAACGGTCTCGCGACGGTCTGCACGACGGACACGGTCGGTGGCCTTCTCTCTCAGCGGGTGGTGAAGCGGTGCAGGCGCATCGCGTCCTGCAGCGTCGGAAGGTGCCCGGCGGCGGACAGCAGCGGCCGCAGCCACACCCGAGGATGCCGGATCGTCAGCTCGTCGATGATCGCGACGTCGTCGAGCTCGCGCAGCGTGGAGTGGCGGTGTGCGAAGTCGGCCGGGTTCCAGGCCCACCGGAAGCCGGTGCCCAGGGCACGGAACGTCGGGGTCCAGCGGGACATCGTGACCGTCCACGGGGAGACGGCGTCGAAGGCCAGCTCGGCCCGCCGGGTCCCGTCGACGACCCGGTCGACGACGGCGTGCACGGTGGCCGGCCGCAGGTACATGAACAGACCCTCGGCGACGACGAGTGTCGGCCGGTCCGGGGCCACCTCTTCCCACCACGTCTCGCCGGTGACCGAGCCGGGAACCTGCACGACGTGCTCCGGGAAGGTGTACAGCCGCCGCCGGACGTCGATCACCTCGGGCTGGTCGACGTCGAGCCAGCGGACGGTCGGTGGTACCGCCAGCCGCAGCGGGCGGCTGTCCAGTCCGCAGCCCAGGTGCAGCACCTGGCCGTGCGACTCGGTGCCCAGGAACTCCCGGGTCCAGCCGTCCAGCACGGCGGCCCGGGCAGCGACGGTGGCGGCGTCGCCCGCGACCTGCCAGAGGCCGTGCACGTCGTGCTCGATCCGGTCGTAGACCTCCTCGGCGTGCGGGTCGCCGAGCACTGGCCTGCGGGAACGCGCGTCGAGCCGTCGCATGTAGAGGCTCATCAGCAGGGTCGCGGCGGCGCCGCGCAGGTTCACCTTCTCGGTGCCCGCCATCGCCGACCTCCCCGCCTGGCTACGCTGGCGTGGCGCCCCCGTGGCCCAACGGCAGAGGCAAGCCCCTTAAAAGGGTTACCGGTGTGGGTTCGAATCCCACCGGGGGCACCCGTTCCGACCGTGACTCTACGCCTCTGACCAGCGTGTTCGCCCGTCGAGGTGGTGATCTGGTTGTCCGGCTGGTAGGGCGGTTCGCCTTGCGCGACGGCCAGCACGGCGCGGTAGCGCTGCTCGACCACGGTCATGCCCACCAGGACCGATCCCGGCCTCCCACCACCCGCTGACCAGTACGGACAGTGGACAGGAAAGCCGATCAGGCCCGAACGTCAAGCACCGGGTGAGACCGGAACGTCAAGCATCAGCCGGCCCCGTCGCTCGCTCACTACACCTCCGGCCCGTTCGCGGCCGTGGCTCGGCTACCGGCCCCACGTCGACCAGGCGGGGCCGAATCCAGAAGGCGGCCGTCAGCGGCAGCAGTCAGCCGAACACGCGTCGGTATCCCCGGCAGTTCTGGGTTGCGGGGCGCAGCACCCCTCGCCTCGCCACGCGTTCAGACCCTCGCGCACAGCCAGTACCGCGAGCACCAAGGCTGCTATGGGGTCAGCCCACCACCAGCCGAGGGCAGCGTTGAGGACGAGCCCGACCAGCACTGCGGCCGACAGGTAGGTGCACAACAGAGTCTGCTTGGAGTCGGCGACGGCACTGGCTGAGCCGAGTTCGTGCCCGGCGCGGCGTTGGGCCCAGGACAGGAACGGCATGATCGCGACGCTGATCGCGACCAGCACGATGCCCACCGTCGATCGGTCCGCCTCCGCGTCCCCGAACAGGCCTCGCAGTGCCTCGACGGTCACGTAGGCGGCGAGGGCGAAGAAGGAGCACGCGATGACCCGCAGGGCGATGTGTTCGCGGTGGACCGGGTCGCGGCCGGCGAACTGCCAGGCGACGGCCGCGGCGGAGCTGACCTCGATGATGGAGTCCAGACCGAACCCGATCAGGGCGATCGAGGAGGCTGCGTGGCCCGCGGCGATGGCGATCACGGCCTCGACGACGTTGTAGCTGATGGTGATCGCGACGAGCAGGCGGATGCGGTGCGTAAGTACCGCGCGGCGGTCGGCGGAGAGCGACAGAGTCACGACGCCTCCTCCTCGGCCGGCTCCACGGTGCCGTAGTTCGGGCACAGGGCAACCGCGTCCCCGGTCTCGGCCAGCAGCGTCTCGGCGCTGCGCAGGAGATCGATCAGCTCCGGGCGCACAAGGCGGTAGTAGGACTGGCGTCCTTCGGCGCGGGAATCGATGAGGCGACAGTCCCGCAGGCACGCCAGGTGCTTCGACACCGTCGACTGGGCCAGGCCCAGGTGATGGGTCAGATCGACGACACGTGCCTCGCCCTGACCGAGCCGGAGCACGATGGCCAGCCGGGCCGGATCGGCCAACGAGCGGAACAGGGCCACCGCCGGGCCGACGTCAGGACAGCAATTCATCGCCATAAAGCGATGTTAGCTAGGTATGGCGATGTAATGGAACTGCTGGATCCCCCTCGACCGGTTCATGGTCCATGCCGCGGTGCCGGCCGCAAGGGCGCCTGCGGCGTCGCTACGCGATGGCTGCGCCACCCTTGCCCTCGTCACCACGACGAGGAGATCGGCCTATAGGAGGGGGACGGGGGGAGCGGATCGAGCAGCGTCATGCCGAGTACGTGTCGAAGTACGGCGGCGAGGCTGACCCGCGCACACGTTCGCGCTGGTCAGGTGCCTCGGCGAGCGGGCGCCGTGCCTCCCACTAAAGGGTTACCGGTGTGGGTTCGGATCCCACCGGGGGCACCAGATCCGGCGTCGACCCTATGCGCCTGAGCAGCGGGTTCGCCCGGTCACCGGCGCGCGGCCCGCTCGCGCCGGCCCAGCACCTCCGTGACCACCGGGGCGGCGAGCTCCACGGCGAGCAGCGCGTCGTGGAACCGGTGCGGCCGGCCCCGGGTCGCGCGGGTCACCAGCCGCCCGACGCCGCCGAGCGCCATCAATCCGGCGAGGATCCGCAGCCGGTCCAGGTCCGGTTCGTCGTCGGCGGTGGCGTCGAGCCAGGCCAGGCCGTAGCCGGCGAACACCGGACCCATGAAGCGGACGTGCGAGTCCACCGTCGCGTCACCGGTCATGCCCGGCTCGCCGCGCACCCCGCCGACGAGTTGGATCCCGCCGATCGCCATGCACGCCCAGCCGGTCAGCCGTCCCACGGTCCTCAGCGTCGACATGCCGGCATCCTCGCAGGTGCGGGGGCGTCGCCCCACCCGTTTCGCCGGAGGGCGCCGGTCCGTCGTGATCACCGGTTGTGGAGTGCTGCACCCGGGAGTCGGGTGTCCCGCTCCACAACTGGCGATCACCGGGGGCGCGGGCTGGACTCCGCGCGCCGTGGAATGAACGTGACCGCGCCGGGGTTGGGCCGTCCTACCCACTCCTGCACCGGAGGCGAGCGCGCCGTGACCGACACCGACCTGCAGCGCAACAAGGACAACGTCCGGGCGTTCTACGACCTGATGTTCAACCGGAGCCGGCCGGCCGAGGCGATCGAGCGCTACGCGGGGGCGACCTACATCCAGCACAACGTGCACGTCGCCGACGGCAAGCAGGCGTTCATCGACTACTTCGAACGGATGGCGGCGGAGTACCCGGGCAAGTCGGTGCGGTTCGTCCGGGTCGTCGCGGAGGGGAACCTGGTGGTGCTGCACTGTCACCAGAGCTGGCCGGGCGGCGAGGACTACGCGGGTATCGACATCTTCCGGGTCGACGACGACGGGAAGGTCGTCGAGCACTGGGACGTACTGCAGGTCGTCCCGGACACATCGGCGAACGACAACGGCATGTTCTGACCGCTCACCCGCGGCCGAGCCGTTCGAGCGCGGACCCGTCCAGGCGCATGACCCCGATCTCGTCCAGGCCACGTGCCCGCAACCGCTCGTAGAACCGGATCGCGCCGTCGTTGCTGTGCAGCACCCACCACTCCAGCCGCCCGCACCCGCGCTCGACGGCGAGCCGGGCGAAGTGCCCGAGCAGGGCCTCGCCGATCCCGCGCCCACGGTGCCCCGGCTCGACGTAGAGGTCCTCCAGGTGGTGGATGCCCTCCTGGCCGAGGACCGTGCTGTACGCCGGGTAGTGCAGCGCGAACCCGACCGGTCGGTCCGCCACGGTCGCGAGCACGGCCTCGGCGATCGGCCGCGGCCGGTGGCCCACCCGAGCGCACCCAGCATGATCGCGGTGAACGCGGACTGCCGGACCAGTGCGGACGGGCCGACCAGCGGGACCAGGGACAGGACGAGGAAGGCGACCGGGCAGGCGGACCACAGTGCGAGCCAGCGGCCGGTGGACACCCCGACCGGCGTCCCGTCGTAGAAGGGGAAGCCGGCGCCGTCGTCGCGCTCGACCGCGCGACCGAACCGGGCCGGTCCGAGAGCGGTGGCGCCACCCTGCTCGGTGCTGATGGTGGCCTCCTCCGCGGCGCGCGTCGTACCCGGGGAAACCCAGGAGCCGGCGCAGACGGCCGCCACCGGAGCGGATCCGGTGCTCACGCCGGGGCGATCGCTGCGCGGCGGCGTGGATGATCCGGGCGTCGTCCTCGACGCAGACGACCGGCAGGCGGCCGTGTTCGCGCAGCCCGGCCGGGCGCTCCCGGTCGTAGAGGTACCCGGAGCCGTCCACGGTGAACTCGTGCAGGACCTGGGCCCGGCCACGTCCGACTCCTCCGGTCGTTGCGACATGCATCACTCCAGCCGGACGGGAATCCAGTGGTCAGCCGCCGGGCGGGCGTGCTTGGGTCGAGCCGTGATCGAGCTGTCCGCGGTACTGGGTGTCGTCGTGATCGCACTCGGCATGGTCCTCACGCCGGGGCCGAACATGATCTACCTGACCTCCCGGGCGATCTCGCAGGGCCGCCGCGCCGGGCTGGTGTCGCTGGCGGGTACCGCGGCCGGGTTCCTGTGCTACCTGGTGGCCGCCGCGGCCGGTCTGTCGGCGCTGTTCGCCGCCGTCCCGGCCGCGTACACCACGGTGAAGATCGCCGGAGCGGTGTACCTGGCGTGGCTGGCCTGGACCATGCTGCGCCCCGGCGGCCGCTCGCCGTTCCAGGCGCGCGATCTCGCGCCCGAGTCGGACGCGCGGCTGTTCGGGATGGGGCTGCTCACCAACCTGCTCAACCCCAAGATCGCTCTGATGTACGCCGCCCTGCTGCCGCAGTTCCTCAGCCCGGCCGACGGCGCCGCGTGGAGCCAGCTGCTCCAGCTCGGCGCCACCCAGATCGTCGTCGCCGTCGCGGTGAACGCGCTGATCGTCCTCACTGCGGCGTCGGTGTCCGGGTTCCTGGCCGCGCGGCCGCGGGCGATGACCGTCCAGCGCTGGATCGCCGGCACCGTGCTCGGCGGGTTCGCGGTGCGGACCGCGTTCAGCCCCGCGCCGTCGTCTCCGTGACCCGGCCGTCGAGCAGCAGCTCGGCCAGGTGCACCGCGGGGCGCCCGCGCAGGTCGGTGATCTGGGTACGGCAGGAGAACCCGTCGGCCAGCACGACGGCGTCGGGCTCGGCGTCGAGCGCGGGCAGCAGGTTCTGCTCCGCGACCGCCACCGACACCTCGTAGTGCCCCGCCTCGACGCCGAAGTTCCCGGCCAGCCCGCAGCATCCGGACAGCGCCCGGACCGACGCCCCGGCCCGGATCAGCAGCGCCCGGTCGGCCGCCCAGCCCATGACGGCGTGATGGTGGCAGTGCGGCTGGGCGACGACCGTCGTCCCGGACAGGTCCGGCGGGGTCCAGTCGTCCTGCCGGGACAGGAACTCGGCGAGGGTGAACGTGTTGCCGGCGACGGCCCGGGCGTCGTCGGTGCCCAGCAGTTCGACGGCGTCGCTGCGCAGCACCGCGGTGCACGAGGGTTCCAGCCCGACGATCGGGATCCCGGCGGCGGTCGCCGCGGCCAGCTCGCCGGTGGTGCGGCTCAGGATCCGGCGGGCGGCGTCGAGCTGGCCGGTGGAGATCCAGGTCAGTCCACAGCAGAGCTGACGACGGGGGACCTGCGGCTCGAATCCGGCGCGGCGCAGCAGCGCGACGGTGGCCTGCGCGGCGGCGGGGGAGAAGCCCTCGGTGAAGCTGTCGGTGAACAGCAGCACCGGGGTGCCGCCGGTGGCCGCGGCCGAGCCGGTGCGCCGCCACCAGCGGCGGAACGGCGTCGTCGCGAACGCCGGGATCGAGCGCCGGGTGTCCACACCGGCCACCCGGAGCATCAGCCGGCCGATCCCGGGCAGCGTCGCCGCCCGGTTGGCGAGCCGCGGTGCCAGCCCGGCCAGCCGGGCCCAGCGCGGCAGCATGCCCAGCGAGTAGTGCGACCGCGGCCGGATCCGGCCCTTGAAGGCGCGGTGCAGCACCTCGGACTTGTAGCTGGGCATGTCGATCCCGGTCGGGCAGTCCGAGGTGCAGCCCTTGCAGGACAGGCAGAGGTCCAGCGCCTCGTGCACCTCGGGCGCCCGCCAGTCGGTCCGCTCGCCGCGGATCATCTCCTGCAGCACCCGGGCCCGGCCGCGGGTGGAGTCCTTCTCCTCGCGGGTCGCCAGGTAGGACGGGCACATCAGGCCGCCGTGCCCGGAGTTGTCGGCGCGGCACTTGCCGACCCCGGTGCACCGGTGCACGGCGTTGCCGAGGTCGCCGCCGTCGTGGTCGAACCGGAAGCCGCGCGAGCCGACCAGCGGGAGCTCGGCGGTGAGCCGCACCGAGCGGTCGACGGGATCCGGGTCGACGAGCACGCCGGGATTGAGCAGGCCGTCCGGGTCGAAGACCGCCTTCATGCCGCCGAACAGGCGCAACGCCTCCGGCGAGTACATCGTGGGCAGCAGCGCGCTGCGGGCGCGGCCGTCGCCGTGCTCGCCGGACAGCGTCCCGCCGAACTTCGCGACCAGCTTCGCAGCGGCGGCGAGGAAGTCGCGGAACGCGGTGGTGCCGTCCGCGCGGTCGAACGGGAAGTCCAGCCGCACGTGGATGCAGCCCTCGCCGAAGTGCCCGAACGGGGCGGAGGTGAGCTCGTGGGCGGCCAGAAGCTCGTCGAACTCGGCGAGGTAGGCGCCCAGTGAGCCGGGTGGGACGGCGGCGTCCTCCCAGCCGGCCCAGGCGCGCTTGCCGGACGGGGCGATCCCGGCGAGCCCGGCGCCGTCCTCCCGGATCCGCCACAGCGGCGCGGCGACCGCCGGATCGTCGACGATCCGGGTGCGCGCGGAGATCCCGGACCCGGCGAGCGTGGCCGCCCGGTCCATGACCTCGTCCCGGTCGTCCCCGGCGAGCTCGACGAACAGCCAGGCCCGGCCGTCCGGCAGGTCCGGCACCCGGTCCGCGCCCCGCCGGGTGCGGACGACGTCGACCAGCCGGGAGTCGAGCCCCTCGCAGGCGGTCGGCCGGTACCCCGCGACCAGCGGGGCGGCCTCGCCCGCGGCGACGATGTCGTCGAAGCCCAGCGCCACCATCACCCGGTGCGCGGGGTCGCGGACCAGCCGGACGGTCGCCCCGGTCAGTACGCCGAGGGTGCCCTCGGAGCCGACGAGTGCCTGCCCGAGGTCGAACCGTTCGGGGAGCAGGTGCTGCACGGCGTAGCCGGACACCTGCCTGCCGAACCGGTCGAACTCGGTGCGGCCGACGGCCAGGAACCCGGCCATCAGGTCTCGCAGCCGGGGCACCAGGCCGGTGTCGCCGGTGACGGTGGGCCGGCCGGCCGCGTCGTACCCGGTGCCGAGCCGGGCGCCGGACGCGGTGACCAGGTCCAGCCCGGCGACGTTGTCGGAGGTGCGGCCGTAGCCCAGGCTGCGGGCGCCGCAGGCGTTGTTGCCGATCATGCCGCCGATCGTGCAGCGGGTGTGCGTCGACGGGTCGGGGCCGAAGCGCAGCCCGTGCCGGGCCGCCCGGGCCTGCAGGGTGGCCTGCACGGTGCCCGGCTCGACGACCGCGGTGCGGGCCTCCGGGTCGATCGAGAGCACCCGGTTCATGTGCCGGCTGAAGTCCAGTACGAGGCCGGGGCCGATCGCGTTGCCGGCCACCGAGGTGCCGGCGCCGCGGGCGGTGAGCGGCACGCCGAGCTCGCGGCAGACGGCGAGGACGGCGAGGACGTCGTCGGCGGAGCGGGGCCGGACCACGCCCCGCGGCGGGATCCGGTAGAGCGAGGCGTCGGTGGCGTACATCGCCCGGGTGCCGGGGTCGTCGCGGTACTCCAGGCCGTGCCGGTGCAGTGCCGCGGCCAGGGCCGTACCGGTGTCGACGTCGAGCATGCCCGGCCCCTCTCGCGTGGTGGTCACCTGCCACTTGCACGTTACATGCTACTGAGTAGTAAGCAGCATCGTGCCGCGCGCCGCGCTCAGGCCCAGCGCTCCCACTCCCGCCGCCACCCGGCCGGGTCCCCGCTCAGCGCGTCGGCCGTGCTGAGCAGGTGCGCGCGCATCGCCGCGCTCGCCCGCTCGCGGTCGCCGCTCGCGACCGCGTCGGCCACCGCGCGGTGCTCGGCGATGATCTGTTCGGCATCCCGCACGCCCGGCATGCTGCGCCTGCCCTGCAGCGCGATCGCGTCCCGCAGGGACAGCACGATGTCGGCCAGGCGCCGGTTCCCACCGGCCCGCATGATCACGTCGTGGAAGTCGCAGTCGGCCCGGAAGAACGCCTCGGGCTCCGCGGCGTGCGTGCGCATCCGGTCGAGCGTCGCGGCCAGCTCGGCGGCCGGGAAGTCCGGGTCGGCCGCGGCGCGGCCGGTCGCGGCAGGTTCCAGCAGCAGCCGCAGCGTCGAGACCTCGGTGACGTCGGCCTCGGTGCTGTGCACGATGCGGGCACCGCGGTTGCGCTCGATCCGGACCAGGCCCGCGTTCGCCAGCTTCAGCAGGGCCTCCCGGACCGGAGTCCGGGAGACGCCGAACAGCTCGCCGAGCTCCTGCGCCGAGTAGAGGCGGTCGGGTGTCAGCTCGCCGCTGCGGATCGCGTCGCGCACGGCGACGGTGAGCTGGTCGGCCTTGCTGGGCTGGTCGGCGAGCCGTTCCATGACACTCCTTCGCTCGGCGGCGATCCTACGCACCGCCGGGGTGCGGCCGGCCGCCGTCGGCGCGCGGTGCGGCGTCAGGTGACCAGCACGATCCGCCCGTCCGGTGCCCCGGCGGCCTGCCGCTGCCAGCCGGCGGCCGCGTCGTCGAGCGGCCTGCGCTCGTGTGGGAGATCGAGGGTCCCGTCGGCGACGGCGGTCGCGACCGCGCGCAGGGTGGCGGCCCGCTCGGCGGCCGACAGCTCGTTGTTCGTATAGCCGATCACCCGCAGCGACCTGCTGCGCAGCGTCGCCGAGTCGATCGGGCTGGTGTCCCCGGCCGAGCTGCCCAGGTGCACCATCCGGCCGCCCGGGCGCAGCGTGCGCAGCGCCGCCGCGGCGGGGATCCCGAACAGCGGATCGAGCACCAGATCGGCCGCTCCGCCGCAGGCGTCGGCGAGGCTCGCGGTCAGCTCGTCGAGATCGCCGTCCAGGCCGGCCAGCACGTCCGCGCCGGCGGCCCCGGCCCGCGCCCGGGCGACGGGGGAGCGGGCGGCGGCGACCACCCGTGCCCCGGCCGCGCGGGCGAACCGCACCGCGGAGAGGCCGACCACCCCGCCGGCGCCGAGCACCAGGACCGTCTCCCCGGCGACCAGGCCGCCGCGGGCGTGCAGGCAGGCGTGCGCGGCGACCGCGGACAGCCCGGCCGCGGCGACGGCGACCGGATCGGCGGCGTCGGGCAGCTCCACCAGGTCCTCGGCAACGGCGGTGGCGACCGTGGCCATGCTGCCGTCACCGGGGCGCATCCCGGCCGTCGTCGGGAACCAGACGGTCCGGCCGTCCACCCGGCCGACCCCCTGCACGCCGGGGACGTACGGCGTCGCGGGCGCACCGAAGTACGACCTGCCGGACGCGCACAGCAGGTCGAGCGGGGTGATCGGCGCGGCCAGCAGCTCGACCGCGACCTCGCCGGGCCCCGGATCGGGGACCGGACCGTCCCGCACCACCGGCGGCTCGCCCGGCCGTTCGACGAGTACCCGGCGCACGATCAGGCCGGCTGCAGGACGAAGTCGTACCGGGCCTCCAGCCACGGCCGGTCCGAGTGGCCGCCGTCCGGCGTCGGACCGGGGCCGTGCTCGGTGAAGCCGACGACCAGCTCCCGCTTCACACCGAACACGACGTCGGAGTCCAGGTACTCGGCGCCCTCCCGGAACAGGTGGGTGATCAGCGGCTCGAACCCGGGCACGGCGATCAGGAAGTGGATGTGCGCCGGCCGGTAGTAGCTGATGTCGGTGCCGGAGATCAGCGCGCCGACCGGGCCGTCCATCGGGATCGCGTAGCCGAGCGGGGCGATCGTCCGCACGCAGTAACTGCCGTCCGGGCGGGTGGCGTACTTGGCGCGCAGCCGGGCCTCGTCGACGTCGAGCTGGGCCTCGTAGGCGCCGTCGGAGTCGGACTGCCAGACGTCGAGCACCGCCCCGGGCACCGGCGTGCCGTCCAGCGACCGGACGGTGCCGTGCACGAAGAGCAGCTCGCCGGGCAGCCCGTCGGACATGTCCTGGCCGAAGTCGCGGTCCGGCGAGCCGTCGATGTGGAACGGGCCGAGCACGGTCGCCGGGGTGGCCGCCGGGTCGAACCGGTGGTTCTGCTGGACGACGAGCATGGACAGGCCGAGCACGTCGGAGGCGAGGATGAATTCCTCGCGCTTCTCGTCGCTGATCTGCCCGGTCGCGGTGAGCCACTGCACGGCGGCCATCCACTCGGCCTCGGTCAGGTGCGTCTCCCTGGCGAATGCGTGCAGGTGCCGCACCAGGGCGGTCATCAGCTCGGCGGTGCGCGGGTCGTGCGCGGTCGCCCAGCGCGCGGCGGCGACGTCGGTGATCGTGTCCTCGGTGACGGTGACGGTGACGGTGACGGTGGCGGGTTGCGTCGACTGCGATGTCACTGCAGCTCCTCGGGTCGGTACGGACGGGGGTCGACGGAGCGGTTGTTCAGGTCGACCGACAGGAAGATGTCGTTCGCGACCGGATTGCGCAGCTCCTCGGCGAGCTGCCCGACCAGTCCCGCGGTGCGGGCGAGCAGCGCGAAACCGCGCAGCAGCTCCAGTGGCAGGCCGAGATCGGCCAGCGCCGCGCCGCAGACCCCGGCGCCGTTGAGCGGCAGCGTCCGCCCCAGCACCTCGGGATGCACCCGGCCGATCGCGGCGAACAGCCGCAGGTGCGGGCCGGTGAGGCACTCCTCCTCGGCGATCGCGAACAGCCGCGGGGTGCGCGGGTCGCCGTCCTTGTGCACGTGGTGGCCCAGGCCGGGGACGAACCGCTTCGCGGCCCGCTGCGCCCGGACGATCTCCAGCGCGACGGCGTCCCAGCCGGCGTCGTCGACCGGATGCTCGGCGGGCAGCTGGTCGTGCAGGAACCGGCCGCAGTCCTCGGTGACGCCGAGGAACCGGGATCCGCCGCCGAGCAGCCCGGCGGCCAGCGCGCCCTGCACCGAGTCCGGTGCGGACAGGTGGGTGAGCCGGGTGACGATCGCGGTGGGGGTGAACCCGTGATCGGCCAGCGCGGCGAGCACGGCCTCGAAGACCCGCGTCTCACCCCGGGCCGGACGCCGCTGGGTGGCCAGCCAGAACGCCAGCTCGCCGAACCCGACCTCGCCCATCACGTCGTTCGCGAGATCGTGCCCGAGCAGCGTGATGCTGTCCTTGTCGGACGCGCCCAGCGCGGTCTCGTAGATCCGGTCGCTCATCTCTCGCTCAGCCACTTCCGCAGGTCGGCGCCGTGCTCGTCGAGCTGCGGCGGGGGGAGGCGGTACACCGCGGGGGTGGTCGAGAACCGGATCGGGTGCCGGGTCGTCGGGATCGCGCGCTCGCCGTCGCCGACCTCGACGACCGGCTCCAGGCCGAACCGCTCGGCCATCGCGAACCCGCCGTCGATGGTCTGGATCGGCCCGCACGGCACGCCGGCGTCGGTGAGCAGCTCGAACCATTCGACGGCACCGCGCTCGGCGAGCCGCTCGGTGAGGATCGGGCGCAGCGCCTCCCGGTTCGCGGTGCGGTCGGCGTTGCGGGCGAACCGCGGGTCCTCGGCGACGCCGGGGATGCCGAGCACCTCGCAGAGCTTGCCGAACTGCCGGTCGTTGCCGGCGGCGACGATCATGTCGTCGTCGGCGGTGGGCAGCGGCTCGTACGGGAAGACGCTGGGGTGCGCGTTGCCCATCCGGTAGGGCACGGTGCCCGACGCGACCCACGCCGAGCTGTGGTTCACCAGACCGGTCAGTGCCGACGACAGCAGGTTCACCTCGACGTGCTGGCCCTCGCCGGTGCGGTCGCGGTGCCGCAGCGCGGCCAGGATGCCGATCGTCGCGTGATTGCCCGCCATCACGTCGAACACCGAGATCCCGGCCCGGAACGGCGGCCCGTCCGGGTCGCCGGTGAGGCTCATCAGCCCGGACATCGCCTGCACCATCAGGTCGTAGCCGGGCACGTGCGCGCCCGCTCCCGAGCCGAACCCGGAGATCGAGGCGTAGACGACGCCCGGATTGGTCGCGGCGACGGCGGCGTGATCGAGCCCGAACCGGGCCATCCCGCCGGGCCGCAGGTTCTCGATGACGACGTCGGCGCGGCGGGCGAGCTCCTGGGCGTCGGCCCGGTCGTCGTCGTCGCGCAGGTCGAGCGCGATCGACCGCTTCCCGCGGTTGATGCCGAGGTAGTAGGTGGACTCGCCGTCGCGTTCGGGAGGCGTCCAGGAGCGGGTGTCGTCGCCGGCCGGGCCCTCGACCTTGATCACGTCGGCGCCCATGTCGGCCAGCAGCATGGTCGCGTACGGCCCCGCCAGGATCCGCGAGAAGTCGGCCACCAGGATGCCCGACAGCGGTCCGCCGCCTGGCTCCGGTGCTCCGGGGTCGGCCATGAGATCCTCCGTGCTGATCGCGATACGGACAACTGTCCGCTCATGCCGATCGTGGCGCCGGAGGAGATCGTGGTCAAGCCGGGGCGGGCACCGTCACGTGCGGCACGGTCGCCAGCCGGGCGAAGTCGGCGCTGATCTCGCCCGCGGTCTGCAGCAGCAGCGGGAGATGGTGCTCGAGCAGGGTCTCCAGCGGGGTCTCGGCCGCGTGGCAGTTGACGTTGACGCCGGCGATCACCCGGCCCTCGCCGTCGCGCAGCGGGGCGGCGACCGACCGGATGCCGGGCGCGAGCTGCTCGTCGGTGAGCGCCCAGCCGCGCGCCCTGACCTGCCGCAGCTCGGTGTCGCGCTCGGCGCGGTCGGGCTGCCAGCGCGGGGTCAGCCCGGACCGGCTCGGCTCGGCCAGTACCCGGTCCAGCTCGTCCGCGGACAGCGCGGCGAGCTGCACCTTCCCCAGCGAGGTCGGCAGCGCCGGGAACCGGGTGCCGATCTGGACCGCCAGCGTGACGATCTTCGGCACCGCGACCCGGGCCACGTAGACGATGTCCGAGCCGTCCAGCTGGCCGATCGAGCAGGACTCGTTCGTCCGCTCGACGAGCTGCTCCAGGTGCGGGCGGGCGATCTCCCACAGGCCGGTCGAGCGGACGTAGGCGACGCCGAGCTCCAGCACCCGCGGGGTGAGCAGGTAACCCCGGGCGGAGCTGCGGACGTAGCCCAGCTCGGTCAGCGTGATGAGGATCCGGCGCGCGGTCGGCCGGGCGAGCCCGGTGGCGGACGCGACCTCGGCCAGCGTCATCTCCGGCCGGGACGGCTGGAACGCGGTGATCACGTCCAGCCCGCGTGCGAGGGCCTCGATGAAGTCCGGCCCGGTTCCCTCACGTGGCATGGGCTCCCCCTCGTCCGCCGTCCGGCCGCCCACGTTAGCCGGTCCTGTCCGCTCTGCGGACGGGCGTCTCCCGTGCGTGCGCCGGGGCCGCCGGGCGTCCGTTGACACCGCAAGCGGTCTGCGCCAGAGTGACCCGGCCGGAGCCTGTCCGCGTAGCGGACGTCCGTCCGATCAGTGTGGACAGTGAAGGAGCACCCCGATGAGCGACTCGATCGTCCTCCGTGGCGGAACCGTGCTGACGGTGGACGCCCAGCGGACCGTGCTGACCGGCCACGACGTCCTGGTGACCGGCGACCGGATCGCCGCGATCGGGCCGGACCTGGCCGTGCCGGAGGGCACCGAGGAGATCGACGCGACCGGCGGCATCGTCATGCCGGGCATGATCGACACCCACCGGCACATGTGGCAGACCTCGCTGCGCGGCTACGGCGCGGACTGGACGCTCACCCAGTACTTCGTCTGGAACTACCTGGAGTGGGGCAAGATCTTCCGTCCGCAGGACGTCCACGCGGGCAACCTGCTCGCCGCCCTGGAGGCGCTCGAGGCCGGCGTCACCACCACCGTCGACTGGTCGCACGGGCTGCAGACGCCGCAGCACGCCGACGCCGCCGTCGACGCCCTGCAGGCCACCGCCGGCCGGTTCGTCCTCGCCTACGGCAACATCCAGGACGCGCCCGCGAACTGGACCGCCGATCCCGGCTTCCGCGAGTTCGTCGGGCGCCGGATCACCCCGGGCGACGACATGCTCGGCTTCCAGCTGGCCTTCGACGTGACCGGCGACCCGGCGTTCCCGGAGAAGCCCGCCTTCGAGGCCGCCCGCGAGCTCGGGGTGCCGGTCACCACGCACGCCGGGGTGTGGGGCGCCACCAACGACGACGGCATCCGGCTCATGCACGAGCACGGCTTCATGACCCCGGAGACGGTGTACGTGCACGCTGCGACCCTGAGCACCGACTCCTACCAGCGGATCGCCGCGACCGGCGGCTCCGTGTCGGTGTCCACCGAGAGTGAGCAGAGCGCCGGGCAGGGCTACCCGCCCACCTGGGCGCTGCGCGAGCACGGCATCGACGTGTCGCTGTCCATGGACACCTCGATGTGGTGGAGCGGCGACCTGTTCTCCGCGATGCGCGCGACGCTCGGCGCCGACCGCTCCCGCGAGCACCTGGAGGCGCACGCCCGCGGCGACACGGTCACCCACTCCGCGCTGCGCGCCGAGCAGGTCGTCGAGTGGGCGACCCGCGGCGGCGCCCGCGCGATCGGCCGCGAGTCCGACCTGGGCAGCGTCGAGACCGGCAAGAAGGCCGATCTGGTGCTGATCCGCAACGACCACTCGCCGGTCTCGTTCCCGCTGCTCAACCCGCACGGGCACGTCGCGTTCCAGGCGCAGCGCGCCGACGTGCACACGGTGCTGGTGAACGGCCGGATCGTGAAGCGCGACGGCCGGCTGGTCGACGTCGATCTGGCCGCCGTCCGGGCCGCCGTCGGGTCCACCGTGGAGCACCTGCGCGCGACGATGGGTGAGGACGCCTGGCAGGCCGGGATGAACCCGGAGATCCCGGAGACCAAGATCCTCGACAACCCCTACACCTACACCGACTATCGCAGCGGGGCGACGCACCAGGTGTGATGGACCGATGGGGCGACTGCGCTACTCGACGATCATGTCGGCGGACGGCTACCTGACCGACGCCGAGGGCCGCTACGACTGGGCGTTCCCCGACGACGAGGTGGTCGCCTTCATCACCGAGCGCGAGCGCGACGCCGACACCCACCTCTACGGCCGCCGGATGTACGAGGAGATGCGGTCCTGGGAGGACGTAACCGACGTCACCTCGGGCCGGTCGGCGACCGATCTCGAGTTCGCCCGCACCTGGCGGGCCGCGAGCAAGGTGGTGTTCTCCCGGACCCTGACCGCGGTGAGCACCGCGCGGACCACCCTGGAACGCGAGCTCGACCCGGCCCGGGTCCGGGCGATCGTGGACACCGCACCGGGCGACGTCTCGATCTCCGGTCCGACCCTCGCCGCCGACGCGATCCGGGCCGGGCTGGTCGACGACCTCGAGCTCTACCTGGTCCCGATGCTGGTCGGTGGGGGGTTGCGGGCGCTGCCCGACGGCGTCCGGGCCCGGTTGGAGCTCGTGGAGCAGCAGCGGCTCGCGGGCGGGTTCACGTTCCTGCACTACCGGACCCGCCGCACCCCCGCCTGACCCGCCGCACTGCTGCGCCGCACCGCGCCACTGCGCCGCACCGCACCCCGCCCACCGCGCCGCACCCCGGCGCCCGCCGAGATGCACGTCAGCGGGCCGCGAAGATCGACAATTCCCGCTGAGGTGCATCTCGGCGAGTGGAGGGGTGCGAGGCAGGGCGCTCAGGCGGGCGGGCGGTAGCGGTAGCGGGTCTGCCAGACGCACCACGCGACGATCCCCAGCACCAGCACCGTGACGGCGACCCACACCGGTCCGACCGGCAGTCGCGGCGGATCGACCCGCGTCGCGTGCACCGCGGCCACCGGGACCAGCGCGAGGAAGGCGACGACGGCGCCGAACAACCGGCCCATGTCCTCGGCGAGCATCCGCCGCAGTCGCCCGGCCCGCCTCGGATGCATCCAGTACTCCTTGTGCGGCACGCTGACCGCACCGAGCGGGCCCCGGGCGACCAGCGCGTACAGACCCGCCCCGGTCCCGATCATGAACAGGCCGAACAGGGCGCCGAAACCGAGGAACTGGGTGCGGGTGCCGAACCAGGTCGGCGTGCCACCGGCGTCGAAGTGCAGCGGGACGCCGTCCGGCGGCAGCTCCGTCGCGGCCCAGAGCAGTGCGGCGGCGTAGAACACCGATCCGGCGAGAAGCGGGAACCACGGACGCATCGGACGATCGTCGCAAAGGTCAGCGGACGGTCACCGGGCGCCCGTACTCCGACACATGCATCCCGCTCCCCGCCGTGAACGGTTCGCCGCACCATCCGCCGTGCCGTTCGCGCAGTTCCAGACCGGCCAGTCGGGCCATCAGGTCGAGCTCGCTCGGCCAGACGTAGCGCAACGCCAGCGCGTTCGTCGTGATCCCGCCGCCGGAGATCCGGATGTGGCTCTTGTCCACCCGCTGGGTCACCCGGTCGTACCGGCCGACGTCGAGATGCACACCCGTGGCCGACACCCCACCCACCTGCACGTACTGGTCGACCCCGGCACGCCGTTCGAGCCGGTACATCGGGTCGGGTACGACGTTCTCGACGACGAAGACCCCGCCGCGCGTCAGGTGCCGTGCGGCGTTCGCGACGCAGCGCACCTGGTCGTCCTGGGTGGTGAGGTTCATCAGGGAGTTGAACGCGATGAACACCAGCGGGTATCGCCGCTCCAGCACGACGGTCGACATGTCGCCGCGAACCACCTCCGGCTCTGCACCGCCCGGCTTCGCGCGCAGTCGGTCGACCATCGCCTGCGACTGCTCGATCCCATCTACCCGCAGGCCGCGCGCCGCGAGCGGGAGGGCCAGCCGTCCAGTGCCGATCGCGAACTCCAGCACCGGGCCCTCGCCGGCGAGGGTTGCGAGCCGGGCGACGGCGACCTCCTCGTCACCGCGTGGGGCGTCGTCGTAGCGCCCGGCCACCTCGGGGCCGAAGCTGGTGAACGGGTCGAAGTCCATCGGTACGAAGCTCATCGGGGCCGATGTTCGCCGGTCGGGATCGCAGCGACCAGCGATTATCGGTCGGGCGCGAGCCGGTCCAGCATCGCCGCCAGCACCCGGCGGGCCCGGTCGACCGGTGCGCCGTGCAGGGCGACGTCGTGCCCCAGGCCACCGGCGAGCGCGAGCAGCGCGTAGCCGTCGTCCTCCGGGGTGGGGGAGCCGGCGGCGGCGGCGACCTGCACGGCGAGGCCGAGGATCTCGGCGTCGCCGTCGGTGAGGATCGCGCGGGCCCGCTCGTCGACCTCACGCGCGGCGAACGCGGCGTGGATCCGGATGGCGTCGCGGGACTCGGGATGCGCGCCGAGCAGCTCGTCGAGGATCGTCGCCAGCGCCGCCCTCGGGGTGGGCGGGCCGGAGCGGGCCCGCTCCTCGATCCGGTGCTCCATCCGGCGGTGCGAGCGGTCGAGCGCGTGCAGCAGCAGGGCGTCCTTGCTCGCGAAGTAGTGCTGCACGCGGCCCATCGAGATCCCGGCCTCGGTCGCGACCGAGCGCAGCGACACCGCCTCGGTGCCCGCCCGGGCGACGAGCGCGAGCACGGCGTCGGCGATCTCGGAGCGGCGGGCGTCGTGGTCCACGGAGCGGGGCACGACGGCATCGTAGCAATGCGATCGCATTGACGAGGGCGCCGGAGCACTGTTGCAATGCGACTGCATTCCAACAGGGAGGTGCAGGATGAAGGCAGCACAGAACGTCGTCGGCCTGGTGGGGCTGACCCTCGGGATCGCCCCGCTGGTCATGTTCCTGGTCACCGGACGGGTGGGGCTGTGGGGGCCGTTGGGCGTCACCGGTCCGGCGCCGTGGGTCCCGCCGCTGATCGTCGTCGTGGCGGCCGGGAGCACGCTGGTCGTGCTCGACCGGATGGAGCGGACACGCCGGTGATGCAGGCCTGATCCGCCCCGGACCCGGACCGGCTCAGCCTGCCAGCGGCGAGCCGTAGCGGAGCAGGTTGCCGTCCGGGTCGATCTGGGCACCCTCGCGCAGCCCGTAGGAGGCGTCCACCGGGGCGACCGCCCGTCCACCGGGCACGGTCGACCAGCGGGCGTGCAGCTCATCGGCGTCGTCGACGTGCAGGTAGGCGCAGCCGGCGGTGCGCCGCGGATCGTGGTCGGGGTTCACCGTGACGTGCAGCTCCACGCCGTCGAGGACCGCGAAGCCGTACTCGTCGCCGTAGCGCTCGACGGCGAAGCCGAGCGCCCGGTAGTGGTCGAGCCACCGGCCGAGATCGGAGGTGGAGAAGACCGGCGCGACCGAGCGCAGGGTGGACATGAGGTACAGCCTGCCGGATGCACGTGCGGTCCCGGGGCATAACGAGGACCTTGCGAACCCGGGTGCGCTCAGCCGCCCGCGCCGCGCACCACCCGCTCCCGGCCCAGCTCGGCGACGTTCTTCATCAGCTCCGCGTTCGCCCAGGCGATCAGGTGCCCGACGGTGTGCCCGGCCGGCCACGGGAACGTCACCGGCCGGTCGAGATCGGCCCCGTCGAGCGCCACCGTCCAGGCCGCCGCCAGCTCGCGCAGTGCGGCGACCACGCCGTCCGCGCCGCCCGGGTAGGTCACCTCGGAGCGGTCCCGGCGGGGCGCGCCGGACAGCTCGTCCAGCGCGGTGCCCCACCACCACAGCAGGTGCCAGGCGATCCAGGCGCCGGTCGGGGCAGGCGGCGGGTCCGGCTCGGCGTCGCCGTCGGCCGGGAGGTCCGGCGTCCAGGAGCCGTCCGGTCCGCGGTGCACGGTCCAGTGCAGCGGCGCCGGGACCCGGGTCAGGTCGTCGTCGGCCAGCCGTTCCAGGTGGTACTCGCAGAGCGCCCAGGTCAGGTCGAACTGCCAGCGCAGCAGCCCGGCCACCTCAGCCGCCGGGGCGCCGGGCCCGCTCGGCGAGCATCTCCTCGGTCGCGGCCGCCACCTCGACCTCGTCCACCTCTGCGGTGCCCTCGGCCGTCACCGTGACGAGATTCGGGAACAGCGAGCGGACCAGGTCCGGGCCCGCGGTGGCGGTGTCGTCGTCGGCGGCGTCCCACAGCGCGTTCACCGCCAGCGAGATCGCGCCGTCCCGGTCCAGGTCGGGCCGGTGCAGCTTCTTCAGCGACGCCTTCGCGAAGTCCGATCCGGAGCCGATGCCCGCGTAGCCGGAGCGGTTGCGGGCGATGCTGCCGGACGCGTCGAACGTCACGATCCGCTCCGGATCCGGATCGGCCGGGTCATAGCCGACGTAGAGCGGCAGTGCGACGAAGCCCTGCATCGCGGCCGGCAGGTTCTCCCGGACGATCGTCGACAGCCTGCGGATCTTGCCGTCCTGGCTGATCGGCGCGCCCTCGACCTTCTCGTACTGCTCGACCTCCGCCGCGAACAGCTTGAGCATCAGCAGCGCGTGCCCGACCGAGCCGGCGAACCCGGCGGCCGAGGTGCCGTCCACGACGACGACCTTGACCAGGTCCTTCTGCGCGATCAGGTTCCCCGCAGTGGCCCGGCGGTCGCCGGCGAGCAGCACCCCGCCGGCCCAGGTGAAGGCGATGATCGTGGTCCCGTGCGGGGCCCGCAGGTCGGGCGGGACCCGCTGCGCGGGATCGCGGGGCAGGTTGGCAGGCAGCGCCTCGGGGGCGTGTGCACGCAGCTGTTCCAGGAACGACGGGCCGGTCATGCGGGGAGCTGGCTCCGATCTGCTTCGGGCCGGACGGACCCGGCCGATCCTTCCCCGGGTGGCGCGGAAGGTCCAGCGGGAAACGGGCAGACTCGCCGGGGTGAGCGCACGCGAGCGGGCCCGGTCCTTCTGCACCCGGTTCGGCCTGACGGTGCCGGTACTGGAGGCGCCGATGGCGGGCGCGTGCCCGCCGGGGCTGGCGGCGGCGGTGGCCGCCGCGGGCGGGATGGGCGCCGCCGGCGTGGTCAACGACGGCCCGGCGGCGATCGCGGACTGGGCCCGGCGCTACCGAGAGGCGGCAGGCGACGCGCCGTTCCAGCTCAACGTGTGGATCCCGGACCCGCCCGCCGAACCCGGTACGGACGCCCAGGCGGCGTTCCTCGACCGGCTCGGCGGCACCGCCGGTCCCGTCCCGGGCCCGGCCCCGGACCTCGACGAGCAGGTCCGCGCGGTGATCGACGCCCGCCCGACCGCCATCTCGACGATCATGGGCCTGCTCCCGGCCGGGCACGTCGCCGCCGCGCACGCCGCCGGGATCGCCTGGTTCGCGACGGCGACCACCCTGGACGAGGCGCTGGCCGCCGAGCGGGCCGGCGCGGACGTCGTCGTCGCGCAGGGGATGGAGGCGGGCGGGCACCGCGGCAGCACCCGTCCCGGGGACGCCGAGGGCACGACCGTCGGGCTGTTCGCGCTGCTCCCGTGGCTGGCCGGGGCGCTGTCGGTGCCGGTGGTGGCCGCCGGTGCGGTCGCCGACGGCCGGTCGGTGGCCGCCGCGCTGACCCTCGGTGCGAGTGCGGTACAGGTCGGGACGGCGCTGCTGCGCACACCCGAGGCGGGGATCGACGCCGCGTGGGCGGCCGGGCTGGACGGCCTGGCGCCGGAGGACACGGTGACCACCCGCGCGTACACCGGCCGGCTGGCCCGGGCGGTCCCGACCGGCTACGTCCGGGCCTGGGCCGGGCCGGACGCCCCGGCCCCCGCGCCCTACCCGCACCAGCGACGCCTGGTGGCCCGGTACCGGGCGGGCGAGCCCGGCCTGCTGGACCGGGTCAACCACTGGGCCGGGCAGGCCGCGGCGCGGGCGACGACCCGGCCGGCCGCCGAGGTGGTCGCCGGCATGTGGCGGGAGGCGGACGCGCTGCTGCCGTGAGCGCTCAGCCCAGCATGTCGTCGAACTCGCCCTTCTTGGCGCCGTCGACGAACGCGGAGATCTCGGCGGGGGTGTAGACGAGCACCGGGCCGTCCGGGTCGGCCGCGTTGCGAACGGCGACCCGGCCGTCGTCCAGCACGGCGAACTCGACCCCGTCGCCGGTGTCCGCGCCGGCGCCCCCGGGCCGCCGCCAGGTGACCGGGCCGAGATCGGCCGCGCGGGTTCGGTCCGGGTCGGTCATCGGGGCCTCCGGGGGCGGTCGCTGTGGGGTGAATGACTGCGGAGAGTGTCGAACGTGTATGCATCCGATCTTGCATCCGCAACCGGCATCGCCGACGATGGGAGCCAGGCTGCCTGGAAGGGTCGTGAGAATGCGCCGGTCGACGTACGGACATCCATCGTGGAGGTCGACGTCATGAGCGCCGGAACAGCCCCCGGTGAGGACGGGCCGGAGGTCCTGACGCTGACCTCGGTCATCGACCGTCGTGCACACAAAGTGACCGATACGGAACTCTGTGCTCCGCACGCCATGCGGACGGGGCGCTACGAGGCGCTCTGCGGGCACCTCGTGTCACCGGCGCCGCTGGTCGCGGCGGACGGGACGCCGTGCCGGCGGTGCGTCGAGCTGGACCCGACGCCGACCGTCACCACGCCGCGCCGCCGCGGCGGATGGCTCGGCCGGCTGCTCCCGGCCTGATCCGGCGGCTCAGCGGGCCAGCCGGTCCGCGTCCGGCTGCTCGCGCCTGCGCAGCGGTCCGCGCACCCGGCGCTCCAGGAAACGCCGCCCCTGATGGATGATCCTGCTCACCGTGTTCGGCCCGCGCCTGCGCTCGATCGCATCACCGACCCGGCCGAGCAGCCAGGCCAGCAGCGGCGCCCCGACGGCCAGCAGCAGCCACACCCGCAGATGGCGGGAGAACAACGCCCACATGGTGGAGACCACCTCTCCGAACTCGACGACGACGGACGGGGAGGACGGTAGTACGCCGAGCCGGCGCCCGCCGGTTACGTGACCGTGCCGCCACCCGCTCGTTGGATGTACGAGGGCGGGTTCCGGCGGCCCCCGGCCGGGACGCCCGGGTTGAGGAGGTGTGCCCGTGTTCGCTCCGGGTGCCGACGGTCTGGTGTTCCTGGCCCTCGTGCTGGTGCTGCTCGCCGTCGCCCTGACGCTCCCCGCCGGTCGCCGGGCCGGAGCGGCCGCCTTGCGGTCGCTGCGCAGGCTGCCGGGCCTGATCCGGGCCGAGCTGCGCGGGGCACCGCCGCTCGGCCCCGAGCCGCGCCGCGACGACACCACGCCCGAGATCCCGGTGGTGGACGGCGACCGGCCGCCGCCGACGCGGACGTTCCCGCAGGTGGGGCGCTTCGAGCGCTGATCTTCCGGGATCCCGGCGGGGCGGCCTGTCGCCGGACCACCGACAGGCGGTAAATTTTCTTTTACCGGTGGGAACCACCGGCGCTCCCTCGACGTTGCAATGATGCGAGGGCCCGCCGCTGGTGGGCCCCGCACACGTCCGTCGAGGAGGATCCAGGTGCGCTCCACGAGCAACCCGGCGTTCCGCAACCTGCCCACCCAGCAGGGCGGCTACGCCACGTTCGACCGCTCGGGTGGCGGAATGATGGGCGGCGCATCCGCCTACGCCGGCGCCCAGACGTCACACGTCGACCCGAGCCGGGCCGCCCAGGAGACCGGCCGCCCGATCACGATCGACGACATCGTCCAGAAGACCGCGATCAGCGGTGGTCTCGCGCTGGTCGCGGGTTTCCTGACCGTCTGGTCGGGGCTCACGCTGCTGGCACTGCCGGCGTTCATCGTCGGCATCGTGGTGGCGCTGATCGTCATCTTCCGGCAGAAGCCCAGCGCCCCGCTGACGCTGACCTACTCCGGTGCGATGGGTGTCGCCCTCGGCGGCATCTCCGCGATGTACCCCGGGGTGGCGCTGCAGGCCGTCATCGGCACCGCCGGTGTGTTCTTCGGGATGCTGGTCGTCTACAAGACCGGCGCCGTGCGGGTCACCCCCCGGTTCACCAAGTGGATGATGGGCGCCCTGATCGGCGTCGTCGTCCTGATGCTGGCGAACCTGGTGATGAGCTTCTTCGTCGGCGGCGGGCTCGGCCTGCGCGACGGCAGCCCGCTGGCGATCCTGTTCAGCCTGGTGGTCATCGGGGTGGCGGCGTTCAGCCTGCTGCTCGACTTCGACGCCGCCGACAACGCGGTGAAGGCCGGTGTGCCGGAGAAGTACTCCTGGTACATCGCGTTCGGTCTGATGACCACGCTGGTCTGGCTCTACATCGAGATCTTCCGCCTGCTGAGCTACTTCCAGGGCGACTGACCCGCAGCACGACCCGGCCCACGCGGGCCGGGGAGCGGGCCGGACTCGCCCCCTCCGGTCCGACGCGCCGCGGACACCTCCGGGTGTCCGCGGCGTCGTCGTGTCCGGTCGTGTCCGGGCTTACCTGCACGCTCCGCGCGCCGTACCGTCTCCCTCGTGCCCGGGAACGACCCGGTCGCGGCCGGGGTCACCATCTTCCTGGCCATCGCACTGGGACCGGCGGTGCTGGTGGGGCTGCTGGTGCGCGCACCGGCGCTCGTCCGGCGGGTCGTGGCGCTGCGCCGCCGTTCCCGGCCCGCGCCATCGGTGCCGGTGGGGCCGCCGCTGGAACGGCTCGTCGCCGACCTGCGCCGGCTCGACCGGCTGCGCCGCGGCCCGCCGCCGAGCACCCGGTTGCGCCGGGTGGCGCTGCTCGCCGCCTACGACGACGTGCTGCTCGCCGCCTGCCGGGCCACCGGCGTCGAGGACCCGCCGCTGCGGGCCTGGGTCGACGCAGGCGGCACCGCCGGAGCGCTCGACGCGGGGCGCGACCTGGCCCGGCTGCGCACCGAGGCCGCGCTGGAGGCGAGCGGGGTGCGGATCGACCCGCCGGGCCCGGCTGCCGCCTGAGGGGCGCTCAGGACAGCCGCTCGAGCACCATCGCCATGCCCTGGCCGCCGCCGACGCACATCGTCTCCAGGCCGTAGCGGCCGTCCCGGGCGCGCAGCCCGTTGAGCAGCGTCGTGGTGATCCGGGCGCCGGTCATGCCGAACGGGTGGCCGAGCGCGATCGCGCCGCCGTGCACGTTCAGCTTCTCCTCGGGGACGCCCAGGTCGCGGGCGCTGGGCAGGACCTGCGCGGCGAACGCCTCGTTGATCTCGACCAGGTCGATGTCGTCGATGGTCAGCCCGGCCCGGTGCAGCGCCTGCTCCGAGGCCGCCACCGGCCCGTAGCCCATGATCTCCGGCGACAGGCCGGTGACGCCGGTCGAGACGACCCGGGCCAGCGGCGTGATGCCGAGCTGCTCGGCCCGGGTGTCGGACATGACCACCAGCGCCGCGGCGCCGTCGTTCAGTGGGCAGGCGTTGCCGGCGGTGACCAGCCCGTCCGGCCGGAACACCGGCTTGAGCTGGGAGATCTTCTCGTAGGTGGTGCCCGGCCGGGGGCCGTCGTCGGTGCGCACGACGGTGCCGTCGGGCAGCGTCACCGGGGTGATCTCGCGCTCGAAGAAGCCGTCCGCGATGGCCTGCTCGGCGAGGTTCTGCGAGCGCACGGCGAACCGGTCCATGTCCTCGCGCGAGACGTTCTTGTAGCGGGCGAGGTTCTCTGCGGTCTGGCCCATCGCGATGTAGGCGTCCGGCAGCAGGTTCTGCTCGCGCGGGTCGGTCCAGGTCTGCGCGCCCTTCTCCGCGGTCTCCGCGGTGCGGGTCTCGGCGTCGGCGAACAGTGGATTGTGCGTGTCCGGCCAGGAGTCGGAGGTGCCGCGGGGGAACCGGGACACCGTCTCCACACCGGCCGAGACGAACACGTCGCCCTCGCCGGCCCGGATCGCATGCAGCGCCATCCGGGTGGTCTGCAGCGACGACGAGCAGTAGCGGGTGATCGTGGTACCCGGCAGCCCGTCGTACCCGAGCTGGACGGCTACGATCCGGGCCAGGTTGTTGCCCTGCTCGCCGCCGGGGAGACCGCAGCCCAGCATCAGGTCGTCGATCTCGGCCGGGTCCAGTGCGGGGACCTGGTCCAGGGCCGCGCGCACCATCTGCACGGTCAGGTCGTCCGGGCGCATCCCGGCGAGGGAGCCCTTGTTGGCTCGGCCGATCGGGGAGCGGGCCGCAGCGACGATGACGGCTTCGGGCATGGGACGTCCTCCTCCAGCGCAGGGGTCGGCCGCGACTGTACTCGCGGGTAACCGGACGTCCGCCCGGGACGTGACGAAACTGTCAGAGGGTCCCGGCATGCTGGCGCCATGACCTCCTGGGGACAGTTCCGGTCCGCCGAGCCCGCGTTCGCCGAGCTGGCGCAGCGGATCCTGCAGCGCGGTGTCGCCCTGGTGATCGCGACCCTGCGGGCCGACGGCGCACCCCGGGTGTCCGGGATCGAGGTCGTGTTCGACGACTCCGGGCCGGTCACCGAGCTGGCGTTCGGCTCGATGCCGGGTGCGCGCAAGGGCGCCGACCTGCGGCGGGACCCGCGGTTCGCGCTGCACGCCGCGCCGGCCGACCAGAGCGGCGGCGACCTGGGCGACGGTGATCTCAAGGTGGCCGGGCGGGCCGTCTGGAACGGGCCGATGTCCGGCCCGGTCGCCGGCGACGCGTTCCGGGTCGATCTCGGCGAGGTGGTCTGGACCGGCCTGAACGACGCCCAGAACCGGCTCGTCGTGCGCTGGTGGACGCCGTCGACCGGACTGCGATCGGTGGAGCGGGAGTGAGCGGTGCGAGGATGCCCCCATGCGCTACGTCGAGCACGTCGTCGACCTGGTCGGGAACACCCCGCTCGTCCGGCTGGGAGCGGTCGCCGAGGGCATCGCCCCGCCGGTCCTCGCCAAGGTCGAGTACCTGAACCCGGGCGGCTCGGTGAAGGACCGGATCGCCCTGCGGATGGTCGAGGCGGCCGAGGCGTCCGGCGAGCTGCGCCTCGGCGGCACCATCGTGGAGCCGACGTCGGGCAACACCGGTGTCGGGCTGGCCATGGTCGCGCAGCGCAAGGGCTACCACTGCGTGTTCGTCTGCCCGGACAAGGTGGGCGAGGACAAGCGGAACGTGCTGAAGGCCTACGGCGCCGAGGTCGTCGTCTGCCCGACCGCCGTCGACCCGGACCACCCCGACTCCTACTACCGCACGTCGGACCGCCTGGTCAGCGAGATCGAGGGCGCCTGGAAGCCCAACCAGTACGCCAACCCGGCTAACCCGGAGTCGCACTACCTGAGCACCGGCCCGGAGATCTGGGAGCAGACCGACGGGAAGATCACCCACTTCGTGGCGGGGATCGGCACCGGCGGCACGATCTCCGGCATCGGCCGCTACCTCAAGGAGGTCTCCGGCGGCGCGGTGCGGATCATCGGCGCCGACCCGGAGGGCTCGGTCTACTCCGGCGGCACCGGCCGGCCCTACCTCGTCGAGGGGGTCGGCGAGGACTTCTGGCCGACCACCTACGACCGGGACGTCTGCGACGAGATCATCGCCGTGACCGACGCCGACTCGTTCGAGATGACCCGGCGGCTCGCCCGCGAGGAGGCGCTGCTCGTCGGTGGTTCCTGCGGGATGGCCGCGGTCGCCGCGCTGCGGGCCGCGGCGACGCTGCCGGCGGACGCGGTGGTCGTCGTCCTGCTGCCCGACGGCGGGCGCGGCTACCTCGGCAAGGTCTTCAACGACGCCTGGATGGCCAGCTACGGCTTCCTGCCGCCGTCCGAGGGCGCCACCATCGGGGACGTGCTGCGCCGCAAGGACGGCTCCATCCCGGCCCTGGTGCACGCGCACCCGAACGAGACGGTCGCCGACGCGGCGCTCTACCTGCGCGAGTTCGGCGTCTCGCAGATGCCGGTGGTCAAAGCCGAGCCGCCGGTGATGGCCGCCGAGGTGGCCGGCGCCGTCGTCGAGCGGGACCTGCTGGACGCGCTGTTCACCGGCCGCGCCCAGCTCGCCGACCGGCTGGAGGACCACATGTCCCCGCCGCTGCCGACGCTGGGCGCCGGGGAGTCGCTGCAGGACGCGATGGCGGCGTTCGCGAAGGCCGACGCCGCCCTGGTGCTGATGGACGGCAAGCCGGCCGGCGTCGTCACCCGGTCCGACGTGATCGCCTTCCTCGGCAACGGCTGACCGGCCGGAGGCCGATCGGGCGGCGCGCGTACCCTCCGAGCGCATGCAGGGCTTCTCCACACGGGCGATCCACGCCGGTCAGGACCCCGACCCGACCACGGGCGCGGTCACCACGTCGATCCACACGAGCTCCACCTTCGCGCAGGACGGCGTCGGCGGAACCCGTGGCGGGTACGAGTACTCGCGCAGCGCGAACCCGACCCGCACCACCCTGCAGGAGTGCCTGGCCGCGCTGGAGGGCGGCCGGCACGCGCACGCGTTCGGCTCCGGCATGGGCGCGACCGACACCCTGCTGCGGGTCCTGCTCCGCCCCGGCGACCACCTGGTCATCCCGCACGACGCCTACGGCGGCACGTTCCGGCTGGTCGACAAGGTGCTCGCCAGGTTCGGCGTCGAGCACACCCCGGTCGATCTCGCCGACCTCGACGCGCTGCGCGCCGCGCTGCGCCCGAGCACCCGGGTCGTCTGGTCGGAGACCCCGACGAACCCGCTGCTGGGGATCGCCGACATCGCCGGCCTGGCCGGGATCGCGCACGAGGCCGGCGCCCGGCTCGTCGTCGACAACACCTTCGCCTCGCCGTACCTGCAGACCCCGCTCGCGCTCGGCGCGGACGTCGTCGTGCACTCGACCACCAAGTACGTCGGCGGGCACTCCGACGTCGTCGGTGGGGCCCTGGTCACCGACGACGACGAGCTCGCCGAGCGGATCTCGTTCACCCAGAACTCGGTCGGCTCGGTCCCCGGCCCGTTCGACGCCTGGCTGACGCTGCGCGGGGTGAAGACGCTCGCGGTGCGGATGGAGCGGCACTGCGACAACGCCGAGCGGATCGCCGAGCTGCTCGGCGCGCATCCGGCGGTCTCGCAGGTGCTCTACCCAGGTCTGCCCGGCCACCCCGGCCACGAGATCGCCGCGAAGCAGATGCGCCGGTTCGGTGGGATGGTGTCGTTCCTGGCCGCCGGCGGTCGGGAGGCGGCGCTGCGGATCTGCGCGGAGACGAAGCTGTTCATCCTCGCCGAGTCGCTCGGCGGGGTCGAGTCGCTGATCGAGCACCCCGGCCAGATGACCCACGCCTCGACCGCCGGGTCGATGCTGGAGGTGCCGGACAGCCTGGTCCGGCTGTCGGTGGGGATCGAGGACGCCGACGACCTGGTCGACGACCTGCGGACCGCGCTCGACACGGTCCGCTGAGCGGCCACATCGTGCACGGTCCGCTGAGCGGCCACATCGTGCACGGTCCGCTGAGCGGCCACATCGTGCACGGTCCGCTGAGCGCGACGGTGCTCAGCTGCGGGACTGCTCCGGGACCGTCGCCGGGTCGGTGACGGTCGGCGGCGGGGGGACGACGAGGTCCCCCGGCTCGACGCACCCGCCGACCAGCGCCCACGTGCCGTCCGGCCCCGGCTCGTAGCGGCCGGGGTCGTCGCAGCCCGCGCCCTGCACCGTCGTCACGGCGAGCGCGGTCAGCGCGGCCGCCAGCAACAGCGGCGCGGTGGTGCGCAACCGGGTCATCCGCGAGTTCCTCCCCGACCCCGGACGCCGGGCCGAACGGACCCCGCACCGTCGGGGGCCCGCGCAGCGCGCCTCTACCCCGAGTGGCTCGAGGATCACGCCCGGTGGACATCCGCGAGGCTACCGGCGGTGGTGCGAGACTGCCCGGATGGTCGCCCCACCGGACGCCTCCGTCACCCCGCCGGTGACCTCCGCCGACGTGTTCGCTGCCCGCGAGCTGCTGGCCGGTGTGGTGCGTACCACACCCGTCGCCGGGGCCAGGGCGCTGTCCGATCTGGCCGGCACCCCGGTCCACCTCAAGTGCGAGAACCTGCAGCGCACCGGCTCGTTCAAGATCCGCGGCGCGTACACCCGGATCGCCCGGCTCACCCCCGAGGAGCGGGCCCGCGGCGTCGTCGCGGCCTCCGCGGGCAACCACGCCCAGGGCGTGGCGCTGGCGGCCCGGCTGCTCGGCGTCCGGGCCACGGTGTTCATGCCGGAGCGCGCCGCGCTCCCGAAGGTCGACGCCACCCGCGGCTACGGCGCCGAGGTCGTGCTGACCGGCCGGTCGGTGGACGAGGCGGTCGGTGCGGCCGCCGAGGCCGCCGAGCGCTCGGGCTCGGTGCTGGTGCACCCGTTCGACCATCCGGACATCATCGCCGGCCAGGGCACCGTCGCCTGCGAGATTCTCGAGCAGGTGCCCGACGCCGGCACCGTGCTCGTCTCGGCGGGCGGCGGCGGGCTGCTCGGCGGTATCGCCGCGGTGCTGCGCGAGCACCGGCCCGGCACCCGAATCGTCGGCGTGCAGGCCGCCGGGGCAGCGGCCTGGCCCGCGTCGCTCGCGGCCGGCCGGCCGGTCCCGCTGGGCGGGATGCGCACGATGGCCGACGGGATCGCTGTCGGACGCCCGGGTGACGTCACGTTCCCACAGGTGGCCGGCCTGATCGACGAGCTGGTCACGGTCGGCGAGGACGCGCTGTCCGGTGCGCTGGTGCACTGTCTGGAACGGGCGAAGCTGGTCGTCGAACCGGCCGGCGCCGCGCCGGTCGCGGCGCTGCTGGAGCGCCCGGACCGGTTCGCCGGCCCGGTCGTCGCCGTGCTGTCCGGCGGGAACGTCGATCCGCTGGTCCTGCTGCAGGTCATCCGCAACGGGCTGGTCGCGTCGTCGCGGTACCTGACGCTGCGGGTGCAGGTGCCGGACCGGCCCGGCGCACTCGCCGAGCTGCTTGCCCGGGTCGGGACGCTCGGCGCGAACGTCACCGACGTGGCACACTCGCGGATCAGCGGTGCGCTCCCGGTCGGCGAGGTCGATGTCGAGCTGAGCCTGGAGACCCGCGGGCCCGAGCACCGCGACACGATCGTCGCCGGGCTGCGGGCGGCCGGGCACGTCGTGACCGCGCCGGCCTGATCCGTGCCGGGCCCGGTACGACGACGGGCCCGGCCGCACCGGCCGGGCCCGCGTCGTCAGGTCCGGCGTCAGCCGGTGAACGCCTCGATCCCGACCAGCGTGACCTTCATGTTCCCGCCGTCGGGGAGCTGGTACTCGCGGGCGTCGCCGGGCTTCGCACCGAGCAGGGCCGCGCCGAGCGGGGAGTTCGGCGAGATCACCTGCAGGTCGCCGTGGCTGCCCTCCTCGCGGGAGCCGAGCAGCACCTTCTCGGTGTCCTCGTCGTCCTCGTACTTGATGGTGAGGACGGTCCCGGGGGCGGCCTGGTCGGCGCTCGACGGCGTGGTGCCGACCTGCGCGGTGCGCAGCAGCTCCTGCAGCTGGCGGATCCGCGCCTCCTGCTGGCCCTGCTCCTCGCGGGCCGCGTGATAGCCGCCGTTCTCCTTCAGGTCGCCCTCCTCGCGGCGGGCGTTGATCTCGGCGGCGATGACGGGCCGGTTCGCGATCAACCCGTCCAGCTCGGACTTCAGCCGGTCGAAGGCCTCCTGGGTCAGCCAGGTCGCCTGGGTATCCGTCACCGTCATCAACTCCTTCAGGGAACAGGGCGTGTTGCCGCCGGGCGCCGGGCGCCGACGGGGCAGCGGGGTCAGCGGCACCGGGCGGCACGCCCCGAGTAAGGAAAAACACGACCCGCTGGCGGGCCGTGTACGAGACACCTTAGCACGATGCGCGCCGCTCGTCGCAGCTCCTCGATGAACGGCGACGCCTCCGAGTTGGTTCCCGATGGGCGGATCGTCGCAGGTGAGAGCGAGGATAGCCGAGCGGCCGATTTCCTTTCCGACGTGCAGCGGAACCGCCCGCCGCAGCGTTCCGGTACGGGCGTCCAGCTCCGGGAACAGCGGAAACCCGGACCGCGTTGGCAGAGCTGAGCATCCCGGGCGGAGCGGTCGTTGTCGGTCCCCTCTGCCAGGATCACGACGAACACGAACTCGCCGCCCGCGCCGGTCCCGGTCGCGCAGCGGGCCCCGAGCAAGGTGACCGTGGAGGAACCCGCCCGATGACCCCATCGCCCACGCCACAACCCGTGTCCCAGCCCCTGTCGCTGCCGGCTCCCGGCGAGCGGCCCCGGCTGCTCACGGTGCACGCCCATCCGGACGACGAGTCGTCGAAGGGGGCGGCCACCACCGCCCGGTACGCCGACGAGGGCCACGAGGTGCTCGTGGTCACCTGCACCGGCGGTGAGCGCGGCAGCGTCCTCAACCCGGCGATGGACCGCCCCGAGGTGCTGGCGAACATGACCGGGGTCCGGCGCGCCGAGATGGCCCGGGCCGCCGAGATCCTGGGCGTCCGGCACGCCTGGCTCGGCTTCGTCGACTCCGGCCTGCCCGAGGGCGACCCGCCGCCGCCGCTGCCCGAGGGCTGCTTCGCGCTCGGCGACGTCGAGCAGCAGACCGGGGAACTGGTCCGGCTGGTCCGCGAGTTCCGCCCGCACGTGATCGTCACCTACGACGAGAACGGCGGCTACCCGCATCCCGACCACATCCGCACGCACGTCATCTCGATGGCCGCCTGGGCGGCCGCCGGCGACCCGGCCCGCTTCCCGGAGGCCGGTCCGCCGTGGCAGCCGCTCAAGCTGTACTACGGCCACGGTTTCTCCCGGGCCCGGCTGGAGGCGTTCCACCAGGCGTTCCTGGAGGCCGGCGAGGAGTCGCCGTACGCCGAGTGGCTGGAGAACTGGCGTGCCGACCGGCCGGACCCGGGTACCCGGGTGACCACCCGGGTACCGTGCTCGGACTGGTTCGGCCGCCGGGACGACGCGCTGCGCGCGCACGCCACCCAGATCGACCCGACCAGCCGGTTCTTCTTCACCCCGCTCGAGGTGCAGGCCCGGGTCTGGCCGACCGAGGACTACGAGCTGGTGCACTCGCTGGTCGACACCGCCACCCCGGAGGACGACCTGTTCACCGGCATCCCGTTCGAGCGCGGGGAGCAGCGGAGGGCAGGCTGACCCGCGGGTAGCCTGGCCGTCGGGCGCGGCGCGAGCCGCGGCCGTGACGGTGACGGTTCGGTGGGTGCGGAGGCGATCGGCGGTGCTGTTCGACGGCGCGACGGTGGTGGCGCGCGAGCTCGCGGCGGGCTTCCTGGTGCCGATGCAGGAGCGCCCGCCGCCCCCCGGGCAGCTGCCCGAATGGGGCAGTGCGGCGCCGGTGGGGCTCGCGGTGGTGCTGGTGCTGCTGCTGGCGACGGCGTTCCTGATCCGGAACATGAGCAAGCGGATCACCCGGTTGCCGGAGTCGTTCGACGAGTCGGGCGATCCGGGCGAGCGCGGTGGGCAGGACGCCGGCGCGGAGCCGCGCAACACCTGAGAGGCTGTGCGGCATGCCGAACCGGCTCGCCGTGGCCACCAGCCCGTACCTGCTCCAGCACGCCGGCAACCCGATCGACTGGTATCCCTGGTCGGCCGAGGCGTTCGCCGAGGCCCGCCGCCGGGACGTCCCGGTGCTGCTCTCGGTCGGCTACGCGGCCTGCCACTGGTGTCATGTGATGGCCCACGAGTCGTTCGAGGACCCGGCGATCGCCGCGGTCGTGAACCGCGGCTTCGTGGCGATCAAGGTGGACCGGGAGGAACGCCCGGACATCGACGCCGTCTACATGGCGGCCACCCAGGCGATGACCGGGCAGGGCGGCTGGCCGATGACCTGCTTCCTCACCCCGGACGGCGAGCCGTTCCACTGCGCCACCTACCTGCCGCCGCAGCCCCGGCACGGGCTGCCGTCGTTCCGGCAGCTGCTCGACGCGGTGTCCGGCGCCTGGACCGGGGACGGCGAGCGGGTCCGGGTCGCCGCGGCCCGGATCGCCGAGCAGCTCGCCGAGCAGGCCGCGTCCGATCCCGAGCCGGTCGCGATCGGCGAGCAGACCCTCGACGACGTCGTCGAGACGCTGGCCGGGCAGTACGACACCGAGCACGGCGGGTTCGGCCGCGCCCCGAAGTTCCCGCCGTCGATGGTGCTGGAGTTCCTGCTCCGCCATCACGAGCGGACCGGCTCCGAGCAGGCGCTGCGGCTGGTCGAGGGCACCTGCACGGCGATGGCCCGAGGCGGTCTGCACGACCAGCTGGCCGGCGGCTTCGCCCGCTACTCGGTCGACGACGGCTGGGTGGTCCCGCACTTCGAGAAGATGCTCTACGACAACGCGCTGCTGCTGCGCGCCTACGGGCACCTCGGCCGCCGCGGCTCGGTGTTCGCCGCGCAGGTCGCGGACGGAACCGCCCGGTTCCTGCTGGACGCGCTCCGCACCCCGGAGGGCGGTCTGGCCTCGGCGCTGGACGCCGACACCGACGGGACCGAGGGCCTCACCTACGTGTGGACGCCGGCGCAGCTGCGCGAGGTGCTCGGGCCGGACGACGGCGACCGTGCCGCCGAGCTGCTCGGCGTCACCGTGGAGGGCACCGCCGGCGACGGCACCTCCACCCTGCGGCTGCTGCGCGACCCGGACGACCCGGCGTGGTGGGAGCGGACCCGGTCCGCGCTGCTCGCGGCGCGCTCGGCGCGGCCGCAACCGGCCCGCGACGACAAGGTGGTCACCGCCTGGAACGCGCTCGCCGTCGTCGCGCTGGCGGAGGCGGGGGCGGCCACGGCCCGCCCGGAGTGGGTGCGGGCCGCCGACCGGATCGCCGATCTGCTGCTCGACGTGCACGTCGTCGACGGGCGGCTGCGGCGCTCCTCGCGGCACGGCCGGCCGGGGGACGCCGACGGCGTGCTGGAGGACCACGCGCTGCTCGTCGCCGGGCTGCTCGCGCTGCACCAGGCGACCGGCGACCCGGGCCGGCTGACCGCGGCGCTGGAGCTGCTCGACACCACCCTGGAGCGGTTCGCCGCACCCGATCGGCCGGGCAGCTACCTGGACACCGCCGCCGACTCCGCGGACGCCGACCTGCTGCTGCACCGGCCGCGCGAGCTGACCGACAACGCCTCGCCGTGCGGTTCGTCGGCGCTCGCCGAGGCGTTGGTGACGGCGTCGGCGCTGGCCGGACCGGACCGGGCGGCCCGCTACCGGGAGGCCGCGGACCGGGCCGTGCGCTCGGTCGGGACGCTCGCCGGGCGCGCGCCGCGCTTCCTCGGGCACTGGCTGACCGCGGCCGAGGCGCTGGTCGGCGGTCCGCTGCAGGTGGCGGTGGCCGGCGAGGCCGGTGCCGGGCCGCTGACCGACCGGGCCCGCCGGGAGGCGCCCGGCGGCGCCGTCGTCGTCGCGGGGGAGCCGGACGCGGACGGGATCCCGCTGCTCGCCGGGCGCGGCACGGTCGGTGGCAGCGCGGCGGCGTACGTGTGCCGGGGCTTCGTGTGCGACGTGCCGGTGACCGGGCCCGACGAGCTGGCGGCGCTGCTGGCCCGATGATCCTCATCGCGCTACGACGTAATGAGTGCAATGCTGTAATCATCGATCCGGGAGGTGTCCGATGATGACAGCACGAGGACGCGGACGCGGCGGCTGGCAGCAGGCCGACCTGCCGCCCGCCGACGACGCGCAGGCCTGGTTCTCCGGCCGGCTGCCGGACGGGTGGTTCGCCGGGGCGCCGGCGGTCACCTGCGACCGGGACGAGATCGTCGTGGTCGGGGAGCTGCCCGCACTGGACACCGCGCATCCCGACACCGACGCCGGTCGGGCCGACGCGGCCGCCGAGGAGTCCGGCCGGATCTCCCGGTTCCGCGAGGAGACCCGGGAGGCGCGGATCGAGATCGCCCGGCAGGCGGAGGCCCGCTACCGGCGCAAGGTCGCGTGGGGCGCTCGGCTCGGCGGGACGACCGAGCTGTTCACCACCGTCTCGGTGCCGGTGATGACCCGGCTGCGGCAGCCGGAGCGGCTGGTGCTCGACACCCTGGTCGACGCCGGCGTGGCCAGGTCCCGCTCGGACGCGCTCAGCTGGTCGGTCCGGCTGGTCGGGCAGCACGCCGACGAGTGGCTGGCCGAGCTGCGGTCGGCGATGGCGCGGGTGGACGACCTGCGGGCCCAGGGCCCGGGCTGAGCCCGGCCTGTGCCGGCCCGGTCAGCGCAGCAGCACCAGCCAGATCGCGATGTGGTGGCAGGCCCAGGCCAGCACGGTCGCCGCGTGGAAGATCTCGTGGTAGCCGAACGTCGCGGGCCACGGATCGGGCCGGCGCAGCGCGTACACCACCGCGCCCGCCGTGTAGAGCGCCCCACCGGCGAGCAGCAGCACGAGCGCGGCGACGCCGCCGCCGTCGAGCAGGCCGGGGAGCACGAAGACGGCCACCCAGCCGAGCGCGACGTAGATCGGCACCCCGACCCAGGACGGTGCCGACGGCCACGCCAGCTTCAGCGCGACCCCGGCGAGCGCGCCGCACCAGACCACCGCCAGCACCCAGGTCGCGGTGTCCGCGGGCAGGGCGAGCACCGCCACCGGGGTGTAGGTGCCAGCGATGAACAGGAAGATCATCGAGTGGTCCAGGCGCTTCATCAGCCGCCGCCGGCCCGGATCGCTCCAGGTGTGCCGGTGGTAGAGCGAGCTGATCCCGAACAGGCCGAACGTGGTCAGCGTGTAGACCGCGACCGCGGCCGCGGCCGGTGCGCCGACCAGCGCTCCGGCGATGCTGATCAGCGCTGCGCAGGCGAAGACGGACGCGACCAGGCTCCACAGGTGCAGCCAGCCGCGCATCCGGGGCTTCAGCGGCGCGGGGGCCGTGCTCAGCGGGGACACGTCCCGACGTTACGTGCCGTACCGGCGCACGTCCCGGCAGGCGGGCGAACGCCACACCGTGCGGCGCCCGGCGACCAGCGCCCGCGTCGGCTCCCGGCGGTCGGACTAGGGTCCGTGTTCGTGGCAGTTCGAGATCTGCTCTACACGGTGTACGAGCGCAGGATCCTGCGCCAGATCGCCGGCGCCGACAGTCCGAAGCACGTCGCGCTGATCCTGGACGGCAACCGTCGCTGGGCGCGCGAGGCCGGGCTCGACGATCCGGCCGAGGGGCACCGCGCCGGTGCCGCCAAGATCGCGGAGATGCTCGGCTGGTGCTCCGAGGCCGGGGTCGAGGTGGTGACGGTCTTCCTGCTCTCGACCGACAACCTCGACACCCGATCGCCGGACGAGCTGAAGGACCTGCTCGAGATCATCGGCGGCGTGGTGGACGACCTGTCCGGTCCGGAGACGCCGTGGCGGTTGCGGGTGGTCGGGGCGATGGAGCTGCTGCCGGCGTCGCTCGCGGACCGGCTGGCGGCGGCCGTGGCGCGCACCGGCGACCGCGGCGGGCTGCAGTTGAACGTCGCCGTCGGCTACGGCGGCCGCCAGGAGATCGCCGACGCCGTCCGCAAGATGCTGCTCACCCAGGCGGAGTCCGGCCGCACCCTGGAGGAGATCGCGGAGAGCCTGGACGTCGACCACATCGCGGAGCATCTCTACACGTCCGGTCAGCCGGATCCGGATCTCGTCATCCGGACCAGTGGTGAGCAACGTCTGTCCGGCTTCCTGCTGTGGCAGTCGGCCCATTCGGAGTTCTGGTTCTGCGAGGCTTACTGGCCGGAGTTCCGGCGGGTCGATTTCCTGCGCGCGCTGCGCGATTTCGCCGCACGGCACCGGCGTTTCGGCGGCTGATCCGATTCGTGCGTAACCTTCGGCGCGCTCGCTCGTTATAGAAGATTCAGTCGGTGCGGGCGGGCGCGCCTCGGCGATGCGAGAAGGGCCCCGGGGGTGCACCCCGGGGCCCTTCTGCTGCGCGATGCGCGAACGACTTACTTGTAGCCCTTGTCGCTCTTGTCGCCACCGTGCTGCTTGCCGCCGTTGTCCTGGTCGAACTCGTCGCCGACCTCGGAGGCGCTGGTGCAGCTGACGCTGTTGTCCGAGGTGACGCCGGAGGAGTTCTCGGCCTCGGAGAACAGGCCGCCCAGGGCACCCTGGATCAGGCTGTTGCCGTTGAGCGCGGTGCCGCAGAGCTGCGGGGACACGTTCAGGTTGTTGCCCGAGACGTTGACCAGGCCGGTGCTGGACTTGTCCGCGACGTTGCCGCCGTTGTGCCCGAACTGGACATCGGTCTTGTCGATGTCCTTCACGTCGGTGTAGGTCTTGTTGTAGCTGTCCTTGGTCTTGTTGAAGCTGTCGGTCGCCTCGTGGCTGTCGCTTGCGAACGCCAGCGGGCTCAGCGCGACGAGCGACGCGGCGCCGGCCGCGACGACGATTCCAGCCTTCTTCAGCACAGTCCGTCTCCTGTTTGAGTCGGAGAGCGCGCACGGGGGATCCGGAGCACTCTCAGTACTTGTCGACGCTCGAACCGGGGAGCCCGCATCGACTGGGCGTCAATCTAACGGAGGCTTCCGGCGGCGACAATCTGACCCTCCGTATTTTTTTCGGCGGAGCTGCGGACCGTTCGGGTACCAGGGGATTCGTCGATCACGATCTCCCCTCGCCCGGCGTGGCGAACGGGCGTGTCACGACTGCGCCGCTCGGGGTATCCCGAACGGACCGAGTGGTGCAGGGGGAGACGGCGTGCGGAAGGGGGCGTCGGGGAGCGTTCGCGCCGGAGAGCCCGGCGCGGCGGGACGGTCGGGACGCGCTCCGGTGTGCGGCCCCGCGGCGCGGTCGGGTGTGGTCCCGCGGCGTGGTCCGGGTGTGCCCCGGTGGAGCGCGGTGCTCCGCCGGACCGGACCGGCCGGGCCGGGGCGCCGCCGGGTGTCGCCGGTGCGAGCGGGTCCGTGGGCGGGCGCCGGTCCGCGGCGTGAACAGGGCCGGAGCCCGCGCCCGCCCGACCGGACCGGATCCCGGACCGGTGACCGGGAGTGAGCAACCGTCCGGCATGCGGATGACTCCGGCAATCCCGCCGCCCCGACGGGTGAGACCGCCGTCCCGATACGCACCACGGGTGCTCCCGGCGCGATCGCGTCGACCTGTCGGGGGAAAACTGAAAATGGCACGGAAAGACCCCGGAGCAGTCGCTCCGGGGTCTTTCCGGTGATCAGTTCGAGATCAGCCGATCGAGTCGCCGGCGCCGGACTCCTGCGCGCAGGCGTCGGACTGGTCGGTGACCGAGTCGCCGGACTTGGCCTTGGCGTCGCCCAGGATGCCCAGGGCACCGGTGAGGCCGTTGAGGGCCGAGGCGTCCTCGACCGGGACCTGCACGCCCAGGACGTTGACCGGGATGTTGTTGTTGCAGGCCTGGATCGGCACGTTGACGTTGTTGCCGTTCAGGCCGGCGATGAGGCCCTTGGCGTCCTTGTCGATGACGTTCTCGGCACCGTGGTGGTGGCCGCCCTTGTGGCCGTGGTCGTCGCCCTTGTCACCGGCGAAGGCGATCGGGCTCACCGCGAGCAGGGACGCGGTGGTGGCCGCAACCAGGATTCCAGCCTTCTTCAGCACAGTTTTCTCCTGTTGAGTCTCGAGTCGGCGCGAAGCCGGTCTCACGCTTGCCGACACGTTGACAAGTGGGGGAGCCCGTGCCGACTGCGTGACAATCTATAGCTCCGGCCAGCGCCGAACAAATCGCACAACACTATCGGGTTAACCTATTACTTTATGTTCCGATACTCCCTGGATCGGGCATTCACGACGCGGTTCACGACGTGGTCACGCCCCGAAGCGCGATCACCGACGGTGAGCACGTACGGCCGATCGGATGCGTACCCGGCGGCTGCGGCCGTCGTTCGGTGTCGTCGCGCCTACGCTCCGGGGGTGTCACCGGAGGGCCTGCCGCGCGAGATCACCCGGCTCGCGTTGCACCTGGAGCGGCTCCGGCCCGGTGTGCTGGACGGGCCGGGCCCCGATCCGGAGCTCGCCCGGGCGATCGGCGCACAGCCCCGCCCGGAGCCCGCCGAGCTCGTCGTCCGGGCGTCGGCGCTGCGGCGGGAGATCGCCGCCGAGGGCCTGTCGGCGTCGTCGGCGGCGCACTGGGACGCACTGCTGGTGGCGTTGCACTGCCACGCGCGGATCCTGGCCGGGGACCGGCCGGGCTACCTGGACGAGGTCCGCGCACTGTTCGGGGTGAGCCCGCGCCGGACCGACCCGGACCGCTACCGGGAGGCGCATCGCGTGCTCGCCGGGCTGCTGCCCGGCCGCGGCCCGGTCGCCCGCCGGATGCAGGCGTACCGGGACGCCGATCTGGTCCCGCCCGGCCTGCTCGGTGCCGCCGTCACCGCGCTGACCGCCGAGCTGCGCCGTGCGACCGGCGAGCGGCTCGGCCTGCCGTCGGGGGAGCTGGCGGTCGTCGAGCTGGTCGGCGGGCGGCCGTGGACCGCGTTCACCCGGTACCGGGGCGGCCTGCGCAGCCGGGTGTCGATCAGCACCGGCGCCCGGCTCCGGGCCGGTTCGCTGCTCCCGCTGCTCGCCCACGAGACCTATCCCGGGCACCACACCCAGTACTGCCGGGCGGAGCGGGCCGCGGGCCGGCATCCGGAGCTGGCACTGCGGCTGGTGCACAGCCCGCAGGGGCTGATCGCCGAGGGCGCCGCCGAGGTCGCGGCGACCGTGCTGCCCGGCCCCGGCTGGGGCACCGTGGCACAGCGGGTGCTCGCCGGGATCGGGGTGCGGATCGACGGCGGGCTCGCCGAGCGCGTCGAGAACGCACTGGAGCTGCTCGGCCGGGTCCGCCAGGACGCGGCGCTGCTGCGGCACGTCGACGGCGCCGGCCCGGACGAGGTCGTAGCCCACCTGACGCGCTGGCTGCTGCTGCCCGAGGACCGGGCCCGGCGGGTGCTCGCCTTCCTCGACCACCCGCAGTGGCGTAGCTACCCGGTCACCTACGCCGAGGGCGCGCCGCTGGTGCGCGACTGGCTCGCCCGGGTGCCGGACGGACCGGTGGCCGGCCTGCGCCGGCTGCTCGACACCCCGGTCCTCCCCGCCGATCTCGCCGCGCCGGACCGCCCGGAGATCGGGAACGGTTCCGATTCGGCGGCACCCGCGGGACTCCCGGCAGCCCGTCCGTAGCACGTCCGGCTGCTCTGTACGGCGGGCGCCCGGCCGTGTTCGCGCAGGTCGGGTGACGCCGGACGGTGTCGATCACACGATGAACGGCAGGTTACAACTCTTCCATCGGGGTTCTTTGTAGCTCACCGACCGAGAGTTGCTATTGACCGCATGAGGGTGACCACTAGTAGCGTCCGTGTTGACGCGCCGTATCCGATGCGGCTCGTCCGGGAGGCCCTGGACGTGGTGTCGAACGCACCCGAGAGGGCCGGCACCCGGCCCTCGCGGGCGTGCCGGCCGGAGGACCGCCATGGTCCGCCGACGCCGTCACGTCCCGCGTCAGGACCGGCCGGCCCGACGCAGAGCAGGCGTGGTGCCGCGCCTGCGAGGGAGCACCCGTGACCGATCGTCGTCCCGCCCTCACCGATCAGTCTCCGATCTCGGAGACCGTCGGGGACACGCCGGCAGGTTCCACCCGCTGCTACGTGCTCGACACGTCCGTCCTGTTGTCCGACCCGTGGTCGTTGCTCCGCTTCGACGAGCACCAGGTCGTCCTGCCGCTGGTCGTGATCTCCGAGCTCGAAGCCAAGCGTCACCATCCCGAACTCGGTTGGTTCGCCCGGACCGCACTCCGTCAGCTCGACGAGATGCGGGTCAGGTACGGCCGCCTGGACGCGCCGATCCCGATCGGCGACAAGGGCGGAACCCTGCACGTCGAGCTCAACCACTCCGATCCCGCCGTGCTGCCGGCCGGGTTCCGCACCGACTCCAACGACTCGCGGATCCTGGCCTGCGCGCTGAACCTGCGGGCCGATCCCGCATCACCGGCCGAGGTGACGCTGGTCACCAAGGACATGCCGTTGCGGGTCAAGGCCGCGGCCGTCGGGCTGGACGCCGACGAGTACCACGGTCAGGACGTCCTGTTCTCCGGCTGGACCGGGATGACCGATCTGGAGGTGGGTGCCGACGACGTCGACGCGCTGTTCCGGGACGGGGTGATCGACCACGACGCCGCCCGCGACCTGCCCTGCAACACCGGGTTGCGGCTGGTCGGTGTGTCCAACGCGCTCGGCCGGGTCACCGCGGACAAGCGGGTGAAGCTGGTCCGCGGCGACCGGGACGCGTTCGGCCTGCACGGGCGGTCCGCCGAGCAGCGGATCGCGCTCGACCTGCTGCTCGACAACGAGGTGGGGATCGTCTCGCTCGGTGGCCGGGCCGGCACCGGGAAGTCGGCGCTCGCCCTCTGCGCCGGCCTGGAGGCGGTGCTGGAGCGCCAGGCACACCGCAAGATCGTGGTGTTCCGGCCGCTCTACGCCGTCGGCGGGCAGGACCTCGGCTACCTGCCGGGCAGCGAGAGCGAGAAGATGCAGCCCTGGGCGCAGGCGGTCTTCGACACGCTCGGTGCGCTGGTCAGTCAGGACGTCATCGACGAGGTCATCGCCCGCGGGATGCTGGAGGTGCTCCCGCTCACCCACATCCGCGGCCGGTCGCTGCACGACACGTTCGTGATCGTCGACGAGGCGCAGTCGCTGGAACGCAACGTGCTGCTCACCGTGCTGTCCCGGCTCGGGTCGGCGTCCCGGGTGGTGCTCACGCACGACGTCGCGCAGCGGGACAACCTGCGAGTCGGCCGGCACGACGGGGTCAACGCGGTCATCGAGAAGCTCAAGGGGCATCCGCTGTTCGCGCACGTGACCCTGACCCGCAGCGAGCGCTCGCCGATCGCCGCGCTGGTCACCGAGATGCTGGAGGGCCCGGCCTCCTGACCGGCGGGCCCGCGGCCCCGTGCACCGCCGGTGCGCGGGGCCGCGGCGGCACCCCTAGAGCCCGTGCGGGGTGCCCTCGGTGAACCCGGCGGTGGTCTGCACCCCCACCACGGAGCGCTCGTGCAGCTCGTCGACGGTGCGGGCACCGGCGTAGGTGCACGCCGAGCGGACCCCGGAGCAGATCTCGTCCAGCACGTCCTCGACGCCGGGGCGCTCCGGGTCCAGCTGCTGGCGGGACGCCGAGATGCCCTCCTCGAACAGCGACTTGCGGGCCCGGTCGAACGCGTTGTCGCCGCGGGTCCGGGCACTGACGGCGCGCTTGGACGCCATCCCGAACGACTCCTTGTACGCCCGGCCCCGCTCGTCCCACAGCAGGTCACCGGGGGACTCGTAGGTGCCGGCCAGCCAGGAGCCGATCATCACCGAGGCGGCACCCGCGGCCAGCGCCAGCGCGACGTCGCGGGGATGCCGCACGCCACCGTCGGCCCAGATCACCGCGCCGCGCTCGCGGGCGGCAGCGGCGCACTCGGCGACCGCGGAGAACTGCGGCCGCCCGACGCCGGTCATCATCCGGGTGGTGCACATCGCGCCCGGGCCGACCCCGACCTTGACGATGTCCGCGCCGGCCTCCACCAGGTCGGCGACCCCGTCCGCGGTCACCACGTTCCCGGCCGCGATCGGCACCGTGCTCCCGGCGTCGTCGACGACCCGGCGGACCGCGCCGATCGCGTCCAGCATCTTCTCCTGGTGGCCGTGCGCGGTGTCCACGACCAGGACGTCCACCCCGGCATCGAGCAGTGCCTTCGCCTTCACCCCGACGTCGCCGTTGATCCCGAGCGCGGCCGCGGTCCGCAGCCGGCCCGCGTCGTCGAGGGCGGGGGTGTAGATTCCGGCCCGGATCGCGCCGAGCGGGGTGAGCAGGCCGGCGAGCCTGCCGTCCGGGGCGAGGCCGAGCGCGACCGTCGCCCGGCGCGCGTCGATCCGCTCGAAGACCTCGCGCGGCGCGGTGTCGACCGGGAGCACCAGCGGGTCCGGCTCCAGGACGTCGGCCAGCCGGGTGAACCGGTCGACACCGGCGCAGCCGGCCTCGTTGACGGTGCCGACCGGGCGGCCGCCGTCGTCGACCACGACGACGGTGTCGTGCGCCCGCTTCGGCAGTAGGTTCAACGCGTCGGCGACCGCGTCCCCGGTGCGCAGCACGAGCGGGGTGTCCCACACCGGGTGCCGCGACTTCAGCCAGGACACGATGCCGGCGACGGCGTCGGTGGCGACGTCCTGCGGCAGCACGGTCAGGGCGCCGCGGCGGGCCAGCGTCTCGGCCATCCGGCGGCCCGCGACGGCCGTCATGTTGGCCGCCACCACCGGGACGGTGGCGCCGCTGCGGTCGGGAGCGGTGAGGTCGACGTCGAACCGGGAGGCGACCGAGGACCTGCGCGGGACGAGGAAGACGTCGTCGTAGGTGAGGTCGTGCTCCGGCCGGCGGTCGTCGAGGAAGCGCACGGTATCGGGATGCTACGCGCCGTCGGACCGTTCCGGCGTGTCACGCGGCTGTCATTCGCGGGGAACCGTCGAGCAATGCGTTACCCCTACCGTGGAGTACATGCCGGTGCCGTCGCCGATTCCGCGGGTGCGTGCTTCCGACGCGCGCCGGGTCCGTGACCTGCTGCGGATCGCGATCGCCGGTCGCTCGCGGATCCGCGGCCTGCTGCCCCGCGAGGACGAGCTGATGATCGGCTACGGCGTGCCGCGGTCGTCGGTGCGGGCGGCGCTCGCGCTGCTGTCCGAGGAGGGCCTGCTGCGGCCGGGGCCTGCGGCGCACCGGATCGTGGCGAAACCGGACTACCCGGGCCGCATCTCGGTCGTCGCGGACCCGGGGGAGCGGCCGCGCCCGCTGGAACGGTCCGGGATCGCCGCACCCGACGTGCTCGCGGCCTGGCTCGGGGTGCCCGCAGGCAGCCCCTGCCTGCGGGTGGAGTGCGTGGCCCGGACCGCGGGCGGCGGGGCGGTCCTGGAGACCCACTACGTGGCCGCGCCCGCAGCGGCCGACCTGCTGACGGTCCCCGACACCGGCCCGTTCGACCGGCTGCTGGCCGAGGCGCACCTGCGGCCGGGGGCGATCCGGGCCCGGTCCGGCCCGGTGCCCGCCGACCCGGACGCGGCGACCCTGCTCGGGGTGCCCGCCGGGACCCCGCTGCTCGGTGTCGAGCGGACGCTCACCGGCCCGGACGGGCGGGTGCTGGCGGCCGGCGTGCTGCGGGCCCGCCCCGGCACCGCGGTGCCGTCCGCCCGCGATCACCCCGAGAGCAGCGCCCGCACCGCGTCGAGCGAGTCGGCCTCGGCGGGGGTCTTGTCCGGGCGGTAGCGCAGCACCCTGGCGAACCGCAGCGCGACCCCGCCCGGGTAGCGAGAGCTGCGCTGCGCCCCGTCGAGCGCGATCTCCACGACCAGCTCGGGCCGCAGGTACAGCACCCCGGGCTCCTCGGCCCGCGCGTACCGCGGGAACGTCCCGGTCTGCCAGGCGAGCAGCTCGTCGGTCATGCCCTTGAAGGTCTTGCCGACCATCACCGGTTCGCCTCCGTCGGGATCGCGGGCCCCGAGATGGATGTTGGACAGCGACCCGGTACGCCGCCCGTACCCCCATTCCGCGCCGAGCACCACCAGGTCGAGGGTGTGCACCGGCTTCACCTTCTGCCAGGCCTTCCCGCGCCGCCCGGCCGCGTACGGCGCCGCCAGATCCTTCACGACGACGCCCTCGTGCCCGGCGTCGAGCGCCCCGTCCAGCACGGCGGCGGCCTGTTCCGGCGTCGGCCGCCGCACCCCGGGCATCCGCAGCGGCGCCCGGTCCTCCCCGGCGAGCAGCCCGGAGAGCAGTTCGAGCCGGGTCTCCAGCGGCTCGTCGACCAGGTCCCGCCCGTCGAGGTGCAGCAGATCGAAGAAGAACGGGCTGAGCAGCACCGCACCCTCGTCGTCGCCGGAGCCGAACCGGCTCATCGTGTCCTGGAAGGCGCGCGGGCGGCCGTCGTCGTCGAGGGCGAGGGTCTCGCCGTCGAGCACCGCCGCCGAGCAGGGCAGCGCGCGGGTCAGCTCGACCAGCTCCGGCACAGCGGCGGTGATCTCGCGCAGCGTGCGGGTCCACACCCGGACCTCGTCGCCGGCGCGGTGCACCTGGATGCGGGCGCCGTCGAGCTTGTACTCGACGACGACGCCGGTGCCGAGGGCGGCCAGCGCGGCATCCAGCGAGTCGCCGGGCGAGGCCAGCATCGGGCGGACCGGGCGGCCGACCCGCAGGCCGATCTCCGCGAGCGCACCCTCCCCGCCGCCGAGCGCGGTCGCCGCGGTCTCCGGCAGCCGCCCGGACAGCATGAACGCCCGCCGGACCGCCGCCTGCCCGGCGCCGGAGGCGACGGCCACCGCGTCGGCCATCAGCCCCTCCAGCGCGCCCTGCCGCAGCTCCCCGGTGAGCAGCCGGTGCAGGAACCGCTGCTCGTCGGCCGTGGCGGCACCGTAGAGCCGGTTCAGCAGCTCGCGCCTGCGCCGGGCCGAGCCCTCACCCGCGGTGCCGGCCAGCTCGTCGAGCAGCTCGTCGACCTCCTGCACGGTCCACGACGGCGTGCCTGCGGGTGGCACGTCGACCGCGGTGAGGGTGCGCCAGCCGGTGCCGATCCGGCCCTGCCGGGGCGTACCGGACAGCCAGGCCACCACCGGCAGCACCTCGCCCGGCGCGGCGGCCCGCAGCAGGTCGGCGAGCGCGGCGGTCTTCTCCCGGCGCGCCCGGGTCGCCCCGACCGCGGCCGAGGTGGTGACGACGTCGCTGAGCAGCACCCGGTCAGTGAAGCAGCGACCCCCGACAGTCGCGCGCCGTCGTCACACCGCGGTGCGCGACGGTGGGCCCACCGGTGGCCGATCGGCGACCGGACCGGCCCCGTCCGGTGAATGCCCGGCGGCCACGGACGCCGGCCGGGGCACAGTCGGCGCTGCCAGCACAGTGGGCCGGATCGTCCGGCGCCACAGCTCGGCGACGGTGACGACCCCGCGGCACACCCCGTCCGGGGTGACGACGACCAGATCGTCGTACGCCCGGGACGGTTCCCCGGCCAGGCTCAGCTCCAGCGCCCGGGGCAGCGGGACCCGCTCGTCCACCGTGCGCGGCGGGTCGGCGAGCGAGCTCGCGCGCTTGTCCGCCCACAGCGCGTGTCCGAACCGGCCGGTCATGGTGAGCAGGAACCGGCTCCGGTCCAGGTAGCCGACCGGCCGGCGGGCGGCGTCGATCAGCACCACTCCGGCCGAGTCCGGGTGCTCGCGCATCGCCTCGCGGGCGGTGTCCGCGGTGACGTCGGCGGTCAGGGTGACCGCGGGACCGGCCAGACCGCGGACCGGTGGACCGGCCGGTGCGGCCGGGACCGGCGCACCCGGCGACGACCGCAGCAGGGTGAGCAGCTCGGGCAGCGTCGCCGGATCGGGATCGGGGGTGGCGCGGGCCCCGCCGAGCAGCGGGCCCTGGGCGAGCGCGACGCCGCTGGCGTACAGCCCGGCCAGTCGCTCCGGGTCCCGCACACCGGTCGCGGCGACCGGGGTCCCGACCGATCGGGCCACCTCCAGCACGGCGCGCACCGCGGCGCCGGAACCGGCGTGGAGCACGCCGTCGGCGAGATCCGGCTCCAGCTTCACCACGTCCGGCCGGACGGCGGCGACCAGTTCCGGGCCGAAGGCGCGACCCGCGCCGTCCAGCCCGATCCGGAACCCCCACCGGCGCAGCTCGGCCAGCGCCGGGACGAGGTGCGCGGCCGGTGCCGCCGCGGTGATCGGCGGGCCGACCTCCAGCAGCGGGGCGACCGTGCCGAGCATCGGGCGCAGCCGCTCCCGCGCGTACAGCACGGTGTCCGCGGCGACGTCCACCTGCAGGTTGGTGCCGGGTGCGGCGCGGGCCGAGACGACCGCCGACACCGCGGTGCTCGCGTCCAGCTCGGCGACCTGGCGGGCGCCCCAGCCGCGGTCCGTGGCCTGCACGGCGACCGCTTCGTACGGGCGCCGGGGCACCACCTCGACACCGGCGAACCGGCCCGTGCGCAGGTCGTGCACCGGTTCGTACGCGAAACGCTGATCGGTCATCCGGCGGGTCCGTTCGGTCACGATGATCGAGAGGGATCACACGGTGGCACGCGATGGTGGACCGGACGGGGGACAGCAGGTGAACAGCGGATGGACTGACCGGCCGCGTTCGGCCGATCGCGGACCGTTGTGTCGTGCATCCGTGACAGGTCAGGGGCAGATGCCCGATGTGCCCGCCGTTGCGGGGCGCCACGATCCCCGGCCATGACGGACAGCGACAGCCCCCGCCGGCCGGCCACCCGGCCCGGCCGGTCCCCCTCGGTCGTCCTGCTGGCGGTGCTGCTCGCCGCGGCTGCGCTCGCCGGCTGCGACACCGGGCCGCCTCCGCCGCCACCGGTCCCGCCGCCGACGAGCGCGCCCGCGTCCGGGCACGACCACCACTGAGCGGCCGGTCAGCTCCGCTTCTCGCCGCGGGTCATCGCCAGCACATCGAGGGCCCGGTCCAGCTGCTCCTCCGTGAGCGCGCCGGACTCCACGTGCCCGCGCTCCACGACGACCTCGCGGATCGTCTTGCGCTCCTTCAGCGCCTGCTTCGCGATGGCCGCCGCCTCCTCGTAGCCGATCACCGAGTTCAGCGGCGTCACGATCGACGGCGACGACTCGGCGTACTCCCGGGTGCGCTCCAGGTCGGCCTGCATGCCGTCGATGACCTTGTCCGCGAGCAGCCGGGCCGAGTTGGCGAGCAGCCGCGCGGACTCCAGCACGTTGCGCGCCATCACCGGCATCATCACGTTCAGCTCCAGGTTGCCCTGGCTGCCGGAGAAGCCGACCGTCGCGTCGTTGCCCATGACCTGCGCGCAGACCATCATCGTCGCCTCGCAGATCACCGGGTTGACCTTGCCCGGCATGATCGAGCTGCCCGGCTGCAGGTCCGGGAGCGCGATCTCGGCGAGCCCGGTGCGCGGGCCGGAGGACAGCCAGCGCAGGTCGTTGGCGATCTTGTAGAGGCTGACGGCGACGGTGCGCAGCGCCCCGGACGCCTCGACCAGCCCGTCCCGCGAGCCCTGCGCCTCGATGTGGTCGGTCGCCTCGGACAGCTGGTCCAGACCGGTCGCCTCGCGCAGCTTCTCGACGACGGCGGCGCCGAACCCGTCCGGCGCGTTCAGCCCGGTCCCGACGGCGGTCCCGCCGATCGGCAGCACGGCCAGCCGGGGCAGCGCGTCGCGGACCCGGTCGGCGCCGTAGCCGGCCTGGCTGGCCCAGCCGCCCGCCTCCTGCCCGAGGGTGATCGGGACGGCGTCCATCAGGTGCGTGCGACCGGCCTTCACGACCTCCGACCAGTCCGACGCGCGCCGCCGCAGCGCCGCCTCCAGGTGCTCCAGGGCCGGGACGACGTCGGTGGCGAGCGCCTCGGTCGCGGCCACGTGGATGGTGGTCGGGAAGACGTCGTTGGACGACTGCGAGGCGTTGACGTGGTCGTTCGGATGCACCGTGAGGTTGCCGCCGCCGGTCCGCTCGGCCAGCGTCGCGATCACCTCGTTGGCGTTCATGTTCGACGACGTGCCCGAGCCGGTCTGGAAAACATCGACCGGGAAGTGCTCGTCGTGCGCGCCCTGCGCCACCTCGTCGGCGGCGGCGGCGATCGCGGCCGCCCGGTCGGCGTCCAGCACGCCGAGCTCGCCGTTCACCCGGGCCGCAGCCGCCTTGACCAGGCCGAGCGCCCGGATCTGGGCGCGTTCCAGGGGGCGGCCGGAGATCGGGAAGTTCTCGACGGCACGCTGGGTCTGGGCCCGCCACAGCGCGTGTGCCGGGACCCGGACCTCGCCCATGGTGTCGTGCTCGATGCGGTAGTCGGAGCTCATACCGGCAGGTCTACTCCACCCGGACGACTGCCGCTGCCTTAGGTGAGGCTCACCTCAGTGGATCACGGGAGCGGCGGGGCCTCGCCCTCGACGCCGTCGAAGTCGACCGAGGAGAACTCGCGCAGCTTGGTCAGCCGGTGGTAGCCGTCGATCAGCCGGACGGTGCCGGACTTCGATCGCATCACGATCGACTGGGTGGTCGCGCCGCCGCCGCGGTAGTGCACGCCGCGCAGCAGCGGGCCGTCGGTGATGCCGGTGGCGCAGAAGAAGACGTTCTCGCCGCGCACCAGCTCGGCGGTGGTGAGCACGGCGCTCAGGTCGTGCCCGGCGGCGACGGCCCGGTCGCGCTCCGCGTCGTCGGTGGGCCAGAGCCTGCCCTGGATCTCGCCGCCCATGCACTTCATCGCGGCCGCGGTGATGATCCCCTCGGGGGTGCCGCCGACGCCGTAGAGCATGTCGACGCCCGAGCTGGGACGGGCGGCGGCGATCGCACCGGCGACGTCGCCGTCGGAGATGAACGAGATCCGGGCGCCCGCCTCCCGGATCTCCCGGACGATCTGCTCGTGTCGCGGGCGGTCCAGCACGCAGACCGTGACGTCGGCGACGTCGACCTGCTTCGCGCGGGCCACCCGGCGGATGTTCTCGGCGACCGGCGCGGTGATGTCGATGACGTCGGCGGCCTCCGGTCCGACCGCGATCTTCTCCATGTAGAACACGGCGGACGGGTCGAACATCGCGTCCCGCTCGGCGACCGCGAGCACCGCGAGCGCGTTCGGCATGCCCTTGCTCATCAGCGTGGTGCCGTCGATCGGGTCGACGGCGACGTCGCAGAACGGGCCCTCGCCGTTGCCGACCTCCTCGCCGTTGAACAGCATCGGGGCCTCGTCCTTCTCGCCCTCCCCGATGACGACCACCCCGCGCATCGACACGCTCGAGATCAGCTGGCGCATCGCGTCGACGGCCGCGCCGTCCCCGCCGTTCTTGTCGCCGCGGCCGACCCAGCGGCCGGCCGCCATCGCTGCGGCCTCGGTGACCCGGACCAGCTCCATCGCCAGGTTGCGGTCGGGGGCCTCACGGCGGCGGGCGGGCTGGCTGGCGGGCTGACTCAACGGACGTCTCCTTCACGGCGGCGTGCTCAGCGGGTCCCCGGTCGGGGGACGCGACCGCCCGATCCTCGCACGTGGGCGGGTCGCGGAGGAGTGCTGAGCGACCGACGCCATGCCTGGGAGACGATGGGGGGGTGAGTTCGCGACCGGATCCGAGCACGACCCCGCCGTCCGACGAGCCCTCCGGCGGGGTGACGGCCGGTGGTGGGACGGCCGGGCGCGCGGCCCCCCGGGTCGGGCCGCGGGCGTTGCGCAAGCCGGGGCGGGGCGAGACCTCGGTCCGGGACATGATCGGAGCGCTGCTGATCCTGGTGCCGGTCGGGCTGCTGCTGTTCAGCGTCGGGAACTCGTGCTCGTTCGCCCCCGGCATGCCGGTCGAGGACCCGAACTCCGGGCCGACCGTGAACGTGCAGAGCCGGCTCGCGGAGTACGCCGTCGGCTCGGCGTTCCCGCTGCGGGTGCCGGATGTGCCGTTCCGCGCGAACTCGACCGACCGCGGCCCGGTCGAGGGCGGCGGCACCGCCGTCCGGATCGGCTACGTCACGCCGGACGCCGACTTCCTCAGCCTGGTGCAGACCGACGGGACCGCGGCGGGGATCCTCGCGACCGAGTCGGGTGCGGCGGGGCGGGGGGAGGGCCCGCCGCTGATGCGCGGGACCCTCGACGCCGCCGGGCTGGAATGGGAGGTCTACCAGCGCGACGGCGGTGAGCCGTTCCGGATCGCGACGCTCCCCGGGGACCCCGACGTCCGTCTGCTGGTCACCGGCTCGGGCTCCGACGAGCAGTTCCGCACCCTCGCGGACGCGGTGGTGGAGGCCCCCACGGCCGGCGGGGGTTGAGCGGTTCGGCGGTTCGGCGGGTTCGCGCGGGCGCTCGGGCCCGTGTTCGCACGGGTTCGTCGCGTTCGCACGGGATCCGATCCCGTGCGGATGAGGTGAACCCGTGCGGATCAGGCGAGCCGGCGCGGGGCGAGCCGGTGCGATGGCGTCGCGCGGTCGCCCGCGGGTCAGAGGGGCGGCGTCAGGCGGCGGCGGAGCCGGGACAGGAGGTGTTGCGGCTCCCTGAGGTCCCGCCAGGTCCAGCGCACGACCTCCGGGCCGAGCTCGCGCAGGAGGTCCTCGCGGATCTTCTCCTCCACGACGGCCCGGCCCGGCGTCTGCCCGGGCCGGAGCAACCGGCCGTACGTGCTCTCGCCGTCGAACTCGCCGATCACCGGCGGCGTTCCGTCCCATCAGACGTCGACGGTCGCCACCCGCTCGCCGTTCCACCCGGTGATCTCGCGCTGCGGCACCGGTTCGGGCAGCCCGGATCGGTGGAACAGCAGCCGGCTGAGCGACTCCCCGGGACTGGCGGAGCGCCCGTCGGCGAACGCGACGACCCGGGCGGCGTTGCGCACCCCGGTGCGTCCGGCGGCGGCGCGGAGCGCCCCGTCGAGGTCCGCCCGGTCGGTGTGCGGGGCGCGCAGCGCCGCGTCGGCGACGACGAGAGCCTGGGCGAACGGCCGCTCGCGGGCGATGTCGATCGCCGTCCGGGCCGGGGTGGTGACAGCGATGCCGCCGACCCGCGTGACGTCGGCGTCGCTCAACGGGCCCACGTGCAGGTGCAGGTCCCGGCCGCGCCGGGCACCGCTGGCCCGGTTCCGGGTGAGGTGGACGAGATCGAGCGGGAGGTTCCAGACGTCCAACCCGTGCAGGACGGCCGCGGAGGCATGGCTGACCACCGCGGGAGCGCCGAGCCGGGCCAGCACGCCGCGCACCGCCCGGATGTGCCGGGCAGCCTCCTGGTCTCCGGCCCTGAGCGGCTGTGCGACGCCTGCGGTCCGGGCACGTACATCCCCCGGCACACCCGGCTCAGCCGGCCCTCCCGTAGCGCCCTGGCGATCCCGGAGTCCGCCAGGCCCGCGGAGTGCGGATCCGGTCGGCCCAGGGCCCCGGCGGCCGGGGGTCAGGAATCCGAGGACTCGGCCTCGGAGAGCTTGGTCTCGATGCGTTCGCGGGCCCCGGCGAGCTGCTCGTCGCAGCGGCGGGCGAGCGCCTCGCCGCGTTCCCAGAGCGCGACGGACTCGTCGAGGCCGAGGCCGCCGACCTCGAGCGCGCGGACGACCTCGACGAGCTCGTCACGGGCCTGTTCGTAGCCGAGGCTGTCGACCGCGGGCCGCTCGCTCATGGGGTGTCCTCCGGATCGGGATCGGGATCGGGATCGAGGTCGGTCTCCGCGCCGGTCTCTGCGCCGGTCTCTGCGCCGGTCTCTGTGCCGGTCACCGTCGCGGCGACGGCACCGTCCGCCACCCGGATCCGCAGCGCCGCCCCGGCCGGGGCGTCGGCGACCGACCGCAGCAACGGCGGCACCCCGTCACCGGCACCGGGGAGCTGCACGATCGCGTAACCGCGAGCCAGTGTCGCGGACGGCCCGAGCGCGGTGAGCCGTGCACCCAGGTGCCCCAGCTCCGCCGCGGACCGGTCCAACCGGCGCAGCATCGCCCGGTGCGCCGCGGCGCGGGCGTCGGCGATCTCGTCGACGCGGGCCGCGACCAGCCGGAGCGGATCGGCGAGCGCGGGCCGGGAGCGCAGGTCGGCGAGCCGGCGCTGCTCCCGGTCCACCCAGCCGTGCAGGGCCCGCCGGGCCCGGTCGCGCAGACCGGAGATCCGGGCGGTCTCCTCGGCGAGATCGGGCACCAGGCTGCGGCCCGCCTCGGTGGGCGTCGAGCACCGGACATCGGCGACGTGATCGACCAGCGGGGTGTCCGGCTCGTGGCCGATCGCCGACACCACCGGCGTGCGGCAAGCCGCGACCGCCCGGCACAGCGTCTCGTCGGAGAACGGCAGGAGGTCCTCGACGCTGCCGCCGCCGCGGGCGAGCACGATCACCTGCACGTCCGGGTCGCGATCGAGAACCTGCAGCGCACCGACGATCTGCTCGACGGCCAGCCCGCCCTGCACGGCCACGTTCTCGATCCGGAACCGCACGGCGGGCCAGCGCAGCGTCGCGTTCGTCACGACGTCGTGCTCGGCGGCCGAGTCCCGCCCGGTCACCAGGCCGATGGTGCGCGGCAGCAGCGGCGGCCGGCGTTTGAGCGCCGGATCGAACAGCCCCTCGGCGGCGAGCAGCCGGCGCAGGCGCTCGATCCGGGCGAGCAGCTCGCCGAGCCCGACCGCGCGGATCCGGTCGACGCGCAGGTTCAACGTGCCGCGCCCCAGGTAGAACGACGGCTTGCCGTGCACGATCACCCGGCTACCCTCGGCGACCGCGCCGCCGGACTCGCGGACCAGCGCGGCCGGCGCGATGAGCTGCAGTGACACGTCCGCTGCCGGGTCACGCAGGGTCAGGAACGCCGTGGAGGACCGGGCGTTCACCTGCGCGAGCTGACCCTCCACCCAGACCGCACCGAGACGGTCCACCCACTCGGCGATCTTGCGGGCGACCGTCCGGACCGGCCACGGGTTCTCCTCCGAGGCCGGGGCGCTCACTTCTCCTGGGACAGCGTCGCGATCCGGTTCGTCAGCATCGTGACGTAGGCCGGGCGGTTCTCGTGCGCCGTCTCCCAGGCGAGCAGGTCCGACAGGTCGTCGACGCTGAGTGTGCGGAGCTTCCCGCGCAACTGCGGCACGGTCATCGTCGGGTACTCGGGGACGGCGTACGGCGCACCGGTGGTCGCCTCCGCGCGGTTCGACGTGCCGGCGGGCCGCTCGGGCCGCGAGATCGGGATCCCGGAGCGGGCCGGGCGCAGCGACGACACCGTGCCGTTGCGCGGGTCGGTGACCGGCTGCGGCTCGGGCAGGCTCAGGTCCGGGATGTCGTCGTCGAACGTGGCCCAGCTGGGCACCTCGTCGGCCGGCCGCAGCGCGCCCAGCGCGCGGTCGCCCTTGATCGCGAGCTCGGTGACCTTCTGCTGCAGGCGCATCGACACCTGCAGTGCCTGGCTGACCGCGGTCACCGGCAGCTCGACGGCGTGCCGGGGCAGCTCACGGGCCTGCTCGACGGCGGTGACGACGAGGCCCGCGGCGATCCGCACGGGGAACGGCAACGGCGACATGCGAGCCATTGTCCCCTGATCGGTGCGCCGGTGTCGCGCGGGGACGGTCGAGCGTGTCACGTGACGCTGCCCGGGCCGGAGGTCATCCGTACGCTGGAGCCATGTCCGGTACTGCCAAGCAGGTCCTGCTCGCCAAGCCCCGCGGCTACTGCGCAGGCGTCGACCGTGCCGTCGAGGCGGTGGAGCAGGCGCTCGACAAGTACGGCGCCCCGGTGTACGTCCGCAAGGAGATCGTGCACAACAAGCACGTCGTCGAGACCCTGCGCGACCGCGGCGCGATCTTCGTGGAGGAGGCGTCCGAGGTCCCGGAGGGCGCGCACGTCGTGTTCTCCGCGCACGGTGTCTCGCCCGCGGTGCGGGAGGAGGCGAAGGGCAGGCAGCTGCGGACGATCGACGCGACCTGCCCGCTGGTGACCAAGGTGCACCAGGAGGCGAAGCGGTTCGCACGCGAGGACTACGACATTCTGCTGGTCGGCCACGCCGGGCACGAGGAGGTCGAGGGGACCTCCGGCGAGGCGCCCGAGCACATCCAGCTCGTCGAGTCGGCGGCCGACGTGGACAAGGTCACCGTCCGCGACCCGGACAAGGTCGTGTGGCTGTCCCAGACGACGCTCAGCGTCGACGAGACGATGGAGACCGTCCGCGCCCTGCGAGAGCGGTTCCCGAAGCTGCAGAACCCGCCGTCGGACGACATCTGCTACGCCACCCAGAACCGCCAGGTCGCGGTGAAGACGATGGCCCCGCGCTGTGACCTGGTGCTGGTCGTCGGGTCGCGGAACTCGTCGAACTCGGTCCGGCTGGTGGAGGTCGCGCTCGGCGCCGGCGCCGGCGCGTCGTACCTGATCGACTACGCCAAGGAGATCGACGAGGGCTGGCTGGAGGGCGTCAGCACGGTCGGCGTCACCAGTGGCGCGTCGGTGCCCGAGGTCCTGGTGCGCGGCGTCGTCGAGCACCTCGCGGAGCGCGGCTTCGGCTCGGTCGAGGAGGTCGACACCGCCGAGGAGACGCTGGTGTTCTCGCTGCCGCGGGAGCTGCGCCCGGCGCGTGCCGCGGCCCGCTGACCCCGGTACGACGAACGCCCCGGACCGGGTCGGTCCGGGGCGTTCCTCGTCCGTGCGGTGGATCAGGCGCGGGCGGCGTGCACCGCCTGGGCGGACACCACCTGGACCTGGTCGCCGATCTCCAGGTTGTTGTACCAGGTGATGGCGTTCTCCCGGCTGAGCCGGACGCAGCCGGCCGACGGGGTGTCGGTGCGGCCCTCGTGGAACGCGATGCCGCCGTCCTGGAAGAACACCGACCAGGGCATCGGGGCGGGCTCGCCGTTGGACATCGTGTACTCGCCGCTCTTGTGCAGCTCTTCCTTGCGGTAGACGCGCAGCGAGTGGCCCACCGGCGTCTCCTTGCCCGGGCCGCCGATCGCGACCGGCACCGGGCCGTGCGTGATCTTGCCGTTCTCGAACAGCCAGGACTGCTTCGTGTCGAGGTCGACGCAGGCGCTGGCGGTGATGGTGCACGGGGTACCTGGCACCAGCGGCTGCTCGCGGAACGCCTGCGCGGCCGGGGTGGCGGCCAGCGCCGTACCGACACCGATCAGCGCGAGTGCCGCGGTGACGAGGGCGACGACGATCGCGGGCCGGGGGGAGCGGGTGCTCCGGGTGGTGGACATCGTTCTCCAGGTCGTCCGGCTGACGTGCAGGGCGCGGCGGGGTCACACCGGCTCCTGGTTGTGTGACGCCCGGGTGGGGCGTCGGGTTGCCTCGATCTTCCGGCCCGTCGTGCCGGATCCGGCCACCGGGGTCCGGTCGTGGTGCTCACCTGTGACAACGCGCGAGAGACGGTCCGGATTCGGGTCGTCACTCAGCGGGATCGTCGGCGTGTCGCCTCCGAGGCGCCACCGCGTGTCGCCGACGACGGCCGGGACGATCCGCGCCGGCCGATCCGCGAGCCGCCGGTGCCGGAGATCCCGCCGGAGGCACCGCGGGCGGAGGTGCCGGTCCCCGAGCCGTGGGGAGTGCTGCCGGACGTGCCGGTGCCGCGGGAACCGGACCCGGTGCCGCCGGCCGATCCGCTGCGGGGAGAGCCGCCGGTGGATCCGGCGCCGCGGGTGGTGCCGCTGCTGCCCGCGCCGCGGGTGCTGCTGCCGCGGGTGGTGCTGCCGGTGCCTGCTCCACGGCCGGTGCTGCCGGTGCTGCCGGTGCTGCGGGGGGCGCCGGCCGGTCGTGCGCCGCGCGCGGAGCCGGTCGCCGCGGCCTCACGGGCGAGGGCGCCCGCGGAACGGTCGGCGGTGCGCCTGCCGCGCCGGTCGGTCTCCGGCCGGGAGGTGCGGGACCCGGCGCGGTCCTGCCGCCGCTCGGAGCGGCTGAGCCGCGGACCGTCCGGATCGTGGCCGCCCGGGTCCCGGCCGAGCCGGGCCCGCAACCGCCCGACCGAGTCGTCGGGGCCGAGCCGCTGGCGGACCAGCCGGAACGCGGCGAGCGCGAGCACCGCCAGGGTGGTCACCGCCATCGCCGGGAACGCGTTGATCAGCGGGGCGCCCGCCATCAGCACGCTCTGTGCGGTGCCGCCGCCGCTCGGTGCCCCGATCAGGATCGCGACCACGGGGACGACCACGGCCAGCAGCAACGGCGGCTGCACCGCGGGCAGGAAGATGCCGCGCCTGCGCACCCAGCAGACCGCGAGGACGCAGCCGAGCAGGTACGCGATCTCGAACACCCGGCCGACCGTGCCGATCCGCAGGAAGTCGACGAGGACGCCGAGTGCGGTCGCCGCCACGGCGAGGCCGATCGCGGCCACCGGCGGGATCCCGAGCACCGGCCGGAGCAGCGAACGCTCCCGGACCGGCCAGCCGCCCCGGCCGGGCGCCGCGGGCCGGGGGGTGGTGGACCCGCCGGGCCGGCGGGCCGAGCTCGAGCGGGTCGTGTTCACCCGGTCAGCCTAACTCGCCGCGGGCGGCCTGCCGGTGCCCCTCGTCCGCCGCGCCGTCCCCGGCGCCGAACGCGTCGCCCCGCGCGCCGTCCGCCCGGGACGACCGGCGATCGGGCCGGTCGGCGAGCTCGGCGGCCCGGCCGAGATCCTCCAGCGACACCAGCGCCTCGCCCGCGGAGGCCACCAGCTCCGGCGCCGACACCGCGCGCGGGGTGCGGTCGACGGTCCCGGGCTCGTCGAGCTCGGTGTCGCTCACCTGGAGCTCGGTGAACTTGCGGGCGCTCACCAGCACCCGGGCCTCCAGCGAGGAGACCGTGCGGTTGTAGCTCTCGACGACCGAGTCGAGGCTGCGGCCGAGCCGGGCGACGTGCGTGCCCATCGTGGCGAGCCGGCCGTGCAGCTCCCGGCCGAGCCGGTGCACCTGGGCGGCGTTGCGGGCGAGCGCCTCCTGCCGCCACCCGTAGGCGACCGTGCGCAGCAGGGCGACCAGCGTGGTCGGCGTCGCCAGCACGACGTTGCGCCCGAACGCGTGCTCCAGGAGCGCGGGGTCCGAGCGCAGCGCGGCCTCCAGGAACGGGTCGCCCGGCACGAACAGCACCACGAACTCCGGCGTCGGCTCGAACGCTTCCCAGTACGCCTTGCCGGCCAGCTGGTCGACGTGCGCCCGGAGCTGGCGGGCGTGTGCGGCCAGCTTCTGCGCGTGCACCTGCGGGTCGCCCGTCTCCACGGCCTCCAGGTACGCGGCGAACGGCACCTTCGCGTCGACCACGACCTGCTTGCCGCCGGCCAGCCGGACGATCATGTCCGGCCGGACGCCGCCGTCCTCCCCGTCGGCGCTGACCTGGGTGGAGAAGTCGCAGTGCTCGACCATCCCGGCCATCTCGGCGACCCGCTGCAGCTGCATCTCGCCCCAGCGGCCGCGCACCTGCGGCGCGCGCAGCGCGTTGACGAGCGCCTTCGTCTCGGTGCCGAGCTTCTCCGAGCTCGCCGCCATCGCCCGGACCTGCTCGCGCAGCCCCGCGTAGGCGGACTCGCGCTCCTTCTCCACCGACCGCAGCTGCCCCTCGACCCGGCAGAGCGCCGCCGAGACCGGATCGAGCAGCTGCTCCACGGCCTTGGCCCGCGACGTCTCCTCGCCCTGTGCCCTGGCCGACAGCTCGGCCGTGGCCTCCTTGATCCGGCGCTCGGCGAGAGTGACGAAGGCCTCGTTGTTCCGGGCCAGCGCATCTTGCGAGAGGGCGGCGAACGAATCCTTCAACCCGGCCTCGGCCTGCGCACGGGCCTCGCGCTCCGCGTGAAGCGCCGCGGTCGCGCCGGCGGCCTCGGACTCGGCCCGCCGGGCCCGCACGGTCGCCTCGTCGAGCGACTCGTGCAGCTCCTCGATGCGCTCCAGCAATCCGGTCCGCTCGGCACGCAGGCCCGCCGCATCCGCCCGGGTGGTCGCGGCCGTGTTCGCCGCGGCGCGGGCCGCCTCGGCGGCCTCGGCCCGGAACCGGGCGGCCGCCAGCAGCCAGGTGACGGCGCAGGCGATCGCGGCGCCGAACAGCGACCCGGCGAGAAGGCTGGTGACATCCACGTCCCGCAGCGTGCACCCGACCCCTGACAGTTCCGGCGAACCGGCACGTCGCGGGCGTGTCCGCGGGCCGTTGTCTGCCGATCGGCGCAACGGGGGGCGGCCGGACGGCCTAGTGGGTTGCGTCCCGGCGACGGACCTCACCGCGGGCGAACCGTTCCGCGGTGCGCACGTCGTCCGGAGTGTGAGCACGTCCCGGTCCGCCGGGACGGACCCAGCGAGGAACGAGAGAGGTACCCACGTGAACACCCGACTCGCCCACCCGCACCGCACCGCAGGCACCCTCGGACGCGCCGCGGCCGCGGCGCTCCTCGCCGCAGGGGCCGTGCTGGCCCCGGCCGGCGTCGCGAACGCCGCCCCGGCCGGACCCGGGGGGCCCGCGCCGAGCTCCTGCCGGCCCGACCACGTGAACGCGACCGTCGCCCCGGCACCGGCGAGCGCCGGGCACCGGCACTACACGGTGGTGCTGAGTGCCGCTCCCGGCACGGCCCCGTGCACGCTCGCCGGATCGCCGTCGAACCCGGTCTTCAGCCTGAACGGCTCGCCGCGGGCGGTGACCGCGCTGCCCCATGGTGAGCAGAGCAGAGCGGTCGTGTTCGGCCCCGCCGATCCGGTGCAGTTCGACGTCCAGGTGCCGGACGGTCCGGGGCCGGCCTCGGCGAACGAGATCACGATGACGCCGTACTCGCCGGACTCGCCGTTCCCCGGACCGGTCACCGCGCACGGTCCGCTCGCCGTCGACGCCGGGACGCTGGTCGGGCCGGTGACCGAGCACCGGCCGGGCTGACCGGTACCGGCGCCGGGCTCAGGTCAGCCGTAGGTCCGCCGACTCGTGCTCGAGCAGCCACCGCTTCACGGCGAGCCCGTAGCGGAACCCGCCGAGGGTCCCGTCGCTGCGCAGCACCCGGTGGCAGGGCACGAACAGGGCGGCCGCGTTGTGCGCGCAGGCGCCGGCCGCGGCCCGGACCGCGGCCGGCCGGCCGGTCTTCTCCGCGTACCCGGTGTAGGTGACCGGGGCGCCCGCCGGGACCGTGCGCAGGACGTCCCAGGCGTGCTCGCGGTAGGGCCCGGAGCGCTGCCGGACCGGCACGTCGTCGATCACGGACAGGTCGCCGTCGTGGTAGCGGTCCACGGCGTCGCCGACGGTCCCGAGATCACCGCCGGTGATCCCGGACGGGGCCAGTGCCGGGTGGACCAGCGCGAGCAGTTCGTCCACCGACGCGGTCCAGCCCGAGGCGAGCACGTACCCGTCGGCGTCGACGACGGCGGTGAAGGGCCCGGCCGGGGTCTCCCGGGTGGCCCAGACAGCGGTTCCGGTCATGTGTTCCTCCGAACGGACGGGACGGCGGACGCGGCGGCCCGCCACAGATGGGTGGCGGCGTAGGACCGCCAGGGGGCCCAGGCGCGGGCGCGCCCGGCCAGTGCGGACGCCTCCGCCGGCAGGCCGAGCGCCTCGGCGCCGCGCCGGACCGCGAGATCCGACGCCAGCAGCTCGTCGGGATCGCCGAGCACCCGCATCGCCAGGTAACCGGCGCTCCACGGGCCGATCCCCGGCAGCGCGCACAGCTCGGCCCGCAGCGCGGCCGGGTCCCGGCCGGCGTCCAGCACGAGCTCGCCGGACGCCAGCGCGGCGCACAGCCCGCGCAGCGCCTCCGCGCGCCGGGCCGGGCCGCCCGGCGGCGCCGCGGCGAGCCCGTCGGCCAGCGTCGCGGGATCCGGGAACAGCAGGTCCGGGCCGTCACCGGTGTGCAGCTCGGCGGGCAGCGGCGAGCCGAACGCGGCGGCCAGCCGGGCCGCGGCGGTGCGCGCCGCGGCGACCGACACCTGCTGCCCGAGCACGGTGCGCACGGCCGTCTCGGCCGGATCGACGGTGCCCGGCAGCCGGATCCCGGGCGTCGCCGCGACCAGCGGGGCGAGCACCGGATCGGCGCCCAGCACGGCGTCCACCGCCTGCGGGTCGGCGTCGAGATCGAGCAGCCTGCGCAGCCGGGACACGGCCGGGCCGACGTCGCGCGGGTCGGTCGCGCGCAGCGTCGCGAGCACCGCCCCGGGCCGGGCGGTCAGGTCGAGATCGACGGTCGCCGGGCCGTGCGGCAGCCGCAGCGTGCGGCGGTACCGGCCGCCCTCGACCGTCTCCACCCGGTCGACGGCCCGGACGGCGAGGTGCTCGAGCAGGCCGTGCGGGTCGAACGGTGCCCGATAGGGCAGTCGCAGGGTCAGCGCGCCGGGTGCCCCGGCGGCGTCGCCGGGCCGGGCCGGCCGTCGCCGGGCGGCCTCGGCCCGCAGCTGCGACGGCGGCACCCCGTAGACGGCGCGGACCGTGTCGTTGAACTGGCGGACGCTGCCGAAACCGGCGGCGAACGCGATGTCGGCCAGTCCCAGCGGGGTCGTCTCGACCAGGATCCGGGCGGTGTGCGCGCGCTGCGCGCGGGCCAGCGCGAGCGGGCCGGCACCCAGCTCGGCGGACAGGATCCGGCCGAGCTGGCGGGAGGAGTAGCCGAGCCGGCCGGCCAGCCCGGGCACCCCCTCCCGCTCGACGACGCCGTCGGCGATCAGCCGCATCGCCCGCCCGGCGGCGTCCGCCCGCAGGTTCCACTCCGGGGACCCGGGGACGGCGTCGGGCAGGCACCGCCGGCAGGCCCGGTAGCCGGCCGCCTGGGCCGCGGCGGCGGTGCGCAGGAACTCGACGTTGCGCGCCTTCGGCGGCGGCACCGGGCAGGACGGCCTGCAGTAGATCCGGGTGGTCCGCACGGCCGTGACGAACTGGCCGTCGAACCGGGCGTCCCGGGCCGAGACGGCCCGGTAGCAGGTGTCGTGGTCGAGGAGCACGGCACCGACGATGCCACCGCGGACGGCCCGGGACTCGCGGGAATCGGTCGCCGGTGTCGGCGGGTCCGCTCAGCCGTTGCAGGCGGCGCCGCGGATCCAGCCCTGCTGGCAGGCGAACTCGATCTGCTGCCTGCGCTCGTTCTCGTCGTCGGGCGCGCCGCGCGGCGGGAGACCGTCGCCGGGGCGCGCGGACGGCGGGTCCGCAGGATCGGCCGGGGTCCCGGCGCCACCGTCCCCGGTGCCGCCACCCCCGCCGCCGCCACCGCTGCCACCGCCCGGTGCGGCCGGCGCACCGCCCGGGGCCGGCCCGGTGCCGCCGCCCGTGCCGCCGGTCCCGCTGCCCGTGCCGCCGGTGCCGCCGGTGCCGTCGCCGGTGCCACCGGTGCCGGTCGGGCCGCCGGTGCCGCCGGTGTCACGGCCGGGCGAGTCGGCGGACCATCCGGCACCGGGCCCGTCGTCGGAGCCGGTCGGCGGGACGGTGAACGGCGACGACGCCGGTGCCGGTGGCGGGGCGGTGGACGCCGGCGCGGGCGGCGGGAGTGGTGTGTCGTCCGGTCCGGTCGCGCTGAACGACACGGCGGACACGGTGCCGGCGGTGGCGAGCACGGCCACCCCGGTCGTCAGCAGGGCGTGCATCCCCGGCAGGCGCATGGATTCCCCTCGGTGTCGGAACCGCTTTTCCCACCCGCCGGGACCGGTACTGGGCCCCACGGGTGATGCGCCGGCCGTGATGGCGAACGTTGCGTCACGTCCGGGCGCTCGGCGCAGTATGGCGTACGCCGGTCGGAGTAACGACGGCGACGGTGCGTGACATTTCGCAAGGGGGAGTCGCCGATCGCTCCGGCGACCGGTACGCGATCATGACCAGGCAGTGTCCGAGGAGGAGACCACCATCGCGAGCGAACCCGCCGACGCCGGCCGCAGCGGCCGACGCGCGGGCCGGGCGACCGCGGCACGCACCCGCATCGTCGGGTGGGTGCTGCTGCTCGTGCTCAGCTCGCTCGGGGTGGTCACCCTGGTCACCTGGCTGCTGCTGATCGACGAGACGGACCGCCGGATCGAGACCGCACTGACGTCGGAGATCGCCGAGTTCGCCCGGGTCACCGAGACCGGGATCAACCCGACCACCGGGCAGCCGTACGGCTCGGTCGACGAGATCCTCCGCTCGGTGATCGCCGCGAACGTGGCCCGGCCCAACGAGAAGTTCATGGGCTACCTCGACGGCCGGTTCCGCTGGGAGTCCCGGCGCACCAGCTCGCGGGTGCTGCTGCGGGAGGACCCGGCGTTCAACGCGATGGTCTCCTCCGTGCAGCGGCACACCCGCGGCTCCTACCAGAGCGTGGCCGGCGAGGTGCGCTGGTCGGCGCTGCCGGTCGGGCTGGCCGGCGACCCCTCGCGCGGGGTCATCGTGATCGGCTACTTCACCGACCAGGAGCACGAGTTCGCGCACGAGGCCGCCCGGCTGATGGTGATCGTCGGCGTCGGCACGGCGCTGCTCGCCGCGGTGGGCGCGTGGCTGGTCGCCGGCCGGATCCTGCGCCCGCTGCGCGACGTCGCGACCACCGCCCGCACGATCACCGGCACCGACCTGTCCCACCGGGTGCCGCAGCGGGCCAGGGCCCGCGACGAGATCGCCGAGCTGGCCCGGACGCTGAACGCCATGCTCGACCGGGTGCAGAGCGGGATGGAGGCGCAGCGCCGGTTCGTCGACGACGCCGGGCACGAGCTGCGCACCCCGATCACGATCGTCCGCGGGCATCTCGGCGTGCTCGATCCGAGCGATCCCGAGGACGTCACCGACACCGTCGCCCTGGTCGACGACGAGCTGGAACGGATGAACCGCCTGGTGTCGGAGATGCTCGCGCTCACCCGCGCCGAGCAGCCGTCGCTGCTGCGCCCGGAGCAGGTCGACGTCGCCGAGCTGACCCGCGAGCTGTTCGACAAGCTCACCGGGCTCGCCGACCGGGACTGGGTGCTGCAGTCGGTCGCCCCGGTGCGGGTGCGGATGGATCCGCACCGGATCACCCAGGCGGTCGTGGCGCTGGCCGACAACGCGACTCGGTTCACCGGCCCGGGCGACCGGATCGCGCTCGGTTCGGAGACCGTCCGCGAACGGGTGCGGATCTGGGTGTCCGACACCGGGCCCGGCGTCGCGCCGGAGGACCGCACCCGGGTGTTCCGGCGGTTCGCCCGCGGCGAGAACGCCCCGCGTTCGGACGGCGCCGGCCTCGGCCTGTCGATCGTCGAGGCCATCGCGACCACGCACGGCGGGCGGGTGCTGCTGGAGAGCACCCCCGGCTGCGGCGCCACCTTCACCCTGGACCTTCCGGGGGACGCGCGGTGAGCAGCCGGATCCTGGTCGCCGAGGACGAGCCGCGGATCGCGTCGTTCCTCAAGAAGGGGCTGGTCGCCGCCGGTTTCGAGGTGACCGTCGTGCCGGACGGGCCGGGGGTGCACGATCACGTCGTCGGCGGCGGGTTCGACCTCATGGTGCTCGACATCGGGCTGCCCGGCCTGGACGGGTTCGCCGTCCTGCGCCGGATCCGCGCGGCCGGCAGCACCGTCCCGGTGATCATCCTGACGGCGCGGGACAGCGTGGGCGACACCGTCGCCGGCCTCACCGGCGGCGCCGACGACTACATGGCCAAGCCGTTCCAGTTCGAGGAGCTGCTGGCCAGGGTGCGGCTCCGGCTGGAACGCTCCCGCCCGGCGCCGGACCCGGAGGTGCTGGCGTTCGGCGGGCTGGAGCTGGACCCGCGGACCCGGCACGTCGCCGTCGACGGGCGGACCGTCGAGCTGTCGGCGCGCGAGTTCGCGCTCGCCGAGACGTTCCTGCGGCACCCCGGGCAGGTGCTGTCCCGGGACCAGCTGCTGCGGCTGGTGTGGGGCGGCGAGTCCGGCTCCGGATCCAACGTCGTCGACGTCTACGTGCGCTACCTGCGACGCAAGCTCGGCGCCGGCCGGATCGCCACCGTCCGCGGCACCGGCTACCGGCTCGAACCGGGCTGAGAGGGGTCCGCGGAGGGCGACTACCCTGGTCGTCCGTGTCCCTCACCCTCGGCATCGTCGGTCTGCCCAACGTCGGCAAGTCGACCCTGTTCAACGCGCTGACCCGCAACGACGTGCTCGCCGCGAACTACCCGTTCGCGACGATCGAGCCGAACGTCGGGGTGGTCCCGCTCCCGGACCCGCGGCTGGGCGAGCTGGCCCGGATCTTCTCGTCGGAGAAGATCCTTCCCGCCACGGTGTCGTTCGTCGACATCGCCGGGATCGTGAAGGGCGCCTCCGAGGGCGCCGGGCTGGGCAACAAGTTCCTCGCCAACATCCGCGAGTCCGACGCGATCTGCCAGGTCGTGCGGGTCTTCGACGACGCCGACGTGGTGCACGTCGACGGCCGGATCGATCCGGCGAGCGACATCGAGACGATCGCGACCGAGCTGGTGCTGGCCGACCTGCAGACCCTGGAGCGGGCGCTCCCGCGGCTGGAGAAGGAGGCCCGCACGCAGAAGGACCGGCGCCCCGCGCTGGAGGCGGCCCAGGCCGCGGCCGAGGTGCTGAACAGCGGCCGGACGCTGTTCCAGGCCGGCGTCGCCGCCGCCCCGCTGCGCGAGCTCACCCTGCTTACCACCAAGCCGTTCCTGTACGTGTTCAACGCCGACGAGGCCGTCCTCACCGACGACGCCCGCCGCAAGGAGCTCACCGAGCTCGTCGCCCCGGCGCAGGCCGTCTTCCTCGACGCCAAGGTGGAGGCCGAGCTGCTGGAGCTCGACGACGAGTCCGCCGCCGAGCTGCTGGAGTCGATCGGGCAGGACGAGCCGGGCCTGGCCCAGCTCGCCCGCGCCGGGTTCACCACGCTCGGCCTGCAGACCTACCTCACCGCGGGCCCGAAGGAGTCGCGCGCCTGGACCATCCCGCAGGGCGCCACCGCGCCGCAGGCGGCCGGGGTCATCCACACCGACTTCGAGCGCGGCTTCATCAAGGCCGAGGTGGTGTCGTACGACGATCTCGTCGCCGCCGGGTCGATGAACGCCGCCAAGGCCGCGGGCAAGGTGCGGATGGAGGGGAAGGACTACGTCATGCAGGACGGCGACGTGGTCGAGTTCCGCTTCAACGTCTGATCGGGTCCCGTTTCCGCTGGTCAGCACGTTAGGGCTCCGGCGTATTCGTCACCGGTTCGTCAGTAGCGCCGAGGACGGCCGTCAGCATCGAGTCCGCAGCGGCTCGTGTGCGGTCCTCCGCGGTCGGCCACAGGTGCGCGTAGGTGCTCAGGGTGACGGTCGCACTGGAGTGCCCGAGTGCCCGCTGCACGGTCACCACGTCGCAGCCGGCCGCGATCAGCCCCGAGGCGAAGAAGTGCCGTAGATCGTGCAGGCGGATCGTCTGGTGCCCGGCGTCGCGCCGGGTCTTGCGCCACCAGTAGCCGACTGTGTTCTGGTGCGGCGGGTTGCCGTTCTCGCCCCGGAACAGCCACCGCTCCGACCCACGGCCCGAGAGCCCGGCCAGGTGCACCCGCACGATGTCCACCAGGCCGTCGGCGAGGTGGACCGTCCGCTCGCTCCCGTACTTGGGTGCCCGGATCTCGACGGCCTGGTTGTTCGCCCGCTGCACCTGCCGCCGGACCACGAGCCTCCGGGCCGCCAGATCGAAGTCACCGACCTGGACCGCGGCAGCCTCCCCGAGCCGCAGCCCGGCGAAGGCACACAGCGCGATGAAGCACACGAACCGTCGGTCGGCCATCTCCAGCAGCACCCGGACGTCGTCCGAGGTCGGTAGCTCCATCGCCACGTCGGTGCGACGGGCACGGGGGAGCTTGACGCCCTCGCTCGGATCGGTCGCCAGGACCCGATCCTTGACCGCCCCGCGTAGAACGGCCCGGACGTTGTTCACCCGCGTCCGGATGGTTCCCGGCGCGAGCCCGGCGGCGCGGTCAGGGCCGCGATTGGCCGTCTGCATCTCCTTGATCCACAGCTCGATGTGCGACCGCAGTAACCGCTGTAGCGGGACATCCCAGAACGGCACCGAGCGAGCAGCCAGGGTCATCGCCCGCGCCGTCCCCGGCACCCAGATCTGACGGGCGGACCAGCGTTCGAAGTAGGCCCCGAAGGTGACCCGCCCGGCGTGGGGATCGACGTAGTTGCCGCTGACCAGCGACGTGGTCTGCTCGTCCAACCACCGCTGCGCGTCCGACTTCTTCCGGGTGGTCCGGGTGATCTGCTTCCCGCCCGGGAACGGCCGGTACTGCGCCTGCCACCGACCATCGGGCAGTTTCCGCACGCTGGCCATCAGGCGCTCGCCTTGACCTGGTCGGCGACCCAGCGCCGGACGTCGTCCGAGCGGTACCGGACGTGCCGGCCGATCCGGACGCCCCTCGGGCCGTAGCCGCGACTGCGCCACTGGTAGAGGGTCTGCACCGGCACCCCGAGGTAGTGCGCGACGTCCTGGATCGTCCACAACCGCTCAGCACTGCTCATCGGGCGTTCCTCTTGGTACGGGTGCGGCGTTGCTCGCGTCGTCGTTCGGCGATGCCGAGGGCGATCTCTCGTTCGGCGTCGTTGCGGTGCCCGAACTGGACGACGTGCCAGTCGTTGACCACCAGCACCGAGCCGGGTTCGGCGGGGGTGTTGAGGGCGGCGAGGGTCTCGCCGAGGCGGTAGGTGCGGCGTTCGCCGCGGATCGCGCCGAAGGTGGTGGAATAGTTGCGGGACTTGGTGAGGAAGTGCCCCCGGAACCCGAGCATGTGCGCCCAGCGGCGCAGGTTCAGGTCCTCGTACTGCTCATGGCCGCCGAGCTCCCACGCGGTCTCGATCAGCTTGCGGTGGTGCGGGGTGAGATCAAGGTGGCGCAGGTGGGCGATGTCGCGGATGGGGCGGTCGGTGGCCTCGGACTTGCCGGTGCCCTTGGTGGCGTACTTGGCGACGTAGGCGGCCAGGGCGGAGTCTGTGATCTCGCCGTCGTCGTCCTCGAGCGCGGCCGCGGTGGTGGACGTGATTGGGCGGACGTCGACCTGCCGGCCCCAGCTCAGCGGCAGCGGCGTTCCGTCCGGGCGGTCGACGACCAGTGACACCGAGCGGGCCGCGTCCCGGACCGCGGCGTGTAGGCCGTCGGGGGTGATCCCGAGGGGTGCGGGGGTGGTGGGTCCGTCGGGGCCGTCGAGGCGGACGACGGCGTGGAAGTGCACGAGCCCGCGGCGCTGGTACTCGGCGACCTTGGCGTACGAGAGGCGGGCGTGGTCGCGGAACTTGCGGACCTTGATCCCGAGCATCTGCGCGATGATTCGGCGCAGGCGGATGGCGAAGCGGTTCCACAGCTTCCCGGCGTGGGCCTGCCACAGCACCGCGCCGACGTAGTCGTGGGTGTCCGGGTCGAGCGCACAGCCGATGCGCGGGTCGTCGGGGTGGTGCTTGTCCCCGCAGCCGCACGGGACGACCAGACCGCGGGCGGTGACCCGGCGTGTGTGGACGGGCCCGAACGACGGCGCTGTCAAAGTGACGAATACCCGCGGGTGGCCGGCCGCAGTGTCGGGGACGCCCTTGCCACCGGCCATTCCGGAGCGGATGAGGTGGTAGGCGTCGGAGGCGTAGCGGTCCGAGCAGGCCGGGCACACCGACGCCCGCCGGTTCCCGCACGGGGCGAGGATCTCGCCGTCGCGCTCGGCGAGCACAGCACCGGTGGCGCGGTCGTGGATCCGTGAGGAGCCGGTCAGATGGATGGGGGCGGCGCAGCCGCCGAGGGCGGTGACCTCACGGCGCCAGTCCTGGAAGCCCGGCGAGCGCAACAGGTGCGAGAGGTCGTGTTCGTGCTGGGTCGTGGCAGCCGTCATGACGGCATCCCTCCCGAGAGCGTGGTTGTGGGGCTCCGGTCCCGCCGGGAGCTGGACTCGGACGTCGGCGGGACCGGACCGGAGACACCGGGCCTGGTCAGCGGCGGTAGGTGCGGTGTTCGTGCTCGATCTCGACCGGGCCCGGCGCGTAGCCGTGGTAGCGGGCGAGCAGGCGGGCAGCGGCCCGGTAGGAGGAGGCGTGGCCGATGTGGGTGCCGTGGTCGTTCTCGACGCGGTAGCGGGTGCCGTCGCGCAGCACGGTCCCGCCATGTCCGGTGCCGCCCAAGGTGACGAGGGCCTTGCCCGGCTCGACGATGTCGACGCCGATCACCCCTGTCGTGGGCTGCGGCCCCTGCTTCGGTGTGGCCGGTGTCTGGGGGACGGGGCGGAGGTGCTGCCAGCGGGTGGCCATGTCCCGGGTGACGCGGGGGACCAGGATCGAGCGGGCCGGGCCCTCGGAGCCGTTGTGGTGGACGTGGTGGGTGCCGCCGAGCTTGAAGTGGCCGGTGTCGAGCAGCTGGGCCACGGTGTCGCCGTCGTGGCGGGCGAGGGTGTCGGCGCAGCCGGGCCGAGCGGGATCGGTGCGCAGGACCAGCCCGGTCCGTTCGATCAGCAGCAGGCCCGGGTCCTGGGCCAGCGCGACGATCCGGGCGACCTCCCGCGGATCCTGCGTCGCCGCCGTGCGGTCGTCGGCGGGGGACTCGATCAGCTCCGGGTCCCCGAACAGCGCCCCCTGCACCGTGCCGGCCTGTGCTGTGCCGGTCTGGGCGGTCATGCCGACCACCACCAGGTGGCGCGGGCCTCCCAGGACCACTCACGAGCGAGCTGGCGGATCACGTAGTACTCGGCCACGACCGCCCCACCGACCACCACCCAGAACCAGCCCGAACCGGTGCCCAGATAGAGCCAGGTCCCGCTGATGACCAGCAGGAACAGCAGGGTGAGCTTGGCCCACGTGCGCAGCGCCCAGATAGTCGTCGTTCCCATCACGCCGCCCCCCGCTCGTCACCGTCATCGGCCTGGTTGTCGGTGTTGTCGTGGGGGAGGTCGATGACCTCAGCCACTGGCGGTGCGCAGCGGGTGACGAGTTCGGTGATGTCGTCGTCGGAGACGAACGCGGCCCGAAACCGGACCGGCAGCCGGGACCCACGGTCAATCACGAACCCGATCCCGGCATGGCGGGCGTCTCCGGGGATCTCGTCGGCCAACGCACCGCGCTCGCGGGCGCCCTCGCCGAGGACCATGTCCACATGCGAGGCGGCGGTGACGCCGAGGCAGATCCGCTGGGTGAACAGCTCACGGACGTCGACGACATCCTTGGAGGGCTCCTGCAGGTAGCCGTGGACGGCGAACAGCGACGCCCGACCTTGGGTCATGACCTCTGCGAGAAGCCTGAGGGCTTCGCGGACGCTGGTGCGGTCGCCGTAGGCGGTGAGCATGGCCATCTCGTCGATGACCAGCAGCTCCACCGGCGTCCCCGTACTGGGCGTGCAGGCGCGGATGTTCTGCTCGCGCATGTCGTCCTGGCGGTCGCGCATGCTGTCGCGGAACTCGGTCAGCAGCTCCAGCGCCTGGGCCATGGTGGTGGCGTAGCGGTGGAACAACGGGGCGCCCTGCTCGGTCTCCACCCCGCCCTTGAGGTCGACCATCCAGACCCGGACGATGCCGTCGCGGATGCAGGGTCCGATCCCGCGCAGGGTCGACCAGAGGATCGAGCCCTTGCCGGCTCCGGAGGCGCCGGCGACGAGGCGGTGTCCGCCGGTGACGGGGGCGGTGAAGGGGTCGCCGCGTTCGTTGTCGCCAATTTCGACCGCGCCGAGGTCGACGTCGTCGGTGGTCTCGGGGATGTCGGGGGCGGGGATGGTGCGGGTGAACGGCAGTTCCCACTCGATCACCACGGCGATCACGCCGGGGCGGTGTCGGGTGATCGCGACCCGGTGCGCGATCAACGCCTCCCAGAGCACGGAGGCGCGTTCCTGCCAGTAGGCGACGTCCTGCCCGCGGACCATGCGGACGTAGACGGTGTCGATCGACGCCGACGACGACCGGACCCGGAGCACGCGCGGGACCAGCTGGGCGCCGGTGTGGCGGTGCTCGCGGGTCAGCCCGGTGTCCGACATGAGCTGTGCCCAGCGGTGGCCGCGGTAGACCGTCCAGCGCCGCCACGTAGCCCGCAGGGCAGGTGCGGCGAACCGGTCGAAACTCCCCGGGTGGGCCCGGCCCCACACCAGCGCGCCGACGACCAGGCCACCGAGGGCGGCCGTCGTGACCAGCGGGCCGAGGATCAGGGCCAGGCCGAGCACCACGAGGGGGGCGGCCACGAACCCCGGGTGGCGCGCAGTCCACGCGAGAGCCTGGAACTCCCGTCCCGGAGGCCGGGTGGCACGCCCCGCGTGGCTGCGGGCCGGACCGTTGATGCGGGTTGCGATACTACTACGCTTGGTCATTGCTACCAGTCCTCACGAGATGAGATGTCGGGTAGCAGGGGCGCCCGCCGTGTGTTTCCGCCAAGAATCAGTTCGGCGGGCGACCCCACCGCCCGAGTGGATCATTTCTGTTCGCGCAATGCGCCGCGTGCCGAGTCCAGATGGACGGTCAGGTGCGCGACGTCGCGGGCGAGGTTGTCGTGGGTGTTCTTGAACCCACCGGTCCGATACGGGATCCCGTGCAGCGAGCGCCTGAGTTCACGCATCGCCGCGTCCAGCTCTTCCACGGTCCGGTCGACGGCCTTGGACATGTCACTTCCTCCACTCCCGGGAGACCAGCTCGGCCTCCCACCTCTTCGCCGAACTGGTCATTACCTTCAGCGAGCCATGCGCCTTCTTCGCCGACGCCGAGATCTCATCCGGCGAGGCGACCGACCAGTGCTGCCCTTCGCCGCCGGCCTTCGCCGAGACGCTCTTCCCGCCGCGCTTGGACCTGGTGCCGTCGGTGGACTTGGCGGCGACCTTCTCCGCCTCGGCCAGGGCGTCCCCGACCAGCTGCAACGCCCGCCAGAACTCGCCGTACTTGCGCAGCGCGCGCCGGTTGACCTTCGGCAACGTCGTCAGCCGGTCCCGCGAGCCCAGGTTGAGTGCCATCGCCTACACGCCCTTACGGATCGCGAGCTGGGCCAGGCGCAGGCCCTCGGCGACCCCGGCCCGCCACGCCTGCTCGGTGGGCACCACCGGGTAGTCGTTGCGGGACCAACGACGCCGCTCGATCTCCAGGCGCCGCACCAGCCGCCCGACACCCGTTGTTGTCCGGGGTCGATTGTTCGTGGTCGTGTTCATTGCCGTGCCTCCGTCTCCGCCAGCGACGCGGGGCCGCTGGTCTCGCCGTCTCCGAGGCAGCCCGGGCAGGCCCCGGAACCGCCACAGGCCGTGCACTCGACCCCTGAGATCGAGTCGCCGTAGCCGTCACACACATCGCAGGCGCGGCTACCGGCGCAGTCGTCACACACCACTGGCGATCACCCCTGATCCGGGACACAGGTGTCCCCGTCTCGGAATTGCATGGAAGTGCCGAAAATCAGGTCCGGCCGAAAGAAGTGGGCCGCTACATCAGGCGGCCGGCCCGCTGATCGAACGGGCCCCGTTGTCGTGCTGTCTGCTTGTCAAATCGTGCTCGGCCTGCTCCAGCACGGTGCGCAGGCGGGCGATGTCGCGACGGTCGAGGAACACCGTCACCGACCCGCCGGAGCCGGTCGCGTCGATCGTGACCCGGTCCTCGTCCGGATAGGTACGGGTCACGAACTCAGTGGTGGCGTAGACGTGGATCCCGACCGAGACCGTGAACGACGGCAAGAAGTCCGGGCGGCTCACGACTCACCCTCCCCGCCGTCCTTGCCACGCCGCATCGGCATCGGCGCCGGGGCGGAGTGCTTGATCCCCATCGCCTTGAACGCGATCCCCGACACCGTCCGCCCGTCCGGGGACTCGATCGAGTACGGGTTGATCTTCGCGTCGATCAGCTGTACCCGCGTGTCCTCCGGGAAACCCTCCCCAGGATCAGCAGTCAGCGTCACCTTGATCTCCTCACCCTTCGGCGCCCGCTGCCCCGCCTGAACCTGCAACTTCGCGAACAACGACACCACGAACTGCGCCACCCCATCCCGATCGGTCACCGGTACATCGGCGCCGTTGGCGTCCTGGCGTGTCTTGGGTGCGGGCGGCTCCACCACCGTGAGCTTGTAGCCGTCGAGCACCACCGGAAGATCCCTCATGACTCCACCTCTCGTGCGTTGATACCCCTAAACTTAGCTATCGAGTGAGTGCGTGTTCAGGGGGCTAAACCAGGATGCGCACGCTCGCCCAACTTGTCAAGGGGCCTAAACTCGGGGTGTGGCTGCTGTTGACGATGAGTTCCATGCGCTTCGCCTGGAGCCGGACCCGGTCCGGCGGGGGCGGCGTGCAACCGACCTGCTGGCGACCTACCAGCAGCGTTCGGTCGAACTCGCGCGCATCCGCCGCGCCGCGGTCGAGGAGGCCCGCGACCAGCTCGGCGGCAGCTATACCGAGGTTGCCCGGGCATTCGGTCTGACCAAGGGCCGCATCACTCAGATCCGCAGCAGCGCCCCACCAGCGCACCGGGCGTTCTTCGGCGTCGGCCCCCTGGAACTGGCGCTGCCCGGGCGCCGACTGCTCAACCGCGACGATCTCGTGATTGCCAGCGAGGACGACGCCACCGGCGTGCACCTCACCGACGAGGCCGAGCGCCTGATGTTCACCGTCGAGCGCCGCATCATCGACCCGCTACAGGAGTGGGAACCCACTGGCGACGCTGTCGTGGTCTGCGGTCCGGCGTCCGCACACGTGGGCAACGCGCTGATGGAGCGCGATCCCTTCTTCAGGATGACGATCGGCGACGGCGCACGCTGGGGGATCGTCGACGACGAGACCGGCGAGCGCCTGGTGTCCCCGATGGACGATCCCGAGCCGCGCCGGGCCGACATCGCCTACCTCGCGCGCCACGTGATGCCCACCGGTGCGGTCGTCGTCCACATCGCCGGGCTGCACGCCTTGGGGTCTGTGGGGGCCGCGCACTACCTCACCGAGCACGTCGTGGACCTGTGGGCGGAGCTGGGGGAGGAGTCGTTCAGCATGGTCCTCAGCGGTGAGTTTGACGAGCTGACCCCCACCACGCTGAAGGTGCTCGTCCCTCCGCGACGATGGCCCCGATGAGCACCCACGGCGCATCGCTACCCGGGGCAACGGGCCCCGGACAGGACCGCTGGGCAGCCACCCCGAACGGGCTGATCGTGCTCGACGGCGCGACGGCCATCGCCCCCGGCGTCCCGCCAGCAGAGCAGTACGTCGGGGCCCTGCTCGACGCCCTCCGTACGGGCCTCAGCTCCACGTCGGACCTGCGGACGGTCATCGCCGATGCCATCGACTGCGTGTCTTCCGAGCTCGACCTGACCCCGGGCGACGGCCCGTCCTCGACGGTCGCTCTGCTGCGGTGGACTGACCACGGTGTCGACGCTGCTGTGCTAGGCGACAGCACGATCATCCTGGGCTGCCGCGGTGGCCACGAGGTCCGGCTCTGTGACGAGAGGCTGGAGTCCGTCGCGCCCGTTCAGCGTCAGAGCTATCGCGAGCGGCTGCGGCGGGGGAGTGGCTATGACGAGACCCACCGGCAGCTCCTGGCCGATCTCCAGGTCATCGAGCGTCGCGCTCGGAACTCCGACGACGGCTACTGGATCGCCGAAGCCACCCATGAGGCGGGCCATCACGCCACCGTCCACCACATCGACGCCGACGAACTCCACTGGGCCGTGCTCGCCACCGACGGCGCCCAGCGCACCATCGACCACCTACACATGGCCTGGTCCGTCATCGCGGCCAAGAGCGATGACGAGATACTCGGCCTCCTTCGCGGCCTACACCGTTGGGAAGCTGAGCGAGACCCGGATGGCCGGGACCTCCCCAGGGCCAAGCGCCATGACGACAAGACCGTCGCTACCTGGCAGCCCGACACCCGCTGACCGCCCGACATCGACCTGGTCTTGAGCCGGCCCCGCCCGCGGTGAGGTGCATGACCTGGTTGTCGACCCAGAAACTTGCCGTGACTAGAAGGTCGGACGCTTCTGAGTGTTCAGGTGGTCGTTCGGCGCAGCCCGACCTGGGCGCATTCGTTCTCGATCACGCTCAGGTCGAAGGCCTCGATCGGTCCGACAACGCCCGGCAGGTGCGCGGCCCCTGTGTCGAGAAGCTGTGCTGCGAGGGCGAGCAGCTCGCCGGTGAGGGAGTAGATGCTGGGCCCTTCGAGGTGGACCTCGGTGAGTGTGTTGTCGGCGCTGTCGGTGGCTCGTGCGACCGCGTGGGTGAGGGTGCGGGCGCGTTCGGCCTCGTCCGGGCCGCCGGCGGGCCCGGTTGCGAGTGTGCTGATCCGGTCGACGAGTCGGGCACCGGCAGGTCGGCGGGTGAGCTGGTTGGCGAGCGCGGAGGTGACGGTGATGGCCCGGCTCAGAGCGGGAAACCAGCCGTTGTAGACCTCGACGGATGTGAGAGAAGGATGGGCGGCGGGCAGGAAGAGGACCTCGGTCCCGGACACGAGGAAGCCCGTGCGACGGCGACCTCGGACCCGGAACGTGCTCACAGCACTCGCTGTGCGGACGTCGGTGAGATGTTTGTCGCGCCAGACCGTCGTGGGGAGGGTCAGGCCGTCAGCCATCGTCGTGCGGGTGCCGTGGCTGAGCCCGTTGCGCAGTGAGCCGGTGGCGAAGTAGCCGATCTCCAGGCGCTGCGCGGTTGGTGCCTCGGCGAGGGCGAGGGCGCCGGCCAGGGTGCCGGGTACGTAGTCGTAGCCGAACGCGGGCAGCATCGTCGCACCGTGTCGGCGAGCCACGTCGTCGTACCGTCGGTGGATCTCGCGCACGAAGCCGACCTCGCCGGTGGAGTCGACGTAGTGCGCGCCGACGGACGCTGCGGCCTCGGCGACGAGGTACCCGAAGCGCTCGAACGGGCCGACCGTGGTCAGCAGGGTGTCACCCGGACCGAGGAGGGTTCGCACGCTCTCCGGGTCGGTCACGTCGGCGGTGGCCCACTGCAGCCCGCCGAGGTGGTCGGCGAGCCGGGCGAGTTCGTCGGCGCGGCGGCCGGCGAGGACGGGCCGGACGCCTCGCCGTAGCAGTGCCTCGACCGCGAGCCGGCCGGTGTATCCGGTGGCGCCGAGGACGACGATCGTGCCGCTCACGGCCGGGCGCTCTTCGCGACGAAGGCGTCGATCGCCTCGACCATTTGGTCGAGTGCGGGTTGCTCGATGGGGTAGTGGCCGCCGTTGTCGAGCATGATCGTGGTGACCGGAACCCCGGTGATCTGAGCGAGGAATGGTTCGGACAGGTGCAGCGGTGTCCAGCGGTCGGCGGCGGGCTGGGTGAGCAGCACCGGGCAGGCGTCGAAGTCGCGCGGTTCGACGGCGGGCTGGTAGTTGAGGTAGCTCGACAGGAACGTCGTGGTGGCCTTGTTCCCGGCCGAAGTCGGGTCGGTGTAGAAGACCCGGGTGGCTCCGCGGTCGTTGACCAGCGCTCGCATCTTGCTCACCAGCCGCATGGGCAGGCGCAGCGTCCGTAGCGGGGTGGCGGACAGGAGCTTCATCAGGCTGGCGCCGACGAGGCCACTGATCGGGTCGAAGGAGGTCTCGACGCGGACCCGCCGGGAACGCTGGTCGAGGAAGGTCATGCCGACGATGCCGGCGACCTTCTTGTTCACCGCGGCGACGTGGTAGGTCTCCATGCCGCCGGCCGAGAGACCGTAGAGGACGATCGGGCGGTCGTCCTTGGCCAGTTCGGCGTCGACGAGGTCCGACCCGATCTGCACCCAGTCGTCGTAGGTCACGAGGGTGCCGGGTGCGACCTCGGTGACCCCGTAGGTCGGCATGTCCACGGCGATCGTCTCGTAGCCGCGCTCGGCGAGGGGGCGGCCGAGGATCGTGGACATCTGACGGCCGTTGGTGCCGACGCCGTGGAAGAGGATCACTTTCACCGGGGCGTCGGGGTTGCGGTAGGTGTCGAGATGGATCCGGTGGCCGAGGTGGTGGTCCCACCACTCCTCGGCCGGGACGGTCGCCTCGGTCAGGCGGAAGGACTCGGGTAGGAACTCCTGGATCTGCCGCCAGGCCGGCTGCTCCGCGTAGGTCATGTCGCCGACTATGGACACCCCCACGCCTTAACGCAAGTCATACTTGCGTTTATAGTGAGGTAGTGAACACGAGCCCGAAGCAGCGACCGGGTGGCCGGACGGCCCGTACGCGCGCCGCCGTCCTCGATGCCGCGTCGACGCTGCTACTTGAGGTAGCTCCTGGCGACCTCACCGTCGGCCAGATCGCCACCCGTGCCGGCGTCAACGAGACGACCATCTACCGCAAGTGGGGCACCAAGGAGGCACTGCTGGCCGACGTGCTGATGACGCTGTCCGGGGAACAGCTCGTCGCGCCCGACACCGGATCGCTGCGCGGCGACCTCGTAGCCGTGATCGGGACGGTCGCGGAGTTCCTCCGCACGCCGGCCGGCTACGCACTCGCCTACCTCGGGGCCACCTCGGAGGACGAGACCTCACGAGTCCTGCGGGACACCTTCTGGGCCGATCGTTTCGAACGTGCCCAGGTCATCTTCGACCGTGCCGCCCAGCGCGGCGAGATACCGGATCCCGCAGTTGCGCCACTTGTGTACGAAGCACTGATCGGAACCATGCATTTCCGCATCCTCGCCCGGCGCCGCCCACTCGACGACGACATCGCCCAGCAACTCGTGAACCTCGTCCTGGACGGTGTCCTGCAAGCCCCGCGGTAGCGCGATGTCCATCGCCTGCCCGGCGGATTGCGAGGTATCCGCGGATGTCAACGGCGATCACCCGTGCTCGGCAGTAGGCGTGGGGATCCGTGGCTGGCGACCACTCACGCCGTCTCCCCTGGTCCGGTGTCTGGGCTCCGTCCGTGTTGATCCAGCGCCCGACAACCCTGGCAGCCGCCCAGCCGCCCTGTCTAGAACGGCGCCAGCGCACTGTCGGCGCCAGCGCACGTCGTGTCTAGACCTTCCATTCGGTATCAAGGCGGCGCCTCCGGCGCCGCGCCGCCAGCGCCGGGCCCGGGGCGTGCGGCCTCCGGCCGGTCCCCGGTCCCGGCGCGCGGCACCGCGGAGAACCGGAGGTCGACCATGTGCCTGATGGGTACTCTTCACCGATGCCAGTCCAGCTGAGCGACGACGACAAGGCGTCGTTGATCGCGGCAAGCCGCAACGTTTTATTCACATCCATCCAAGCATTCAACGAATACGATGCGCGTACGGGTAATGTCCCTGAGGAGGCGGAGTCGCCACTTTCTATCTTCCAATCAGCTACGCGGAAATGCAAAGGACCTGACGGTTTCTGGGCCGACGACTTTGGTCGCCGCCTGACTGATCGCGTTTCTGTTTATCTTGCAGGTTCGCGGAACTATCTCGGATCTTTGTACGCGATGGTGGACGGGTATCCGTACGGGCCGGGGATTGCTCCAGTTGCCCGTTGCGTCGCGGAGGCGTGCGGGAAGATGGCGTGGCTGCTCGACAACCGAATCGGGATCGAGTCGCACGCACGCGAGCGAGTAGCTCGGCTTCTTCTAGATGAGGCGGACGACGCAACACGACGCAAGCAGATCGCGGCGGGATTGGAGCATCCAGACCGCGCCGAGATGGGTGATGAGTATCGCGCGGCGCGAGACGCAATATCAAAGCCTGGACCCTTTTGGGCCGGCGAGATCGACTCCGGCGACGGTGGAGTGATTACGCTCCGGGCGCAGAGGCTTCCGAAGACTTCCAAGTTTGTTGAAATCGCGCAGGATGTTCTTGCCCCCCAAGATGTGAGCGCAAAATACGTTTATGGATACCTATCCTCGCTGACGCATCCGACTATGTTTGCGTACGTGGAGTCTCTGGCGGGCGGTGGCGATGAAATCTTCTGTGCAAAGCTTGTAAACTACGCGACGCTGGCGTTTCATAACGAAATGCGTCTTCACTCCGGCTGGACTCAGAAGCCAGAGTCACCGCTCCCTGAGGGTGACTCTATTAGAGAGAAGCACGATGAACTAAACGAATTGGTCGCCCGGCTGGGTCCGTGACTGCCAGAAAGATGCCCTCGCCGGGCGGGCTGGTCTCCGGGATGGTGGGCGTGCCATCCCGCCGACCTCCCTCCGGGCTACCACACGGACGACCGTGGGCGGGCCTTGGCGAGGTAGGCCAGCGGTTGCGTCTAGGGCCGCCCACGGCCGTCCGCGCGGTCGGCTTGCAGCAGGTCGACGGGATGGCACTGGCAGGCGAGGGGGCGGGCCGCGCCGGGCCACATCTGGGGCACATCCGGCCCATGACAGCCCGGTAGTCGCTGACTCGCCGTGGCAGCGGTTGGGCTGGTGATCGTGGGTCTCGGAACGGACACGCAGGCATTTGACGAGCCTGATTCGCGTTAGGAGAGCGGTGCTCTATCGCTACCTTTAGGTGAGCTAAGGAAGCAACGGCCGAAGTTCGGATAAATCCCGGAGTACTAGAGCGCCCGAGGGGAAGTTGCCTGTGCCAAGACGTAAAAAATGAGCTGTGGCGCGCTCGGCAACGACGAAATCGGCGTAAGCTGCCGCGCAGCAGAGGTACGTCATGTCATTTAAGTCGTTGCGTTTCCACCGTGTCTGTGGGTTCCTCAGGCGCTGGAATGTCACGTCTAGAAGGCGGCCAATGAATGGCAGCTTCGCAAACGAATCCACTAAGTTTTCTGGCCGAAGGAATGGTGCCAAGTCCTCGGGTGTGATACCTGTCTTAGCAGACGCGAGCGCTATCTCCTTGTTTAGGTCAGCCATTAATTTTCCGGCTGCGACCAGTCGAACGTCGCGTGGTGCTGGATTGTTGCCCATGTAGCGACCGAGTTCCTCGAACCCTTTGGCCCAGCCTTCGACGAACTGATCGGACGTCCGGCGCTCATCCGCATCATATGTATCATGGCGTAAGGTCTCAGACCAAGCGGCCCTCCATGCTCGATCCGTAATAAATTTCTGCTGAGCTGCAGTAAAATCATCAGAGGCTTGGAATGCGTTACCCCATTGTGCGGCCTGAAAGGGGGTGTTGGGCTTCGTGCTAAATGGCTCAAGTTCGATGCTCCTCGGCGCAGTCTCACCCCTCAGGAGGCTCATCAGTTCGAACTGGCGAATATCTAGAGGGTGGCGCATGTGCCAGCCGTCGTATAGTTCTAGCATGCTGTCGGCGAGCTTGCCCCGTCGTTCCGGATTGCCTGTCCGGGCAGTTTCGACCAGGTGTGCGGTGGAGAGAGGCAGGAGTACTTTACCGTCTGTCGCCGATCGGACTACCGAGTCCGCTGCACCAAGTTCAACTACGTTCTTTACCTTTTGGGGTGAATATTTCGCCTGAGCGATCGTGATCCATTGGTTCTGATCGAGGTAAACAACAGGCAATCTGGGTGCCGCGGACTGGATCTCCACGGCGTCAGTCTCTCACCCTCGACGACTCCCCACGGGCAGGCGCGCTCGGGCCGCGGATGGTGGGCAGGGGCATGGGGGCAGAGGCGTGGGCACCAAGGCGCCAGGCTGATTGGTCGAGACTCCGTTGAGTGTCTAACTGAGTGACAACCAACCGGCGGCTCGCTGGACATCCACGGACGGCATCGGACTCCTGAGTAGTAGGAATCCCTTTCCCGGTGCCGGTCGGAAGTGTCGCGCCAGTGCCTGGCAGTCAAGGTGTCAGGGGTTCGAGTCCCCTCCGCTCCAATTCATCGACCTCACTCACGTTCTCGACCGTCGCGGTCACGTTAGGGCGAGGTCCTGAGTCTCAGATCGCTCCACACCGTCTTCGGTCCACGTCAGCGTCAACCTGGCCGACCGCGAGTGGCCCATCGCCGTGAAGATCGACCATGCGTACTCGGACTGCGGGATGATCGATGGAGTCTCGTCGTTCTGGGTCCCGGGTGCGTCGCCGTCGCCAAGTGGCGCGATCCCGAGGTTGACATTCTCGGCAGTGGCGTTACCGAGATTCTGGACCACGATCCGCTCCCGCCGTGTCCGGTGCTTCGTCTTGCCGCGTCCGTCGGTGTACGCCTCACGCTCGTAGTCGTAGCGGGCACGCAAGACTGCACCTGCTGGTTGCTTCCGGGTGGTGATGGGACCAAGCTCGAGGCGGGTTAGATCGCTCTCGATCGCGTTGCGGACCTGGTAGGCGAGGTCGTCGGGGTTTGCGTAGCTGCCGAGCAGACCGAGCGGTTCCAGCGTCGCCTTGAACGCCCGAAGCGCTTCGACCTGGGCCAGATCGGCATCACGGGGGAGCGGTTCCTCGGAGAACCAAACGTGCACGGGCTTACCGGCTTCGTGTGCCCGTTGTAGTTCTTCGGCGGTACCGGAGACTGCCTCGCCGGTGGCGGTGCCGAGCCGGCTGTCGAACAGTGCCAGCACGACATCGGCCTTGTCGACGAGGTCCTCGTTGATGATGCTCTGAGCTCGGTCGCCGAGACGGGGAGTGGTGCCTGTCTCCCAGCGTTGTGGGAGCAAGACGACCTGCTCGCGTTCCGCACGGCTGGCGTTCCACCCGTGCAGAGCGCGTTCGGTGGCGTCACGCTCCTCGATGGTGTCACCGGGCGAAGCGATCAGGACGAGTAGTGCATGTGCGTCGAAGCCCATGCCTTGAACGTAGCGGCGGGGACCGACAGTCTCAGTCATCTGCTCAGCAGCCCGCCGCGAGACCCGGGGAACCGCTTCGCCGCGCTACTCCCCGGCGTCCCACGGCTGAGCTCCACACTAGTCATGAAGACCGTCGTCGAGACCCGCCCGCTCCCGCTGTAGGCGAGTGTCAGGGTTCGCGGCGTGCAATTAGCGTGCAACTAGACGCGGTCAACCACGGTCACTCGGGGCGATTGACGACGGTCCGTCGTCCTGGTCAGAGCGGGGATGGACCAGTCTCGCGGAGCCTTCCTCTCTGCGGGCGTCATCTGGCCTGCCGAACCCTGCTTTCTACGAGTCAATCAAGGCGGACGATGGAATCGCTGAAGCGGTCGGGTTCTACTCCCACGGTCGTGGACTGACCAGGTCTAACCCAGGAAGATCATGGAAATGGCGCCGATTGTGACTTAGAAGTGGTGCATCATGGAATATGGCCATAGTAGCGATCCACAAGTCGTTTGAGTGTTCGCTCACGCCCAGAGGATGGCCAGTCGCGCGAGCTGTCGCCTTCAGTGACCCCCAGAGTTTCGCCATCTGTGGCGTGTACGGCGCGATTAGGTAAGATTTAAGAGAAGCTTCAAGCTCTCGAACTTTGCGCTCTCCCCATCCTTTGTAGCTGGCTCCATAGTATAGTTCGGCAGCCGAGGTGAAGGAAAGCACGGGAATCTTTCCCTTGATGTATCGCTCGTACGGCGCGGCCTCAGCCCTATTTTGCCAGATATAGGAAAAGACGTCCGTATCTACGACTACATATGAGGGCAACTGTCACTCACCGCGCCGATCGAATAATCGCCATAAAGTCATCGAAATCATCAATCGGCTCGCCACGCATCGAGTCAAAGCTGTCGACGGGGCCGACTGCTTGCTGGCGTGCTAGTTCGTCGAGTGAACTCGGGCTGGACGTCTCGATTTCCTCGATTTCGGTTAGGTGTAGGACGCGCACTGTGACTCCGTCAGGGTGTAGATCTGCAACTCCACTAGCGATGACAAGCGAGTCCAGTAGATCAAGGACAGTATCTCGAAGGTCATCATCAAGATCGCAATTAATACTGCCTGAGTGCGTGTCGATCCGGCATCTAAGACTCAGTGGGTCAAAGTCGCCCATGTGCAGGCGACCAACAATTGTCAATTGCTCTTGCGGGCCAGACTTCTGAACCTTACGGAGCGATGCGCGGCTCTCGGCGTTCAGTTTGAAACGAAGTTGCGACCCACTCTCGAAGCTGATCTCTGTGATATTCCGTGCGCTGATGCCGCCGCACATTGTAATAAGGCCACTCACGACTGATGGACTAAAGTGAAGGGGCGCAGTCGAAGGGTCTTCCTGGATTTGAGCAATGCCGGTCTCTAGTGCCTCGAACGACTCGCTTAGAAGATCGTCAAGCGTTTCCGACTGTGGACGATCCAAGTCTAAGACCGCTGAACCTTCGCGAAATCCGATGAAGTCCATTCGGACGGCATCTGCGATCTCTTTGGGGAAGCGACCTGGGCGTCGTCGCTGTCCGATAAGTAAAGAGTATGCAATCCGCTCTAGGGTTGCCTGGAGTCCGGACGAGATACGTGAAAGCTCGGTCAGGGAAATGCGTCCGCCGGCTGTTGCAGGCCCGGACGCACGAATACTCAGGTTCTCAACCCGACGCTGGCTGTGCTCGGTCACGCTCACGCGCCTCCTCTCGCCGCCGGAAGCAAGATCGTCTAGGGAATGACAGTACAACGATACCTGCCAAGTCTGTCATTATCACGGAGCGCAGCATAGTGACTACTCACGGTGATCGACGATTTGGCCATCGCCGGTGTTGTGCAGAGTGCTCGCCACCTGTTCGTGAGTTCAACGCTGCCCTCGCCGGGCGGGCAGGTCTCCGGGATGGTTGCTCCGTGCCATCCCCTCGACCTCCCGGAGGGCGTACCGCACGGACACCCGTCGGCGGAGCGTGGCATGGTCGGATGCGGTTGCGTCGAGGGCCGCCCACGGGCGCCCGCACGGTCGGTCTGGCGACAGGTCGACGGGATGGCACCCAGAAGGCGCGGGGGAGTGGGCTCGCCCCCGGGTTACCCCCGGAATTCAACGGCAGAAGCCGACGGCGGACCGTTATCAGTGGAAGGTGCGTCTGCTAGTCCGCGCAGCGCACGAGAGGCGACGGCGAACGTCGAGCGCAGCCGGACGTAGTGGATCTTGTCTCCGCGGGTTGAGGGTCCGACGATTGGTAGGTCATCGAGGCTCAGGACCGTCGTAGTAGCGGCGTCGGGGGTGCGTTGACGACTGAGTCGCGGGGCCTGAGGTGCAAGGAAGGGCCCTGTCGTCGGGTTGGCCGGTACGGCCAGGGGGCTGTACTGGAGAATCGCCTGCATGGAAGCATTCGAGTCGTTTGTCGCGTTGGCCATGGAGGACGAAGGCTTGGTCGTGTCCGAAGCGATCAAGTTTCCGGTTCCACGGCGAACTAAGAAGTCGGCGTACGAGGAAGTACAAGTTCACGGCTACGAGGTAGACCTTGTCGGGGCAAGGGCGGACCGGCTGGTCCTGGCCACTGTTAAGTCCTTCTTGGGCTCCCGAGGAGTGGCGGTCGAACACGTAACAGTCGGCCCTGAGTCTGCCTCCCATCATCGTGGATATGCGCTCCTAAATAATCCTGAGTTGCGTGATGCTGTTCTCGATGGTGCATGCCAGAGATTCGGATACCTTCCTGAACAAGTCGAGTTTCGTCTATATGCTGGGCGCTTCGCCGCGCCAACTACTGGATTGCACGAGCAAGAGATTCGCCAATGGTGCGGATCTCAGAATGTCGGCGTGGGGCCGATTAAGGTATTCAATCTGACGGAGGTGGCAGAAGTAGCTATAAAGGTCGCAGAGAGTAAGACGTATAGGGATAATGCCGCATTGACAGCGATTAAGGTGCTCCGTTCGGCAGGAAGACTGACGTGATAGACCTCGGATTCTTCGCTTCTTGGTAGGAGTCGACGGGCTACGGCTGCCCGTCGGACGGGCGCGGCCCGGCGCTGTCGTAGTAGCGCCGTCGAGCGGCCTTGACGACGTGGGTGGCGGGGCCCGAGGCGTGGTCGACGTTGAGGGGCGGGTGTAGGGCCCGGATGACATCGGCTTCAACGTCACGCGGTGTCGGATACTCGCACCAGGACACACGGAGCTTGCTGGCCATCCAATCGGTGAGCCGATCTTCGTCGTCGTCGACGAGTACGACGCGATCGGTCCAGCGGGTGCGGTAGTCCTGCTCATCCATCAGGAGGCCGGCGAGTGTTCGTCGGAGCGTGGAGCTGCCGCTCCGACGAAGGTGATTCGAGGCGATCCGGGAGCGGAGCTTCGTCGCGAGACCGACATAGGTGAGCCGCAGATCCGGCACCGTCGGGTGGAGACGACCCGGCAGGTCGGGCAGGATGGCGGGAGGCGCCCACCAGGCGTAGAGGCCCGGCGCCGACGGCACCTGAGTTCGGACGTGCTGGGTGCGGACCGGGTTGTCGATCAGCTCTTCGATGACGGACTCGATCGGTGGGGGAGCAGGCGGCATCTCGGCAGTCTGCCGGGGGCCCGAAGAACGCCGCAGCCGTTCGTCAGTCGTTCGTCAGGACGTCCACCGGCAGCGATAGTCAACGGCAGGAGTCAGGGCACGTTCACGCAGCTCAGGACATGTGCGATCGCGAGCGCCGCAGGTCCGCGGATCGTGCCGATTCGTTCCGCTTCAACGTCTGACCCGGGTCCGCATCGTCACCCTCGCTCCGATCCGCGAGCACGGAGGTCCCGACGGAGTGGTCGCGGCGAGAGCGCATCAGTACTGATGCAGTTATGATGCAGCCATGCGGACCACCGTCGACCTGCCGCCTGCGGTGCATCGGCAGGCCAAGGAGATCGCCGAGCGGCGTGGTCTGTCGCTGTCCGCCGTGATCGCCGAACTCACGGCCCGCGGCCTGATCCAGCTCGGTCAGCAGGCCGTCATCGACCGCGACGAGCGGTCCGGCTTCCCGGTGGTGAGCATCGGTCACCGGGTCACCTCGTCGGAGGTCGCCACCGTGCTGGACGAGGAGTGACGACCCACCTGCTCGACGCGAACGTCCTCATCGCACTCATCGTGGCCTAGCACGAGCACCACGACCGTGCGTCGAGGTGGGTGGCGGGGATCGAGCGTTTCGCGCTGTGCCCGGTGGTCGAGGGGGCACTCGTCCGATTCCTCGTCAGGGCGGGTGAGACGCCCGCGGTGCCGGTCGAGCTGCTGCGGGCGGTCCATGCGCTTCCCGGGTGTGAGTTCTGGCCCGATGCGGTCTCCTACGCCGACGTGGCTCTCGGCCACGTCCGGGGACACCGCCAGGTGACCGACGCCTACCTGGCGGGCCTCGTCGCGGCCCGTACCGACGCCACGCTCGCCACCATGGACGAGGCGCTGGCGAAGGCGCTTCCCGAGCTGGTCACGCTCGTGCCGCGGGCCGGCCCGGGTGACTGAACCCCGGCGACGGACGATCACGCCGCGCCGCGCCCGCTCCATCCCGGCTCCAGCGCCGCCCACTGCGCGCCGATCTCGCGACCGGCCCGCCGTGAGGTGACGATCCGCGCCCGCAGCAGCAGCCCGCCACCGATCAGCAGGACCAGCGCGGCCGCGGTCAGCGCGGGCCCGTTGCCCTCGGTGGGCGGCGCCATCGGCTCGCCCTGCCGGTCGGTCCAGATGTTGCGGGTCTCGCCGGGCGCCGGACGTCCGCCGAGCACCAGCGGCCCGACGTGCGGGCGCCCGTCGGGCCCGGTCCAGTGGGCGCGGACGGTGCTGCGGACCGGACCGCCCGGTTGCGGCGCCGCGGTCACGGCCAGCACCGTCGCGACCGTGCTGTGCGCGTCGGGCACCTCCCGCTGCACGGCCCGGACGCCGGCAAGGTGCCCGATGCAGAGCGCGACGGTCACCAGCACGACGACGAGGACCGGCGTCGCCCGCCGCAGCTGTGCCGCGCGCTGCGTGTCCGAGCGGTCTGAAATGTTCACCATCGAAGCCTGACCCGGGTCGGTGTCGTCTGGAAGAGCGAAGAGTCGGACCCAGCCTTCGGCTTTCATAGAGTCTGTAGCCTCTTGACATGGCGTTCGAGGTGCTCGACCTCCGGTTGTTCCTCGGAGTGGTCGAACGGGGCTCCATCACCCGCGGCGCGGAGCTGGTGCATCTGTCGCTGGCGTCGGCGAGCAGCCGGATCGCGGCGATGGAGGGCGCGGCCGGCCTCCCGCTGTTCGACCGGCACCGCCGCGGTGTCACGCCGACCCGGCAGGGTGAGCTGCTCGCGTCGCACGCCCGGGAGATCGTCGGCCGGCACGACCGGATGCGGCTGGAGCTGGCCGATCTCGCCGGGGGGCACGCGGCGACCGTCACGATCCTGACCAACACCGCGGGCGCGACCCTGCTCACCGGCCCGGTGACCGGGTTCCTGCACGAGCATCCCGACGTCGACGTCGACCTGGTCCAGCAGCCGAGCCACCGGATCGTCGCGGCGCTGGCCGAGGGCCGCGCCGAGCTCGGCGTGCTCGCCGACAACGTGGAGCTCGGCCGGCTGGAGGCGATCTCGCTGGGGCCGGATCCGCTGGTCGTCGTGGTCCATCCCGGGCACCGGTTCGCCGGGCGGGCGGCGGTCGCGTTCGCCGAGGTGCTCGACGACGACGCCCTGGTCGGCTACTCCGAGGGCAGCCCGCTGGAGGAGCACCTGCGGTCGCACGCCGTCCCACTGGGCGGCCATCCGCGGCACCGGGCCCGTTTCCCGGACGCCGGCTCGGTCTGTCACGCGGTGGCGGCGGGCGTCGGCATCGCCGTGCTCCCGGCCCGCGATGTCGCCGACGGCCTGGTCGGGGTCCCGCTGCGCGACGGATGGGCCGCCCGCGAGCTGCTCGTCGCCTGCCGCAGCTGGACCGGCCTGAGCAGTCCTGCGCGGGCGCTCGCCACCCTGCTGCGCGGCCGCTAGCCGGTCACCTCGCAGGTCTTCGACGGGTGCCCGTCGACGACCGCAGGATCGGCACCGTGGATCTCCTGGTGAGCGCGACGTTCCTGCTGGTCGGCCTGGTCAACGCGGCCCCGGTCGCGGGACTGCTCGGTGGCTCCGCGCTGCGCAGGCTCTACGGGACGACGCCGGCCGATCCGGCCACCGCGGTGCTGCTGCGGCACCGGGCGGTGCTGCTCGGCCTGCTCGGCGCGGACTGCCCGCCGGGATCACCCGCACCTCGGTGATCGACGTGCTGCTGTCGGCGCTGCTGGCCGGCGCGCTGCTCGCCGGGCGATCAGAAGACCGTCCCCAGGTCGTCGCCGAGGATGCCGTCCAGCGCGTACTCGGCGAGCGCGGCCACCGTCATCGACGGGTTGCAGGCCCCGGTCGATCCGGGGATCAGTGCGCCGTCGACGACGTAGAGGCCGCGCTGGCCGAGGACCCGGCCGGCGGCGTCGCACACGTCGCCGATCGTCGCGCCGCCCAGCGGGTGGTAGGTGGTGGTGTCGAACGCGGTGGTGTCCAGGGTCGGGTTCAGCAGGCCGGTGACCAGGTCGCCGCCGACGATCCGGCGGATCCGGGCGGTGACGTCGCGGGTGAGCTGCGCGTCGTACGCCTGGCTCCAGTGCAGGACGGCGTCGTCGCGCACCGGGTCGTAGCGGAACTCGCCGCGCGGCTCGACGATCCCGTAGCCGATGATGCTGGTGGTGCCGACGTCGACCGGGAACGGCACGCCGGCCTGGATGACGGTGAGTGCGCGCGCCGGGTCCGACCAGTCCCGGACGCCGACGCAGGCCGGCCCGCCCTGCAGGGCGCCGGGGCTCTCGCCGACCGGGGTCCAGGCGAAGATCCGGTCGCCGTTGTTGCCCCAGCGGGTGCCGACGCCGTCGGGCAGGTCCGGAACGAGTCCCTTCGCCCGCGCCTTCACCAGCAGCCGGGTGGTGCCGGCCGAGCCCGCGGCGAGGAACAGCGCGTCGGTGACGATCCGGATCCGCTCCAGCACGACGCCGTCGGTGCCGATCCGTTCGGTGTGCACCACCCAGCGTCCGGAGCGGTCCCGCTCGACGTCGGCGGCCCGGTGCAGCGGCGCGACCTCGACCAGCCCGGTCGCCTCCGCCTCGGCGAGCCAGGTCCGGTCGACGGTGTTCCTGCCGCCGTTGTTCGCGCCGTAGAGCACGTCCCCGGTGCTGTAGGACGGCGGGAGCTCGCCGCGCAGCTCGCGCCGCACCACGTCCCAGTCGAGCGGCAGCGGCACCCGGAAGCCGGGGGTCCCCGCCTCCTCGGCCCGCCGCAGGAACTGCCGGGAGCTGCGGTAGCGACCGTGCGCGAGCACGTCGTCCGGGATCGTCGCCGGGGCCAGCACCGCCTCGACCCGCCGGTAGTGGTCGCGGTCGAACCGCTCGAAGTCGAGCTCGGCGGACATCGACGCGGCGAACGTCTCGGCCGAGGGCTGCATCGTCATCCCGTGGTAGACGAGCGAGCCGCCGCCGACGCCGGCGCCGCAGAGCACGTCCATCCCGATGCCGCGGACCCGGTCGAGGACGCCGGTCCAGGGCTTCCAGACGGCGGGCGGGGACCCGGTGAGCACCGGTCCCGGGGTCAGCCAGGACGCCCGCCGGTCCGGCGAGAACATCAGCGGGAAGGTGTCGCCGCCGGGCCGGACCGGCCAGCGAACACCGCGTTCGAGCACCAGCGCGGGGACGCCGGCCCGGGCCAGCCGGGCCGCGGCGACCGCCCCGCCGAACCCGGTACCGACGACGACCGCGCGCCGCCGTTCCTCCCGCGCCGGGGCCGGCGCCGCGACGGCGGACCGGGTGCCGAGGTGCAGTGCGGCCGCACCGCCGGCGGCCGCTGCGGCGGCCAGCAGGGAGCGCCGGGTGAGAGTCGGCATCGACGGACTCCTCGGGGTGACGCCCGGGCGTGGCCGGGCCGTGAACGGGGGAGCGTTCGTTCCGTGCCGGGACGACCCTAGCCGAGCTTCTCCGACACATGTCGGATTGGGGTCGCTCTCCGGTCCGCCCGCGGGCCGGCCGGGACGCACCGCCGTCCGGCGTAGTCGATCACGTCAGATGGCGTAGTGGCAGGTCAGGGGTCGTCGGGCCGGTGACCGTGGCCGGTGCGCCGGAGTGCGGCGGGGCGCTCTCGCAAGAGGGCCGTTCGGCGATCGATATGCGGCGAGCGGTGCGGTGGAAGGCGGGGAACGGTCCAGTCGTCGTTGCTCCGACCGGGTCACTTCGGCACGTCATCGGCCAGTTGAGAGGGTGTCGCGCCGGATCGCCGGAAAGTGGTCGGGCCCTAGGACGTGTCGGTCGCGCCGGCGTTGCACCGATGTGATCTGTGCCTCTTATCGAGGGTCGCCCGTAACGATCTGTGAAGTGTCGAAATCTCACGGAGAGTGCTTATCCAACACCTGCTGGATAGCACTATGTGTAGTTGATCAACGGCGAGCGGTAGGACTGTCGCCGGATAACCGGATGAATGGGGCACCAAGTGAGGGGCGACGTCCTCTTGCGTAGAGGCGTTCCGTACGTTCTGCGACACCGGGCCGTGACACAGCGTGAACGCTGACGGTCGGTTCACACAGATGAGAAGGAGAGCCATGAACGCCCCCGAGACGTCCTCCTCCCGCCGTACCGCGCGGCGGATCGCCACCGTCGGCGCCCTGACCGTCCCGCTCGCCCTCGGCTCCGCCGGGATGGCCCTCGCCGGTGACCACCACGACAGCGGCAAGGGCCACGACAAGAAGCGCGACTGCGCCCCGTCCTTCGCCTCGCAGGAGGGCGGCCTGCTCGGTCTCGACGCGGCCGTCGACCCGGCCCTGAACATCGGCGGCATCGCCAACAGCGGCCCGGTCTCCCAGCACATCGCCGCCGTCGACGAGTCCAACTCGGGCATCGTGCAGTCCGGCTGCGGCGCCGGCCACGCCGTCCAGGTCGACGACCTGGTCGGCCTCGGGCTCGACGTGAGCCCGTCGGTCAACCTCGGCGGCATCCTCAACTCCGGTGCGGTCGAGCAGTCCACCACCACCGTCGACCGCTCCAACAGCGGCGTGCTGCAGTCCGGCTCCGGGCACGGCCCGGGTGGCGGCTACGCCTCCCAGAAGGGCGGCCTGATCGGGATCGACGCGACCGTCAACCCGTCGATCAACATCGGCGGCCTGCTCTCCAGCGGCCCGGTCTCGCAGTCCACCACCTCGGTGGACCAGAGCAACTCCGGGATCGTCCAGGGCTGACAGCCCGCACCGACCCGCACCGACCCGCACCGCGGGCGGTACGTGCCGCCCGGGCCGATGGACCCGGCCCGGGCGGCACGGCCGGTCCGGGACCGCCGAGCAGGCTCAGAAGTCCCGGCGCACCAGCATCCGCCACGCCCACCCGGCGGCCACCTCCGGGGCGGGCAGCGGATCGCGTTCCAGCCAGCTCGCCGCCACCCCGAGCAACGACCAGGTCATCCCGGCCGCGAACACGTCCAGCGGGATCCCGGCGTCGGACTCGGCGAAGCCCATCCGCTGGGCGGTGTCGGCGACGAAGCCCTGCATCCAGCGCCGCATCACCGCGGCCGCGTCCGGTGCGGCCGCACCGCCGAGCGCCTGCCGGTAGAGCGTCGCGTGATCGGACACGTGCGCGAACCAGCGCAGCAGCGCGGCCGGCGGCTGCGCCCCGATCTCGGCCAGGACCAGGTCGGACAGGTCCGCCCCGGCGAGCGTGGCCTGCGCGCTCAGCGCGTCCGCGAGCAGCGACTCCTTGTCGGTGTAGTGCTGGTAGAAGCTGCTGCGGTTCACCCCGGCGCGCTCGGCGACGTCGGCGACGGTGATCGCCTCCAGCAGGCGCTCGCGGGCGAGCGCCAGGAGCGCGTCCTGCAGCCGCCGGCGTGTCCGCACCACCCTGGGATCCACCGCGGCATCCTCGCAGCTCGGCTCCCGGTGCGCCGTCCGTCCGCGCCCGGACCGGCTGTGGATCATCAGGATTGCCGAGGCCCGGCGCGGCCGGTCCCGGCATGCTGGTCCGCGGGGCGCCGCCGGGCGCCGGGACGGAGCGCCGGGTGACGACCGGGTGGACCTGGTGGGACGCGGTGGTGGCGTTGCTGCTCGCGGCCGCGCTCGGCACCGCCGCGGCCGGGTTCCGCGCCGCCCTGCCGACCGCCGCCCGGCCGCCGGCCGCCGGCGGTACCGGCGCGGCTCTGGTCGCCGCCCTGGTCGTGACGCTGCTGGTGCACGGCGATCCGGTGCTCCAGACGACGGCCGTGGTCGCCTGCGGCTGCCTCGCCGTCACCGGCTCGATGGCACGCCGGTCGCACGACCGTGGACGGACGCAGCGCTGCTAGGTTCGGCGTCCGTCCGTACCCGGGAGGCGCTCGTTGATCACCGTGCGGGCGCTGGGTCCCGACGACTGGCGGACCTGGCGCGACCTGCGGCTGGCCGCGCTGGCCGAGGCGCCACAGGCGTTCCACAGCCGGCTGGCGGACTGGGTGGGTGCCGGTGAGCACGAGTGGCGGGACCGGCTGCACGCCCCCGGTCGCTACCTGGTCGCCGAGCTGGACGGCCGGCCGTGCGCGCAGGTGGTGGCGGTGCCGCCGGATCCGGACGGCGTCGCCGACCTGGTCGCCCTGTGGGTCGCCCCGCACGCCCGCGGCACCGGGGTGGCCGACGCGCTGATCGCGGCCGTCTCCGAGCACGCCGTCGGATGGGGTGCGCGGCGGCTGGCCCTGCACGTCGTCGTCGGCAACGGGCGGGCCGCGGCGCTGTACCGCAGGCACGGGTTCGCCGATCTCGGCGTGGTCGAACGGCCGGACGGGATCACCGAGCACCGGATGGAGCGCGCCCTCGCGCTGCCGGTTCCGGACGGGCCCTGACCTGCGGCGGAGCCGGAACTGTCAGGGGCGGGTCCTAGCGTTGCGCCCATGACCACCGCAGCCGGGCCGGTGCCCACCCTGACCGAGGTCGCCGCCGCCGTGCGGTCGTCCTGGGACCGGGACACCTGTGACGACGCGGACCGCGGCGGCTGGAGCCCCCGGCTGCCCTCGCGCGGGCAGTGCGGAGCCACCGCCCTGGTGCTGCACGACCTGTTCGGCGGCGATCTGCTGCTCGCCGAGGTGTGGCATCCGGACGGCCGGCTGCAGGGCTACCACTGGTGGAACCGGTTGCCCGGCGGCGTCGAGATCGACCTGACCGGCGACCAGTTCGCCCCGGGGGAGACGGTGCAGCCGCCCCGGGTGGTGGTCCGACCGCCCGGGCCGCCGCGGCGCTGCGGGGCCCAGTACACGCTGCTGCGCCGGCGGGTGCTGGCCCGGATCGGCGGTCCCGGTGCCGCCCGCTGAGCCGGGCCCGGCCGCCGGTCCGGCGGCCGGGGCGGTGCGGTCAGTCGGCGGGGCCGCCCGCCGCGTGCCGGCCGGCCGCCTCGTCCCGGCGTCCCTCGCGCAGCAGGTCGCGGATCTCCACCAGCAGATCGACCTCCGTCGGATCGGCCGGGCCCTCCTGCTCGCCGGGCTTGCGCCGCTCCTGGACCGTCTTCAGCGGCAGCACCACCAGGAAGTACACCACGGCCGCGGTGATCAGGAAGGTGATCACGGCGTTCACGAACATCGCCCAGTTGAACTCGATGCCGTTCACCACGAAGGTGCCGCCGAGCTCGCCACCCCCCGACACCAGCCGGATCAGCGGCTCCAGGAACGCCTCGGTGAACGCCGTGACGACCGCGGTGAAGGCCGCGCCGATCACCACGGCCACCGCGAGATCGACGACGTTCCCGCGCATCAGGAAGTCCTTGAAACCCTTGAACATGCCCGTCCCTTCCCGGTCGACCCGGCCGGTGAACCGACCGGCCGGGTCCAGAGCCTGGCATCACCGGGGCCGGCACGGGGGCGCACCACGCCGTGCCGGGGCTCAGCGGCGTCCGTCCCGGACGGCGTCGGCGAGGGTCCCGAGCAGCGCGTCGGTGGTGTCCCAGGACATGCAGGCGTCGGTCACCGACCGGCCGCGCACCATGTCCGGCCCGAGCTCCTGGCGGCCCTCGACGAGGAAGCTCTCCATCATCAGGCCGGTCACCGCGCGCTCCCCGGCGGCGATCCGGCCGGCCAGCTCGCCGACCACGCCGGCCTGCCGCACGTGGTCCTTGCCGCTGTTGCCGTGGCTGGCGTCGACCACCACCCGGTCCGGCAGGCCGGCCTCCCGCAGCCGGGCCGCGACCGCGGCGACGTCGTCGGCGGAGTAGTTGGGCCGGGCGCCGCCGCGCAGGATCACGTGGGTGTCCGGGTTGCCGGTGGTGGTCACCAGGCCGGCGAGCCCGTCGGCGTTGACCCCCATGAACACGTGCGACGCCGCCGCCGCGCGCATCCCGTCGACCGCGGCGCGGACGTCGCCGTCGGTGGCGTTCTTGATCCCGACCGGCATCGACAGGCCGCTGACCAGCTGCCGGTGCACCTGGCTCTCCGCGGTGCGGGCGCCGATCGAGCCCCAGCTGACGACGTCGGCGATGAACTGCGGGGTGATCGGGTCGAGGAACTCGCAGCCCACCGGCAGGCCCAGCGCGGAGATGTCGAGCAGCAGCTTGCGGGCGGTGCGCAGGCCCCGGTTCACGTCGAACGTGCCGTCCAGGCCCGGGTCGTTGATCAGGCCCTTCCAGCCGACGGTGGTGCGCGGCTTCTCGAAGTAGGTGCGCATCACGACGCACAGCTCGCCGGACAGCTCCGCGGCCCGGTCGGCCAGCCGCCGCGCGTAGTCCAGCGCTGCGTCCGGATCGTGCACCGAGCAGGGGCCGACGACGACCAGCAACCGGTCGTCGGCGCCGTCGAGGATGCCGGTGACCGCGGCGCGGCCGCGGGTGACCGTGTCGGCGACCGCGGGGGTGCACGGCAGGTCGTGGCGCAGCAGCGCGGGGGAGATCAGCGGGCTGATCCGCTCGATGCGCCGGTCGTCCAGCGGGGCGTCCAGCAGTGGAGCGGTGGGGGTACTCATCGGGGACCGCGGTCCTTTCCCGGCGGACCGCCCCGGATCACCTCGCCCGAGCCGGTCCGTGATGCCGGCTCGAGGGATGGAGGGTCAGCGCACTACAGCGCCGGCCGACCCATCCCGGGCCGGCTGGCGAAACCAGTAGTAGGCGCTGTGCACGATCCGACCGTACCCCACCCGGCGTCCGGAGATCGAGCGCGTGTCCGGCCCGGCCGCGTGGTACCACCGACGCATGCGGATCGCGCTCGCCCAGATCTCCTCTGCCCCGGACCCGGATGCCAACCTCGCCGAGGTCGACCGGCTCACCCGCGAGGCGGTCGCCGCGGGCGCCCGGCTGGTGCTGTTCCCGGAGGCCACGATGTGCCGCTTCGGGGTGCCGCTCAGCCCGGTCGCCGAGCCGCTGGACGGCCCGTGGGCCGGCCGGGTGCGCGCACTCGCGGCCGAGCACGGGACGACGGTGGCCGCCGGGATGTTCACCCCGTCCGGCGACGGCCGGGTCCGCAATACGCTGCTGGTCACCGGCGGCGGCGTGGACACGCACTACGACAAGATCCACATGTTCGACGCCTTCGGGTTCGCCGAGTCCGACACGGTCGCCGCCGGGACCGAGCCGGTGACCGTGGACCTCCCGGAGGCGGACGGCGCCGGCACCGATCCGGTCACCGTGGGCCTGTCCACCTGCTACGACGTCCGGTTCCCCGGCCTCTACCAGCGGCTCGCCGACGCCGGCGCCACGGTGCTCGTCGTCCCGGCGTCCTGGGGGGCGGGGGAGGGTAAGCGTGAGCAGTGGGAGCTGCTGGCCCGGGCCCGTGCGCTGGACACCGGCTCGTTCGTGGTCGCCTGCGACCAGGCCGACCCGACGACCGTCGGCGGCGAGCACGGCCGGGCGCCGACCGGGATCGGGTACAGCCTGGTGGCGGGTCCGCGTGGCGAGATCGTCGACGGGCTCGGCGCGGAGCCGGGTCTGCTCGTCGTGGACCTCGACCCGGCCGTGGCCGGGCAGGTGCGCGAGCAGGTCCCGGTGCTGCGCAACCGGCGCTTCTGAGAGGTCCCGGGGCCGTCCGGCCTGTCCGGCCGGTGTCCGGGGTGCCGCTCAGCCGCCGGCCGCGGTGATCCGGTCCGAGATGTGCCCGGCGAGGTCGGTGTCCTTCGCGGTCAGCCCGCCCTCGGAGTGGGTGGACAGCCGGAAGGTCAGCGTGTTGTAGCGGATGTCGATGTCCGGGTGGTGGTCGGCGGCCTCGGCGTCGTCGGCGACCCGGTCCACCACCGCTATCGCGGCGGCGAAGTCGGGCAGCTTCGCGGTGCGGACGATCGCGTCGCCGTCCCGCTCCCAGCCCGGGAGCTTCAGCAGCGATGCGGTGATCTCGGCGTCGGACAGCGTGGGGGTGGCCATCGCCCCATCGTGGCGTAATCGCCCCGGTCCGGCCCAGCGGCCCGCCGTGCACGGCCCGTGGGCGGTCACGAGCCACGCCCCAGCAGGTACCCGGCGACGCCGGCGCCGGCGACGGCGAACCCGGCCGCGCGCAGCGTCGTCGCCCATGCCGCTGCGGTGTCCACCGGCGCGCTGAACGTGCCCGCGAGCACCTCGTGCCAGTGCCCGGTCGGCAGCGCCGGTGCCGCAGGCCCCCACAGCACCGCCACCAGCGGCGCGACGACCAGCGCCACCAGCCCGGCCACCACGACGACCGAGGGGCGCCGCGCCGCCGCCGACACGGCGAGCAGCAGGACGCCGAATCCGGTCAGCTGACCGGCCGTCCAGACCGTGAGCAGCAGCGCCCTGGCCAGCGTCGGGCCGGTCCCGAACGGCCCGGCCCCGAGCGCCGCCCAGCCGGCGAGCAGCGAGGTGCCGACCACCACGACCGAGGCCAGCACCGCGGCGGCGGCGACGGCGGACGCCTTCAGCAGCACCAGCCGGCCGGAACCGACCGGGGACAGCCGCAGCCCGTCCAGGGTGCCGCGGGCCCGCTCGGTGGCGAACGCGTCCGCCGCGACGAGCACCACCGGCATGCCGAGCGAGAACGCGGCGGGCTCGGCCAGTGCGACCATCAGCACGCCCAGGACGTAGGCGTAGCGCTCCGGGCCGCTCGCCGCGAGCGCGGTCGCCCCCAGGATCGGGACGAGCGCGGCGGCCGCCAGGGCGACCGCGGTCCGCGGGCGGGCCAGCGCCAGCTCGATCTCCGAGCGCAGCAGCCGGGACAGCGGCGCCGCCGTCCGGCGCCGGGTACGGGCCGGACGGTCCACCGTCGGGCCGGGCTGCGGGAACCGGCCGGCACCGGGCCGGGCGGGCGCGCTCATCGGTGCGTCCCGGGCGGTACCGCCGGGCACCCCGGCCGGCCGGGCCGGGCGGGCGGGTTCACGGGTACGCCCCGACCGGCACCGCGGGGGACCCGGGCCCGCCGGTGTCGCCGGTGAGCCGGGCGAACACGTCCTCCAGCCGGGCGGACGGCCGGGTGACCTCGTGCACCGCGACGCCGGCGTGCACCAGCAGCGCCACCACCTCGGGGGCCCGCCCCCCCGGCACGTGCACCCGGCCGTCGGACGCGGCGACGGCGTCGACCCCGCGCTGCCGCAGCGCCTGCACGGCCCGGCCGCCGTCCGGGGTGGTGATCACGAGGAGGTCCGGGGCGCCGCCCAGCAGTTCGTCCAGCGGCCCGGCGGTGAGCAGCCGGCCGGCCCGGAGCACGGCGACGTGGGTGCAGGTCGCCTCGATCTCGCCGAGCAGGTGGGAGCTGATCACGACGGTCGCCCCGGCCGCGTGCATCTCGCCGATCAGCCGCCGGACGTCGCGGGTGCCCGCCGGATCGAGACCGTTGGTCGGCTCGTCGAGCACCACCAGGCGGCGCCGGGTGAGCAGCGGGACCGCCAGGCCGAGCCGCTGGCGCATGCCGAGCGAGTACTCGCGCACCCGGCGGTCGGCGGCCCCGGACAACCCGACCCGGTGCAGCACCGCAGCGACCGCGGACGGGATCCGGGCGGTGTCCAGCAGCGGCTCGGCGGCGGCGTAACGGAGCAGGTTCTGCCTGCCCGTCCGGTGTGGGTGCACGGCGGGCAGCTCGATCAGCGCACCGACGTGCGGCAGCACCTCGGCGGCCCGCCCGGGCAACCGCCTGCCGAGCAGCTCGACCGTGCCCTCGGTCGGCGCGAGCAACCCGAGCAGCATCCGCATCAACGTCGTCTTGCCCGCCCCGTTCGGACCGAGCAGGCCGAGGACGGAGCCCATCGGGACGTCGAGATCGACGCGGTCGACGGCCCGGACCCCGCGGAAGCCACGGCCGAGGCCGACGGCGCGGACGGCGGGTGGGCGGCCGGGCGGAAGGGTGACGGTCGGGTGCACCGGGACAGGGTGGCCGTCCGGATCCGTGGGCGGGCCGTTTCGGCAACATCCACCGGTGACGTCCGCTCCCGGCACCCACCGGCGCCGCGCACCCGTCCGCACCGCCCTGCGAGGATCGGCGCCGTGCCGGTGATCAGTCTCGACCATCGTGTGGCCGGCCCGCCCGAGCTGGTGGCGGGCGTGCTGCGGGAGACGGCGCCGGCCGCGGCCGCCGTCGCCCGGGCCGGTGCCCGGCTGACCGCGCAGGCGGCGCTGCTCGTCGCGGGCGACGAGGTCCGGGTGACGCTCCCGGGCGGGCTCGTCGGCTGCCGGACCCGGATCACCCGGGCCGGCCGGGACGGCCTGTGGTCCGAGCTCGCGGCCGGCCCGGCGGCCGCGCTGCGGCACGCGACCCGGATCGTCGCGGACGGCACCGGCGGGACCCTGGTGCAGGACGAGCTCGCCTGGACGGCGCCGCTCGGCGGGTTCGGCCGGCTCACCGACCCGGTACTGCGACGCTACGGACACCGGCTGCTCGACGCCCGCCGCGACGTGCTGGCCGAGCGGGCCGGCGAGCTGCGCGTGGCACCCGTCGTCGTCGGTGCGGCGATCGTGCGTGACGGGAGGCTGCTGGCCGCCCAGCGGTCCTACCCGGCCGCGCTGGCCGGCCGCTGGGAGCTCCCGGGCGGCGGGGTGGAAGCGGGGGAGTCCGAGGCCGGAGCGCTGGTCCGGGAGTGCGCCGAGGAGCTGGACGCCCGGGTGGAGATCGGCGAGCGGCTGGGTACCGATCTGCCGATCGGCCGTCGCGTGCTGCGGATCCACACCGCCCGGCTGCTGCCCGGATCGCCGGAGCCGCAGCCGCGGGAGCACCGGGCGCTGTGCTGGGTCGGGGTGCGTGAGATCGCGGCGCTGGGCTGGCTGGACGCCGATCGCGCGGTCGTCGCGGAGCTGCTCGGGCTGCTGCGCCCCTGATCCGGTGCCGGTCCGGCGCGGTCGCCGGTGCCGAAGTGGAGATCATCCGGGACGGGCCGGAACCGCGAGGGCCCCGGCGTCGTCCAAGCCACATGAACCGGAATCCCGTCACCCCGACCCCGACCCCGACCCCGACCCCGACCCCGACGACCGCCGCCCGGCCGCTCCCGGCGCCGCTCGCCCGGCTCGTCACCGCGCAGGACGGCCTGGTGACCCGGGCCCAGGCCCTCGCGCACGGTCTGTCCCGCGACGTCGTCGACCGGCGGCTCGCGGCCCGGCGCTGGGAGCCGGTCCATCCCCGGGTCTACCGCGATCCCGCGGGCCCCACTTCGGAGCGGGCCCGGATCCGCGCCGCGGTGCTGTGGGCGGGCGACGACGCGGTGCTGACCGGCGCGGCGGCCGCCTGGTGCTGGGGCCTGCTCGCGACCGCACCCGCTGAGGTCACCGTGACGGTCCCGCGCTGCCGGGCACCCCGGTCGCGCGCCGGGATCCGGGTTCGCAGACGCGATCTCGGCCCGGCCGACGTCGCCGGGCACGCCGGCATGGCCGTCGCCGCTCCGGCGCTCGCCGTGCTGGAGACCGTGCTCGATCCCGGGGTGCCCGGCGCCGAACTCCTGGAACGCGTCCTGTGCGGGGCCGGACCGGATCTGGCGGCGCTCACCGCCGCGCACGCCCGCAACCTGGGCGCGCACGGGTCGGCGGAGAGCGGCAGGCTGCTGGCCGAGACGTCGCGGCGGGCGGCCGACCGGGCGGTGCACAGGCTCCGCGTCCTGCTGCAGCGGGACCGGATCCGCGGCTGGCGGTGCGCGCACCCGGTGGCCGGGATCGTGCTGCCGCTGGCGTTCCCCGGAGCCGGGCTCGCCGTGGAGATCGACGGGTACGCCGGGGCGCGCGCGGGCAGCGGCTGGCGGCAGGCCGTGCTGCGACGGCACGGCTGGCGGGTGTTCGTGCTGGATCCGGCCGAACCGTGGCTGCGTCCGGCGGCCACGCTGACGGCGCTGCGGCTCGCGCTGACCCGCCGCCCCGGCGGCCCCGGCGGCGGCGCGGCCGGGCGCCGCGCGGCATGAACGACGGCGTGAACAACGGAGTGGGCCTGGGCATGACCGGCAGCGGCATGGACAGCAGCGGCATGGACGGCAGCGGCATGGACAGCAGCGGCATGGACGGCAGCGGCATGGACACTGTCATGAACGGCGGCACGGGTCCCGGCATGACCAGCGGCGACCTGGGCGGCGTGAACACCGGACGGACGGGATGTGCCGGACCGGTGCACGGCGGCCGGCCGTGGCTTGGACGGGCGGTGCCGCCGGACCGGAGTGACCGGGACGACGATGTGATTCCGGCCATGGCCGGACGGGGCTCGCAGAGCCCGGCCGGTGGCCCCGTCGAGGACGTTCGCGGCGGATCTGCGGGTCGCCCGGGCGGGCGCCCACGCGCCCGCGCAGGCGCCGCGGCCGGACCGTTCGGCGGCGCACTACGGTGCCCGCGCGAACGGTGTCGTGGCCGGTCAGCGCCCTGACGGACGGGTCAGTAGATGCGCGCGATCTTCAGTGCGCGCTCGAAGGCCTTGCCACTCAGATCGTCCGCACCTGCCTTGCGCAACCGCATCGCGACGACCGGACAGCTCTTGCAGCGCTTCGGCTTGGACCGGCAGCACTTCTTCTTCACCTTGCCCATGAGGAGGCCAGGCTAACCTGCGCCCGGCGCAGGGACCAGGGGTTGCCCCGGATACCGTGGAGGTGTGACCATCCCCCGTTCCGCCTCGGCCCTCGATGCTCGCTCCGCGCTCGAGAGCGACGCCGTGCCTGATCAGGCCGGCCGTCCCGAGCTGCGCAACGTCGCGATCGTCGCGCACGTCGACCACGGCAAGACCACCCTCGTCGATGCGATGCTGCGCCAGTCCGGCGCCTTCGGCGAGCGCGCCGAGCTCGTCGACCGCGTGATGGACTCCGGCGACCTGGAGCGCGAGAAGGGGATCACGATCCTCGCCAAGCACACCGCGGTGAGCTGGCAGGGCTACACGATCAACGTCGTCGACACCCCGGGCCACGCCGATTTCGGCGGCGAGGTCGAGCGCGGCCTGTCCATGGTCGACGGCGTGGTGCTGCTCGTCGACGCCTCCGAGGGCCCGCTGCCGCAGACCCGGTTCGTGCTCCGCAAGACCCTCACCGCCGGCCTGCCGGTGATGCTCGTCGTCAACAAGACCGACCGCGGCGACGCCCGGATCGCCGAGGTCGTCGACGAGTCCCTGGAGCTGCTGCTCGAGCTGGCCGACGAGCTGGACCTGGACGAGTCCGTCACCGGCCACCTGCTCGACCTCCCGGTCGTCTACGCCTCCGGCCGCGCCGGCAAGGCGTCCCGGATCCGTCCCGGCGACGGCGAGCTGCCCGACGCCGAGGACCTCACCGCGCTGTTCGAGACGCTGCTGGCGACCGTGCCGCCGCCGTCCGACGACCCGGACGCCCCGCTGCAGATGCACGTCACCAACCTCGACGCGTCCAGCTTCCTGGGCCGGATCGCGCTCTGCCGGGTCCGCGCGGGCGTGGTGCGCCGCGGCCAGCAGGTCGCCTGGTGCCGGGAGGACGGCAGCACGCCGCGGGTCAAGATCACCGAGCTGATGATGACCGAGGCGCTCACCCGCGTCCCGGCCGACGAGGCCCGCGCCGGTGACCTGGTCGCCGTCGCCGGCATCGCCGAGGTGACCATCGGCGACACCCTCGCCGACCCGGAGCGGCCGGTCGCGCTGCCCCGGATCGACGTCGACGAGCCCGCGATCTCGATGACGATCGGCACCAACACCTCGCCGCTGGCCGGCCGCGACCCGGTCCCCGGCAAGAAGCTCACCGCGCGGCTGGTGAAGAACCGGCTCGACGCCGAGCTCGTCGGCAACGTGTCGGTCCGGGTGCTGCCCACCGAGCGTCCGGACACCTGGGAGGTCCAGGGCCGCGGCGAGCTGGCGCTGGCCGTGCTCGTCGAGACGATGCGCCGGGAGGGCTTCGAGCTCACCGTCGGCAAGCCGCAGGTGGTCACGAAGACCGTCGACGGCAAGCTCCACGAGCCGTTCGAGCAGCTGTCGGTGGACGTCCCGGAGGACGCCCTCGGCGCGGTGACCCAGCTGCTCGCCGCCCGCAAGGGCGAGATGGGCGACATGGTGCACGGCGAGGGCCGGGTGCGGATGGAGTTCCGGGTCCCGTCGCGGGGCCTGATCGGCTTCCGCACCGAGTTCCTCACGATCACCCGCGGCGCCGGCATCGCCAGTCACGTCTTCGACGGCTACGGCCCCTGGGTCGGCGAGATCCGTACCCGCAACAAGGGCTCGCTGATCTCCGACCGGTCCGGGCCGGTCACGCCGTACGCGATCGACCAGCTCGCTGACCGCGGCACCCTGTTCGTCGGGCCGACCACCCTCGTCTACGGCGGCATGGTCGTCGGCGAGTACACGCGCAACGAGGACCTCGAGGTGAACATCACCCGGGAGAAGAAGCTGACCAACATCCGCTCCTCGACGAGCGACGTGCTGGTCAAGCTGATACCGCCGACGGTCCTCTCGCTCGAGCAGTCGCTCGAGTTCTGCGCGACCGACGAGTGCGTCGAGGTCACGCCGGAGAACGTGCGGATCCGCAAGACCGAGCTGGACCCGAACCTGCGGGCCCGCGCCCGGTCCCGGGCCAAGGCGGCGGCGAACGCCGCCAAGTGAGCCCGGCCGTCGGCCGCGGGCGGGGTGAGAGCCGGCGTGCCCTGGTGAGCAGAGCAGAGGCACCCCGGCGCGCCCAGGTGAGCAGAGCAGAGCGACCCGCCGACCCACCCCGTCCGGTGGGCCGGCGGAGCCCGGCGGGGATACTGCGGACGTGAGAGCACGGCGACCGTTCCGAGCGCTCCCCGCGCTGCTGCTGGCCGGCCTGCTGGCGCTGACCGCGTGCAGCGCCGATCCCCAGCCCGCCCCGCCGCCGGACATCGACGCACCCACCGAGCCGATCACCACCGCGACCCGGGTGGTGGCCGGCGTCGACGAGCTGGGGCCCGGGTTCAACCCGCACCTGCGCTCCGACCAGTCGCCGGTGACGACGGCGATCGCCACGATGGCGCTCCCGTCGGTGTTCCGCCCGGACACCGACGGGAACCTGCAGCTGGACCGGACCGTCGCGACCGACGCGACGGTCACCTCGCAGGAGCCGTTCACGGTCAGCTACGAGCTGAACGTGGAGGCCGGCTGGTCCACCGGCGCGCCGATCGCCGCGGAGGACTTCGTCTACCTCTGGCAGCAGATGCGCACCCAGCCGAACACGATCGGCGCCGCCGGCTACCGGGAGATCACCGACGTCCGGTCGCGGGCCGCCGGCAAGGCCGTCGACGTCGTCTTCGACCGGCCCTACCCGCACTGGCAGGAGCTGTTCGACAACCTGCTCCCCGCGCACCTGCTCAAGGACGCGCCCGGCGGCTGGACGGCCCCGTTCGCGAACGGTGTGCCCGCCTCGGGCGGCCCGTTCCGGCTGATGCAGGTCGACCGGCTGCGCGGCGAGGTGCTACTGGTCCGCAACGACCCGTACTGGGACACCTCCGCGGTGATCGACGAGATCGTGCTGCGCCGGATCCCGCCGAACACGCTGCCGACCGCGCTGGAGAGTCAGGGCATCGACCTGGCGCTGCCGGACGCCCGGCCGGAGATCGGGCAGGCGCTCGACGTGCTCGCCGGGTCCCCGGAGCCACCGACCGTGCAGCGCGGCCCGCGCCCGGCCGTGCAGCAGCTGGAGTTCCGCACCCAGGACGGCCCGCTGGCCGATCCGCGGGTCCGCGAGGGCATCGCGGCGACACTGGACCGGGCCGCGATCCGCGAGCGGGTCAGCCCGGAGGCCGTCCCCACCGACGCGTTCGGCGCCGCCCCCTCCGATCCCGGCTACCAGCCGACCGCACCACCCGGGGCGCCCGGCCGGCCGGACCCGGCCGTCGCCGAGGCGGCCTTCACCGAGGCCGGGTACGTCCGCGGCGGGAACGGGCGCTGGACGCTCGGCGGGCGGCCGCTCAGCGTCGTCATCGGGGCCGGCGCCGAACGGAGCGAGGACGTCGAGGTCGCCCGGATCGTCGCCGAGCAGCTGACGGCGGGCGGCATCCAGGCGACGATCGTCGCGCCGTCCGCGCCGGATCTGCTGACCAGCGCCAGCGTCGCCCCGACGACGCCGAGCCCGACCACCACCCCGGCGCCCGGGGCGGGCCCCGCCCCCGGCGACGGGGCAGGCACTCCACCGCCGGCCGCCGGGCCGACGGACCCCGCCGAGCCGACGAGTCCGCCGACCACGTCCCCGACCACCGCCGCGGGCGGCGGCGCACCGGTCGCGGTGGACGTGCTCGTCGCGCCCCGGCCGGCCTACGGCGCGATCGGGCCGCGGCTGGACTCGGTGTACGGCTGCCCGCCGGACGACGTCGGCGAGGACCTGCCCGGCACGTCCTGCTTCCCGGTCCTGCAGCCGCTGCTGGACGAGCTGACCGGCTCGGTGGCCGATCCGGCGGTCGTCGCCGAGGCCGAGCGGGTGCTGTGGCGCCAGCTCCCCGCGCTGCCGCTCTACCAGGCGCAGGGGCTCGTGATCAGCAACCGGGAGACCGACGCGTCGACCGGCGTCACCCCCGGCCCGATCGCGACCGGGCCGATGACCGGCGCGCAGGCCTGGTCCGAGCCGGAGGGCTCGCGGGAGGACGACACCGGCACCGAGGAGCCGGACGCCGACAACTGATCCGGCATCCGGTCCACCGCGGTGGCCGCGCCGCACGGCACGGCCACCGCGGGCGGATCAGCCGGGCAGCAGGTTCTCCTCGTGCGCGTGGTGGCAGCCGCTGAGATGGTGCCCGCCGGAGCGGACCGTCAGCTCCGGCTCCTCGGTCGAGCAGATCTCGGTGGCCTTCCAGCAGCGCGTCCGGAACCGGCAGCCGCTCGGCGGGTCCACCGGGCTGGGGACGTCGCCGGTCAGCCGGATCCGCGACCGTCCCTCGCGCACCGACGGGTCGGGCACCGGCACCGCGGACAGCAGCGCCTGGGTGTACGGGTGCGCGGCCCGGGTGTAGATCTCGGCCTCGGTGCCGAGCTCCACCATCTTGCCCAGGTACATGACGCCGACCCGGTCCGACAGGTGCCGCACCACCGACAGGTCGTGCGCGATGAAGATGTAGGACAGCCCGAACTCGCGCTGCAGCTCGCCCAGCAGGTTCATCACCTGCGCCTGGATCGACACGTCCAGCGCGGACACCGGCTCGTCGCAGATGATCACCTCGGGGCGCAGCGCGAGCGCCCTGGCGATCCCGATCCGCTGCCGCTGCCCGCCGGAGAACTGGTGCGGGTAGCGGTTCACGAAGTCCGGGTTCAGCCCGACGACGTCGAGCAGCTCCTGCACCTTCCGCCGCCGGTCGCCCTTCGGGGCCACCTCCGGATGGATCTCGAACGGCTCCCCGACGATGTCGGCGACCGTCATCCGCGGGTTCAGCGAGGTGTACGGGTCCTGCAGCACGATCTGGACCTGCCGGCGCAGCGCCTTCAGCGCGGCGCCGCGCTTGGTGAAGATGTCCTCACCGTGGAAGCGCACGGCGCCCGCGGTCGGCGGTTCCAGCCGCATCAGCACCTGGGCCAGCGTCGACTTGCCGCAGCCCGACTCGCCGACGATGCCGAGCGTCTCGCCCTTGTTCAGGGTGAACGACACCCCGTCGACGGCGCGGACGTGGCCGACCGTCCGCTTGATCACCGCGCCGATCTTGACCGGGAAGTGCTTGACGAGGCCGTCGACCTCGAGGATCTGTTCGGGTGTGTTCATGACTGCGCCAGCTCCTCGGCGAACAGGCACGCCGAGGCACGCCCGCCGGGCAGTGCCAGCAGCGGCGGGTCGGTCTCCCGGCAGACGTCCCTGACCCGCGGGCAGCGCGGGTGGAACGGGCAGCCGGACGGGATCCGGGTCAGCGTCGGCGGCAGCCCGCGGATCGCCTGCAGCTCGGTGCCCTTGCTGTCCAGCCGCGGGATCGACGCCAGCAGGGCCTCGGTATACGGGTGGCGGGGCTCGGCGAACAGCTGGTGCACGTCGCCCTGCTCCACGATCCGGCCCGCGTACATCACCGCGATCCGGTCCGCGACCTCGGCAACGACGCCGAGATCGTGGGTGATCAGGATGAGGCCCATCTCCCGCTCGCGCTGGATGTCGGCGAGCAGGTCCATGATCTGGGCCTGCACCGTGACGTCCAGCGCGGTGGTCGGCTCGTCGGCGATCAGCACGTCCGGATCGAGCGCCAGCGACATCGCGATCATCGCGCGCTGCCGCATCCCGCCGGAGAACTCGTGCGGAAAGCTGGTGACGCGCTGCTTCGCGCCCGGGATGCCGACCATGTCGAGCAGCTCGACGGCCCGGGCCCGGGCGTCCCGGCGGCTCATCCCGCGCCGGGTGCGCAGCTGCTCGCCGATCTGGAACCCGACGGTGAACACCGGGTTCAGCGCGGACAGCGCGTCCTGGAAGATCATCGCGACGTGCTCGCCGCGCAGCTCCCGGCGCCGTTCCTCGTCGGCGGTCAGCAGCTCCTCGCCGCGGTAGCGGATCGCGCCGCCGGTGATCCGGGCCGGCGGCACCGGCAGGATGCCCATCACCGTGTTCGCGGTGACCGACTTGCCGGAGCCGGACTCGCCCAGCACGGCGAGGGTCTCGCCGGCCCGGACGTGGTAGCTGACGCCGTTGAGCACCGAGGCCACCCCGTCCCGGGTGTGGAACTCGACGCGCAGGTCCTCGACCTCCAGCAGCGGTGCGTCGGCGAGGCCGGTGGGCCCGGGCGCCGCACTCGTCTCGGTGTTGACGAGCGGCCCTGCGGGTGGGGTGCTCATGAGCGGCCCTTCGGGTCGAACGCGTCACGGACGGCGTCACCGAGCAGCACGAAGGCGAGCACGGTGACGACCAGGAATCCGCCCGGGAACAGCAGCAGGTGCGGCGAGGTCCGCAGGTAGCTCTGCGCCTCGCTGATCATCACGCCCCAGGAGACGACGGGATCGCGCAGGCCGACACCCAGGAACGACAGCGTCGCTTCGGCGCCGATGAAGGCGCCGAGCGCGATGGTGGCGTAGACCATCACCGGCGCGATCGTGTTCGGCAGCATGTGCCGCACGATGATCCGCCACGGCCCGGCGCCCAGCGCGCGGGCCGCCTTCACGTAGTCCTGGCTGCGGGCCGCGATCGCCGCCGACCGCATGATCCGCATGGTGACCGGCCAGGACAGCAGGCCGATCGTGCCGATCACCAGGCCGCTGATCCCGATCACGCTCTGCCCGACGGACTGGCGGAACGTGGAGAGCACCACGATGGCGCCGAGCACGAACGGGACGCCGAAGAACACGTCCGCGATCCGGGCCAGCAGCGAGTCGAGCCAGCCGCCGACGAACCCGGCGATCAGACCCATGACGGCGCCGAGCAGCACCACGAATGTGGTCGCCAGCACGCCGACGACGATCGAGACCCGGGTGCCGTAGATGGTGCGGGCGAACACGTCGCGGCCGAGGTTGTCGTAGCCGAACCAGGCCTCCGCCGACGGCCCCTGCCGGGCCCGCGAGAGGTCGCCGACGGTCGGATCGACCGAGGTGAACAGCTGCGGGAACGCGGCCAGCACGAGCAGCGCCCCGATCAGCGTCGCGGCGACGATGAACAGCGGCCTCCGCCGCAGGTCGTACCAGGCGTCGGCGCCGAGGCTCCGGGAGCGGGTGACGGCGGCCTCCGCGGCCGCCGGCGACGCTACCGGCTTGTCCGAGGTCACGGTGGTGGGGTCAGTCAAGGCGGATCCTCGGGTCGAGCAGCGCGTAGGTGACGTCCACGAGCAGGTTCGCGAGGAGGTACACCATCACCAGGAGCACGACCACCCCGGTGACGACCACCCCGTCGAGCCGCTGGATCGACTCGAAGATGAGCCCGCCGATCCCGCGGATGTTGAAGATGCCCTCGGTGACGATCGCGCCGCCCATCAGGCTGCCGAAGTCCGCGCCGAGGAAGGTGATCACCGGGATCGCCGAGTTGCGGGTCAGGTGCACCCCGACGACGCGATTGCGGCTCAGGCCCTTCGCGGTCGCCGTCCGTACGTAGTCGGCCCGCGAGTTCTCCGCGATCGAGGTCCGGGTCAGCCGGGCCACGTAGGCCAGGGACAGGCTGCCGAGCACGTAGCCGGGCACGATCAGGTCGAGGAAGCCCGGGTTCGCCGGGACGGTCGGCGGGATCAGCCCCAGCCGCAGCCCCAGGACGGCCTGCAGCACGTAGCCGGTGACGAACACCGGGACGGCGACCAGGAACAGCGTCGCGGTGAGCACGACGTTGTCCAGGAAGCCGCCGGGCCGCAGTCCGGTCAGGACGCCCGCGGTGAGACCGATGACCGCTTGGATGAGCAGCGCGACCACGGCCAGCTTGATCGTCACCGGGTAGGTGTTCGCGATCAGCGTGCCGACGTCCTGGCCGCGGAAGTTCTGCCCGAAGTCGCCCTGCAGCAGTCCACCGAGGTACGAGAAGTACTGGACCAGGATCGGCTGGTCGAGACCGTACTCCACGCGCATGCGTTCGATGAAGGCGGGAGGACAGGCCTGGTCGCCGCACTTGCCGGCCAGCGGGTCGCCGGGCAGCGCCCAGACCATGAAGTAGATGAGGAAGGTGGTGCCGATGAAGACCGGCACCAGCTGCAGGAGTCGTCGCAGGACATAGCGCCCCACGGGTCACCTCCGGGTTCGGGACACGCCCGGCGGACCGCGCCGGACACGTGCGCCGACGGCCGGGGATCACCCGGCCGTCGGCGGCTGTGCGTGTGGTGGTGGCGTGCGTGGTGGTGCGGACTACTCCTGGACGGTGACCGACATCAGGTCGAGCTCACGGTCGTAGGTCATCGACACGTTGTCCAGCCGCTCGGACCAGCCGAACTGCGCGGACTGGTCGTTGATCGGCACGGCCGGCATGTCCTGGATCAGCACCCGCTCGGCCTCGGCCCACAGCTCCTGCGCCTCCTCGATCGAGGCGGCGCTGCTGCCCTGCGCGACCAGCGCGTCGAACGCCGGGTTGGTGTACTGGCCGTCGTTGTTCTCGGCGCCGGTGACGTACTGCGGCTGCAGGACGTACTCCATGGTCGGCTGCGCGGCGATCCAGCCGGAGCGCCAGATCCCGGTCAGCTCCTGCGCCTGGCGCTGGGTGAGGAACTCGGCGAAGGTCGGCACCGGCACGAAGTTGCACTCCACGCCGAGGGTGTTGGAGATGCTGATGCAGGCGGCCTGCATCCACTCGCGGTTGATCGCCGAGTCGACGTTGGAGATCAGCTCGATCGTGCCGTCGAAGCCGGACGCGGCGAAGAGCTCCTGGGCCCGCTCGGGCTGGAAGGTGCACAGCTCGCCGCACTGGTCGGCGACGTAGCCGGGCACGCCCTCGGGGATGAAGCCGGTGGCCGGCTCGACCAGGCCGTTGTAGACGTTGTCGATGATCGCCTCGCGGTCGACCGCCATCGAGATGGCCTGGCGCACCTGCGGGTCGGCGTAGCGCTCCTCGTAGATCGGGAACGCCATCGTGTTGATTCCGGCGTAGGGCTGGTTGCCGTTCCGCTCCGGCAGGTCCTGCTGGTACAGGTTGTCGATCAGGAACGAGCCGGGGATCGACTCGAGGAAGTCGAGGTTGCCGCTGACGACGTCCTGGTAGGCGGCCTCGCTGTCGGCGTAGAACCGGAACTCCACGCCGCCGACGTTGGCCGGGGCCGGCCCGCCGTACTCGTCGTAGCGGGTGACGGTCACGTTCTGGTCCGGGACCCGGGACTCGAAGCGGAACGGGCCGTTGCCGATCGGGTTCTCCTCGAACGCCTGCGGGTCGGCGAAGAACGACTCCGGCATCGGGAAGAACGAGATGTCGCCGAGGGTGGTCTCGAAGACCGGCGACGGGGATGTGAGGGCGACCGTGAAGGTGCGGTCGTCGACGACCTGCAGGCCGGACATGGTCTCGGCGGTCGGCTCGCCCTCGGCCGGCGCGACGTCGTCGTAGCCGGCGATGGGGGCGAAGAACCCGGTGCTGGACTGCCCGTTGGGCGCGTAGGCCACGTAGTTCCAGGCGTCCACGAAGCTCTGCGCGGTGACCGGGGTGCCGTCGTGGAAGGTCCAGCCCTCGCCGATGGTGATCGTGTAGTTCTGCGCGTCGGTGGTCTCGATCGACTCGGCCACGATGTTCTCGGTCTCACCCTCGGGGGTGTAGCCCACCAGGCCGACCCAGAGCGAGTCGATGATCTTGCTGCCGCCGGTCTCGCGGGTGTTGCCCGGGAGCAGCGGGTTCTGCGGCTCGGTGCCGAAGACCGAGATCGTCGGTGCGTCGGCCTGGGCGTCACCGGTGGCGTCCCCGCCTCCGCCGCAGGCGCTGAGTACCAGTGTGGTGGAGAGGGAGAGCGCGAGGAGCGCAGCAGCTCGGCGTGATCGCATCGGGTTCCGGTTTCTGTGCAGTGGGCCGGGCGGGGGTGGGGGCACGGCCGTACGGGCGACTGTGGGTTGGGACAGTAACCGCCGCGAACCGTCAAGTAGGTTACAAATCGGTTGCACGGGACGGGCGGCATCATCAGGACGTTCCGGGTGGTCAGCCGCGACAGCCGACGTTCCTGACGATGAGTGGTACATGTGTACCAAACAGTCCTCGGTGTGTGGTAGATGCCGAGTGGCGAGGATCTCCCGCTATGAGCGGTCGATGCCACCCCTGACCTCGTTATCCCTTTTCACGGTCACTGTTTGGTCACGATCCACCGCGCCCATCGCGAGCGGGGGACGCGATTCCTAGCCGCCCTCCCGGCGGGTTACCCGGCGGTATATCCGGTGCCCTGCCATCCCGGATCGGGCGCCGCACCGGCGTGCGCCCGCTGATCTCGAGAGGCACATTCGACGATGCGGATGAAGGCGGCGGCTGCGGTCGCGGTGGCGGGAGTGGGGGCCCTGCTGCTGAGCGCGTGCGGCGTGGGGGGAGGCGGTGGCGATGCCACCGCCAGCGGCAACTTCGCCGACTGCCCGGAGAACATCAACACCTGCAACGAGGTCCCGGCGGACCAGTTGCAGGACGGCGGGACGATCACGTTCGCGATCGAGAAGAACATCGCGAACTGGAACGTCAACTCGGCCGAGGGGAACGTGTTCGAGACCGGGATGGCGACCAAGGCGTTCCTGCCCTACGCCTTCAACTCGACGCCCGAGCTGACCACCGAGCTGAATTCCGACCTGATGGTCTCGGCGGAGCTGACGAACCCGACGACCGCGGTCTACCGGATCAAGCCCGAGGCGACCTGGAGCGACGGCACGCCGATCGGCGCGGCCGACTTCGTCTATGCCTGGAAGACCCAGGACCCGCGGGAGTGCCCGGACTGCGCGAGCGCCGGCAACGGCGGCTACGACCAGATCGCCGACGTCGTCGGGTCGGACGGGGGCAAGACCGTCACGCTGACCCTGGAGCGGCCCTACACCGACTGGCAGTCGTTCTTCGGGTCCAACGCCCCGCTCTACCCGGCGCACATCGCCGCGCAGCAGGGCGACATCAACACCCCGGCCGGTCTCGCGTCGTCGTTCGAGTGGCTCGGGGCGAACACCCCGACCTACTCCGGCGGCCCGTTCACGATCCAGAGCTGGGAGAACAACCAGGCGCTGACCCTGGTGCCGAACGAGCGCTGGTACGGCGCGACGCAGCCCCGGGTGGACACGCTGATCCTGCGCGTCGTCACCGACGCCACCCAGGAGCCGATCGCACTGCAGAACAACGAGGTGCAGGTGCTCTACCCGCAGCCGCAGGTGGACATCGTGACCCAGATCCAGCAGATCCCCGGTGTCTCGCAGGTCCAGCAGCTCGGCCTGACCTGGGAGCACTTCGACCTGAACCTGCGCAACCCGGTCCTGCAGGACACCGCGCTGCGCCAGGCGATGTTCACCGTGGTGAACCGGCAGGACATCATCGACAAGACGGTCGGCCAGTTCAATCCCGAGGTCGCGCCGCTGAACAGTCTGATGTTCCTCCCGCAGCAGGAGGAGTACACCGACAACCTCGCGGGCACCGACCTCGGCAGCGGCAACGTCGAGCGGGCCCGGCAGATCCTCACCGCGGCCGGCTACACCGGCGTCGGCCAGGACCTGGTCGCGCCGGACGGCCAGGCCGTCCCGGACCTGCGGATCCGCTACACCGTCGGCAACGCGATCCGGCAGAGCCAGTCCGAGCTGTTCGCGCAGTACATGCAGCAGCTCGGCATCGGGATCACCGTCGAGCCGACCGACGACCTCGGCACCACGCTCTCCGCCGGTGAGTACGACATCATGGTGTTCGCCTGGGTGCAGTCGCCGTTCCCGTTCGGCGGCGCGCAGCAGCTGTGGCTGTCCGACTCCGGCTCGAACTTCGGCCAGTACGAGAACCCGAGGACCGACGAGCTGATCAACGCCGCCGCGTCGAGCACGGACAAGGCGGCCGCCGCGCAGCAGCTCAACGAGGCCGACAAGATCATCCTCGGGGACGCCTACGTGCTGCCGATCTACCAGAAGCCGACCCTGCTGGCGACCCGCGACAACGTCGCCAACGTGCGCGGCAACGCCACCCTGGACGGGCCGATGTACAACGTCGCCGAGTGGGCACTGCGCGCCGAGGGCTGACCCGTACCCCGAGCCGGGAGCTCCGGCCGTGCCCGCACCCCTGAGGGCGCGGGCACGGCCGGGGCCACACCGACGACCGCTCCCACCACGGCGGAGAGACCCCTTCATGCTCATGTACGCAGTGCGCCGGGTCGTGATCTCGATCCCGATACTGCTCGCCTCGTCGTTCATCGTCTTCTGGCTGGGCACGCTGTCCGGCAACCCGCTCACCCCGCTGCTGCTGCGCAACCCACCACCACCGCAGAACGTGCTCGACGCCGAGGCGGCCCGGCTCAACCTGGACCAGCCGCTGCTCCCGCGCTACCTGTCCTGGCTGGGCGGGGTGCTGCGCGGTGACTTCGGGCCGTCGGTCGTCTCCACCCAGGTGATCGGCGACGAGCTCGCCGCCCGGTTCTGGGTGACCATGCGGCTGGTCATCCTGGCGATGGTGATCGCACTCGTGCTGGCCGTCGTGGTCGGCGTCTGGACGGCCGTGCGGCAGTACTCCAGGTCGGACTACGCGGCGACCTTCCTGGGCTTCCTGTTCCTGGCGATGCCGTCATTCTGGCTGGCCATCCTGCTCAAGCAGGGCGGCATCGACGTCAACAACATCCTCGGTGTCCAGCTGATCTCCACGATCGGCGCCGAGTCGATCCCGCCCGAGCAGGGCCTCGCCCGGGTCGTCGACATCGCAGGCCATCTCGTGCTGCCGACGACCGCGCTGGCGCTGATCTCCTACGCCTCGTGGAGCCGGTTCACCCGGGCGTCGATGCTGGAGACCCTGAACTCGGACTACGTCCGGCTGGCCCGGGCGAAGGGGCTGCCCCGGCGGACGGTGATGGTCCGACACGCGCTGCGCACCGCGCTGATCCCGCTGACGACGGTGACGGCGCTGGACATGGCGGCCATCCTCGGCGGCGCCGTGGTCACCGAGCGGGTCTTCCAGTGGCGCGGTCTCGGCGACTTCCTGCTCGAGTCGATCAAGCTCTACGACACTTACGCGGTCGCGTCCTGGCTGCTCGTCACCGCGGTCATCGTCATCGCCTTCAACCTGGTCGCCGATCTGCTCTACGGCGTCCTCGACCCCAGGATCCGCTATGCCTGACGCGACCGGAACGAAGCCGGACGCCGTGACCGATCGCGAGTTCACCGTCGCCGAGCGCAGCCAGGCGCAGCTGGTGCTGCGCCGCTTCGTCCGGCACCGGGCCGCGATGGTCAGCCTGGTCGTGCTCGTCGCACTGGTGCTACTGGCCTACGTCGGCGGCTGGCTGTGGCGCTACGACGTCGGCGAGATCACACCGTCGAACTCGCAGCCGCCGTCGCTGCAACACCCGTTCGGCACCGACTCGGTCGGCAAGGACCAGTTCGCCCAGGTGCTCGGCGGCACCCGCATCTCGCTGCAGGTGTCGGCACTGGTCGCGCTCGTCGCGACGTTCGTCGGCACCCTGTGGGGGTCGGTCGCCGGCTACTTCGGCGGCTGGGTGGACAGCCTCATGATGCGGATTGCCGACCTGGTGCTCACCCTCCCGCTGGTCGCCGTCGCCGCGATGCTCGCGCACAACTTCGGCGGCACCTGGTACCTGATCGCGATCGTCATCGCCGGGCTGTACTGGGCATACGTGTCCCGGGTCGCCCGCGGGGTGGTGCTCTCGCTGCGCGAGAAGGAGTTCGTCGAGGCCGCCCGGGCGCTCGGCGCGTCCGACACCCGGATCATCGTGCGCCATCTCGTGCCGAATGCGCTCGGCTCGAGCCTGGTCAACCTGACCATCCTGGTGGCGCTCGCCATCCTGCTCGAGACGGCGCTGTCCTACCTGGGTTTCGGCGTGCAGACACCGGACACCTCGCTCGGGCTGCTCGTCTCCGAGGCGCAGACGGCACTCACCACCCGCCCGTGGTTGTTCTACTTCCCGGGAATCTTCATCATCGTCATCGCGCTCACGATCAACTTCATCGGCGACGGCCTGCGTGACGCGTTCGACCCGCAACAGACGAAGGTGCGTCAGTGAGCAAGGTGCATCAGTGAGCAGAGCAACGGACCCGGCGGTGCTGGACGTCTCGGGTTTGACCGTCACCTTCCCCAGCGCCGACGGCCCGGTCCGCGCCGTCCGCGGGGTCGACTACCGGCTGCGCCGCGGCGAGGTCCTCGGCATCGTCGGTGAGTCCGGCTCGGGAAAGTCGGTCACCTCGCTCGCCGTGATGGGCCTGCTGCCGCGCACCGCGCAGGTGACCGGCTCGATCGTCTTCGACGGCCGGGACCTGCTCACACTGTCGGAGAACGAGCTCAACGGGATCCGCGGCGAGCGCATCGCGATGATCTTCCAGGACCCGATGACCTCGCTGAACCCGGTCTACACGGTCGGCTACCAGGTCGAGGAGGCGGTGCTCGCGCATCGCGACGTGAGCAGAGCACAGGCCCGGGAACGGGCCGTCGAGCTGCTCGGCCTGGTCCGGATCCCGAACCCGGAGCAGCGCGTCTCGTCGTACCCGCACGAGCTCTCCGGCGGGATGCGGCAGCGGGTGGTGATCGCAATCGCGATGGCCAACGACCCGGACGTGATCATCGCCGACGAGCCGACCACCGCCCTCGATGTGACCGTCCAGGCCCAGGTGATGCAGGCGTTGCAGGCCGCGCAGCAGGCGACCGGCGCCGCGATGGTGCTGATCACCCACGATCTCGGCGTGATCGCCGGGCAGGCCGACCGGGTGATGGTGATGTACGCGGGCAAGCTGGTCGAGGTCGGCGACGTCGAGCCGATCTTCTACGAGCCGCGGATGCCCTACACGCTGGGCCTGCTCGGGAGCCTGCCCCGGCTGGACCGGCCCACTGAGCGATTGACCCCGATCCCCGGGGCGCCGCCGTCGGTGGTGAACATGCCGCCCGGCTGCCCGTTCTCGCCGCGCTGCCCGCTGTCCACCGACGTGTGCCGGGACAGCGAGCCGGAGCTGGTGGCGGTGGGCGACGGCTCGGCCGACCACCACGCCGCCTGCCACCACTCGGCCCAGGTGTCGGGGGTGGCGGCGGAGGACGTGTTCGACCCGGCCGCGGTCGCCGACGGCGACCTGGCCGTCGGCCCCGTCGGCCCGGTCGACCCGGAGAGCCCGGCGACCGCGGAGGGGGCCCGATGAGCGACACGGTGACCACCCCGGCGCTGCTGTCGGCGCGCAACCTGGTCAAGAACTTTCCGATCCGCTCCGGCGGCCTGTTCCGCAGGCAGGTCGGTGCGGTGCAGGCGGTCAGCGACGTGTCGTTCGACATCGCCGGCGGCGAGACGCTCGGGCTGGTCGGCGAGTCCGGCTGCGGGAAGTCGACGCTGGCCCGGGTCGCGCTGAACCTGATCCCGGCGACGTCCGGCGAGGTCCGGTTCGACGACCGGGAGATCACCGGGCTGTCCGGCGGGCGGATGCGGGCGCTGCGCCGCGAGATGCAGCTCGTCTTCCAGGACCCGTACGCCTCGCTCGACCCGCGGATGCCGGTCAACGAGCTGATCGCCGAGCCGCTGCGCATCCACGGCCGTTACGGCGACGACGGCCGCCGCCAGGTCCGCGACCTGATGAGCACCGTCGGGCTGCGCCCCGAGCACGGCAACCGGTACCCGCACGAGTTCTCCGGCGGCCAGCGGCAGCGGATCGGGATCGCCCGCGCGCTCGCGCTGCAGCCCCGGCTGATCGTGCTCGACGAGCCGGTCTCCGCGCTCGACGTGTCCATCCAGGCCGGCGTGCTCAACCTGCTGCAGGAGCTGCAGGCCGAGCGCGGGCTGTCCTACCTGTTCGTCTCGCACGACCTGTCGGTGGTGCGGCACATCGCCGACCGGATCGCCGTCATGTACCTGGGGAAGATCGTCGAGACCGGGCCGGCGGCGTCGCTGTTCGAGGCGCCAGCCCACCCGTACACGCACGCGCTGATCTCGGCGATCCCGCTGCCCGATCCGCGCCGCGAGCGGGCCCGGGAGCGGATCACCGTGGTCGGGGACCTGCCCAGCCCGGCCGATCCGCCGTCGGGCTGCCGGTTCCGCACCCGCTGCCCGACCTTCGCCGGCGCGCTCACCACAGGTGAGCAGAGCAGGTGCGTCGAGGAGGAGCCCGCGCTCGTCGAGCGGGGCAGCGGGCACCCGGTGGCGTGCCACTACGCGCAGGCCCGCGCGCTGCTGTAGGCCGGGGCGCCGCCGGCGACACGCTGCCCGGTGCGAGACTGGACGGCGTGTCGCTGGTGCTGGGAATCGAGACGTCCTGCGACGAGACCGGCGCCGGGCTCGTCCGGGACGGGACGCTGCTGGGCGAGGGGTTGGCGTCGTCCGCCGACGAGCACGCCCGGTTCGGCGGCGTGGTGCCCGAGGTCGCCGCCCGCGCGCACGTGAGCGCGGTGGTGCCGACGGTGCGGGCCGCCGTCGCCGCGGCCGGGGTGTCGCTGTCCGACGTGGACGCCGTCGCGGTCACCGCGGGCCCCGGGCTGTCCCCGGCGCTGCACGTCGGGGTGGCGGCGGCGAAGGCGTACGCGACGGCGCTGGACGTCCCGCTGTACGGCGTGCACCATCTCGCCGGGCACGCCGCCGTCGACGTCCTGGAGCACGGCCCGCTGCCGGCCCGCTGCATCTGCCTGATCGTGTCCGGCGGGCACACCTCGCTGCTCTCGCTCGGCGACCTGGCCCGCGACCCGGTCGAACACCTCGGGGACACCGTCGACGACGCGGCGGGGGAGGCGTTCGACAAGGTCGCCCGGCTGCTCGGGCTGCCCTACCCGGGCGGGCCGTCGGTGTCGGCGGCCGCGCTCGACGGCGATCCGGCCGCCGTCGCCTTCCCGCGGCCGATGACCGGGCCGCGCGACGCCGCGTTCGGCTTCTCCTTTTCCGGCCTGAAGACCGCCGTCGCCCGGCACGTCGAGGCGGCCCAGGACGCCGGCCGGCCGGTGCCGGTGCCGGACGTGGCGGCCTCGTTCCAGATGGCCGTGGTCGACGTGCTGGTGCGCAAGGCGCTGCGGGCGTGCGCCGAGCGCGCAGCGGACACCCTGCTCATGGTCGGCGGGGTCGCCGCCAACCGGGTGCTGCGCGCGGAGATGGAGCGGGCCTGCGCCGCCGCCGGGATCACCCTGCGGGTGCCCGCGCCCCGGCTGTGCACCGACAACGGCGCGATGATCGCCGCACTGGGCGACCTGCTGGTGCGGTCCGGGATCGAACCGGCCGGGCTGGCGACGACGGCGGTGCCGACCGTGCCGCTGAGCGGTGCCGCGGTCCCGGTCCCGCCAGCGGAGAGGGAGGCCGCGGCGCACCCGGTGGCGGGCGCGCGTTGACCGGTCGGCCAACGGCGGAGCTCAGCGGCTGTCCCATGCGCCGGGGCGCCTGCTCAGCTCGCTGACCGGCCGGGGCAGCGGCCCCTCTACCACGTCGCTGAGTGTGACTTCCTCCATCACGGCCCGGATGCTGGCCCGCAGCGCGATCCACACCTGAGGGAGTGCGGTCGCCACGCCCTCGTACTCCAGGTCCTGGGCCGGGACTCCGCGGACCGTCGCCATCGGGCCGTCGACGGCCCGTACCACCTCGGCGAGGGTGATAGTCCGGCCCGGTCTGCTCAGCCAGTAGCCGCCCTCTGCGCCGCGCTGGCTGCGAACCAGACCGGCCCGGCGCAGCTGATTGAGGATCCCCTCCAGGTACTTCTCCGGGATCCCCTGCTCATGCGCGATCTCGCTGCAGGTCGCCGGCCGCCCCTCGGTCGTGACGAGCACCAGGGCGGCTCGGATCGCGCTGTCCGCCTTCGTCGAGATCCGCACGTACTGAATCCTGCCAGCCCGATGGGCCGGCAGGCGCGGGATCGGTGGGAGGTGTCGCCAGCAGGTCGGCGAGTCGGCGGGCCACGGCCGAGCGCGGATGGTCCAGGGTGCCCAGCGACCGCCCCCGGCGGTCGACGAGGAGGTAGCCTGCGGGTGCGTGACCGCCGAGATGTTGCGCGCACAGCTGTTGTGCCGCGGGACCCGCCACACAGACGTGCACGCGTAGCCGCCCCCGGTCGTCAGCGAGGCGGATGAGACGGTTCAGATCGGGGAGTGGGGTGACGACGGGGGTCCGGACCAGGGCGAGGACGTCGAGCGGGGCGGGCAGTAGGTCCAGCGCGGCACGTTCGGATGCGGACAGGTCGGCACCCGGGAGGCGGACCCGCGCCCTCAGGTGCCCTCGAACGAACTGCTCGTAGGACAGGGCCTCGCGGATCGCCTGGTCGGTCAGGGCGCAGCGGGACGGGGAAACGACGAGTGCAGACACGGCGGCAACGGCAGTTCTCCGGACGGCGAGCCGAGGCTCGGGGCAGGTCGGGTCAGTTCCCGGGGGACCACGGAGCGGCTGCGATGAGACACACGGCGCTGCATACGTATCCGAGGTCGACCTGCCGTCGCCGGGTGAAGCCGAGGAGGACCGGCTTGGGCGGAGGCGTCACCCTTCAACTTTGGCACGGTGGCGGGCCGCTGAGGATGTGGTGCCGGACACATACGCGGGGGCTCACAGAGGCGGTTCCGAGGCGGGCGCGAACCAGGACCGGGCGGACGAGCGGTATAGACTCATGCGGACCCGCTGCCGGTGAAGGACTCATGTGAGGGTTTCAGCTCGCGTCGACTACGCCGTCCGAGCCGTCGTGCGCCTCGCGGTCTCGCAGGGCAGCCCGATCTCGGCGGCGTCGCTCGCCGAGACGGAGCAGATCCCGAGTCAGTTCCTGGAGCTCATCCTCGCCGACATCCGGCGGAGCGGGATCGCGGTCGGTCACCGTGGGGCGCGAGGCGGATTCAGCCTGGCGCGCCCGCCGGACAAGATCAGCCTCGCCGACGTCGTGCAGGCGGTCGACGGCCCGGTCGCCACGGTGCGCGGGGAGCTCGCCGAGCAGGTCAGCTACGACGGCCCGGCCGCACCGCTGCAGGACGTGTGGATCGCGGCCCGCACGGCGCTGCTCGGCGTCCTGGAGTCGGTCACGATCGCCCAGGTGGTGAACGGAAACCTCCCGCCCGGGATCACCACCGTCGTCCGGGACGCGAGCCGGGCCGGCGCCCGGGGCTGACCAGCGTTCAGTCGCCCGGCCCCTCCCGGGTCCCGAGGAACGGCCGGTCCTCGCCCGCCGTCACGGCGATGTCCAGAGTGTTGCCCGGTGGCGGAGTCGGGCCCGGGCAGTACTCGGAGAAGGCGGCCAGCGGTACCACGCTCCGGTTGAAGTCGACCATCACATGGCCGTCGTCATCGGGCGGGTCGATGCTGAGGAAACGGAACGGGAAGAGCTCCGACCTGGTCCGGTCGGCGAAGATCACGTGCAGGCGGCCACGGGCCAGCGGGCTCGCTGTGAGGCTGATCTCTCGGCCGTCGACGGTGCACCGGATCTCGCCGGCGACGGCGAGCGACCGGTCGCGGCCGTCGGTGTAGGGGACGGTGGTGCCCGTCGGCTCGAGCACCGGGACGAAACGGCCGGGGATCACCCACTCGATGTCGGGTTCGTAGACCTCGATCCCGCCGAAGGCGGTCTCCAGTAGCTGTTCCTCGATGGCGCGGAGCGCGTAGAGGCCCTCCGCCTCGACCAGCGGCCGGATGCTGGGCGGGACGTCGCTGTCGGGCAGGTTGCGCGGAATCTCGATCCGGAACTCGATGTAGCGGGTGCGGGTCCGGTCACCGGCCCGGCCGGCGCTGTTCGCGGTACCGGGCACGGGTAGGCCCGGTAGGGACCAGTGCAGTCCGACGGCGTCACTGTGGCCGGCCGACATCTGCAGTCTGCGAGCGCAAAGGCTGATGAGCGGGCCATACGGCGTGGCAAGGCTGCGGACGCGCTGGGCGTGCCAGCGCTCCCACTCGTCGACATAGCTCATCGCGGCTCCTGCAAGGGCTGCTCCCCTCTGAAGCCTAGTCGGGCTGCGCCGCAGGGGGTTGCCGCCCGTCGACTGAATTGCTAGTTTTCCGATCGGGATTACGAACTCGATAGTTGGAGGGTCGATGTCGCTGGAGCTGATCCACGGACGGTGGGCGGGGCGGATCCCGTCGCCGCTCCGGGACGTCGTCGTCGACGTCGCGCAGGAGCTCGCGGCCGGGCGCCGCCGGCGCGACGAGCAGGGGACGGCGAGCGCCGACGACCTGGGCCTGATCGACCGGCCCGCGCTGCTCGGCGCCACGCTCCCCGCCGAGCACGACGGCGAGGCACTCCCGACGGCGGCGCTCGTCGAGGTCTTCGCGACGCTCGCGGCCGCCGATCCTGCGGTCACCCAGCTTCTTTTGCCGCACTTCGTGCAGGTCCGGGTGATCCTCGGGCTCGGTGGGCCCGAGCTGGTCACGCAGGTTGTCGAGGAGATCCGGGCGGGCGGGCGGCTGTCCGCGGGGGCCTCGGAGCGGGGAACGCCGCGGGCCTGGGTCCCGGCGACCCGGCTGCGCCCCGGTGACCCGCCGACCCTCTCGGGGCGCAAGTACTACGCGACCGGTGCGCTCACGGCCCGTCGTCTCGGGATCACCGCGTTGGACGCGGACGACCGGCTGGTCCTCGCGGTCGTTCCGGCCGACGCCGCAGGCCTGGTGCTGGAGGCCGATTGGGACTCGTTCGGCCAGCGAGCCACAGCCAGTGGCTCAGTGGTCCTTACGGATGTCCGGGTCGATCCGGCGAACGTGCTGCCGCTGTGGAAGGGCGGCGATACACCGGGTGTGGAGGGGGCGTTCGACCAGCTGCTGCACGCGGCCATCGACCAGGGCATCGCCCGGGCAGCCCTCACCGCCACCCGCGATTACCTGCGCGACCACGCCCGGGTCTGGTTCGAGTCCGAGGCGGAGCGGATCGTCGACGAGCCGGAGGTGGTCGCCCGGTTCGGTGAGATCGCCGCGCGGGTGATCGCGGCCGACGGGGCGCTCGCAGCGGCTGCCCGGCGGTGGGATGAGGTGGTCGCCGAGGACGTCACCGCCGACAGCGCCGCGACGCTGTCGATCGAGGTCGCCGCGGCGAAGGACGCCACGACGAGGGTCGCGATCGAGACGGCGAACAGCCTGTTCGAACTCGGCGGGGCGAGTGCGACGGCGTCCGGGCACGGCCTGGACTGGTACTGGCGCAACGCGCGCACCCACACCCTGCACGATCCGATCCGCTGGAAGCACCGGCACATCGGGAACTACGCGCTGCACGACACCCGGCCACCCAGGCACGGCCTCATCTGACTGCCATGACCATACGTGTGCACTGGTTCCTTCCCACCCAGGGCGACTCGCGTGACATCGTCAGCACCGGCGAGTCGGCGGCCCCGGGCGACGGATGGCGCGCGCCGACTCTCGACTACCTCGATGTGGTCGCGCGGACCGCGGAGGTGGGTGGGTTCGAATCGCTGCTCACCCCGACCGGCAGCTGGTGCGACGATGCCTGGGTCGTCTCGTCCTTCCTCGCCGCCCGGACGCGGCGGATCCGGTTCCTGGTCGCCTTCCGGCCGGGGCTCGTCTCCCCCACAGCGGCCGCAGTGCAGGCGGCGACCTTCCAGCGGCACTCGGGTGGCCGACTCTCGGTGAACATCGTGACCGGGGGCGACGCCGCGGAGCAACGGGCTTACGGCGACCACCTCAGCGCCGGAGAGCGGTACGGGCGGACCGCCGAGTTCCTGACCGCGTACCGGGCAGCGCTGGACACGCTGGACGGCGGACCGCCGGTGGTACTCCGCGGCCGCCACGTGCACGTCGAGGGGGCCCGGCTGCAGCTGCCGACGGTTCCGCGGCCGCCGGTGTTCGTCGGTGGGGCGAGCGATCGGGCCAAGCAGGTCGCGGCCGAACACGCCGACGTGCACCTCACCTGGGGGGAGCCGCCGGCCGCGGTCGCCGAGCATGTCGCCCGGTTGACTGAGCTCGCCGACCGGGCCGGCCGGACCGTCGCGTCCGGGATCCGGTTGCACGTCATCACCCGCGAGACCGCCTCGGAAGCATGGACGGTCGCGGAGCATCTCCGGTCCCGCATCCCGAGTCGCCGGATCGAGGAGACGCAGCGCGCCCTGCGCCTGGTCGAGTCGGAGGGGCAACGCCGCATGGTCGCGCTGCACGACTCCGGCCGCATCCGGGAGCTTGAGGTGTCACCGAACCTGTGGACCGGGTTCGGGCTGGTCCGCGGCGGTGTCGGGACAGCACTCGTGGGAAGCCATGAGCAGGTGGCGGACCGGATCCGGGAGTACCGCGGGCACGGCATCACCCACTTTGTCCTCTCCGGGCAGCCGCACGTCGAGGAAGCCCTGCAGTTCGCCGAGGGTGTGCTGCCCCGGCTGCAGCACACCTGTCCGGCCTGACGCCGTCCCGTCCATCGCCTCGTCCAGAAGGAGAACCATGCCTATCAGCGGTCCGCTCCGCGCGGTCGACACGAAAGTGCTCGGCATCGACCTGGAGACCACTCCCGTCCACGGTTCGGCCCTCGACCGCTACGTCGTCGTTTCCGTCGACGGCGGGTTCGGCCATGCCGAAGCGGCTCTCGAACACATTACGAACGAACAGGGAACGGTCGTCCGTGCAGCCCCGGCGCAGAGCGAGCACGCCGCCGCGGAGCTCTTCGACACTGTCCGGCGAGATCGGCGCTCGCTGGACGCGGTCGTGCTGTCCGGCGGTCGGCTAAGGGCGGACGACGACCCGGAGGAACGCATCCGCGTGGTGCTCGCGGCCGTCCGGGCCGAGATCGCCGCGCTCCGCAGTTCCGGCGGAGCCCTGGTCATCCAGCTCGACCTGACCCTCGACACCCCCACGGAGTAGCCGTGACCATCCCTCGCCAGAAGCTGCAGCTCAACGCGATCCGTCAGCCCAGCGCCGGGCACATCAACATCGGGCTGAACCGGTACTTCGGTGAGCAGTCGCACCGTTACGGCGAGCTCGAGTTCTGGGTGGAGCAGGCGAAGATCCTGGAACGCGGGAACTTCGAGGCACTGTTCATCGCCGACGTCCTCGGCGATTTCAACGTCTACAAGGGACGTCGGGACGAATCCCTCCGGACCGGCAACAACGTGCCCGGTGACGATCCGTTCCCCGCCGTCGCGGCGATGATCGCCGAGACCCGCAACCTCGGGTTCGTCGTGACCGGGTCCACCAGCTATGAGCTGCCCTACATCCTTGCCCGCCGCTTCACCACACTGGACCGGCTCTCGAAAGGCCGGATCGGTTGGAACATCGTCACCTCGGCGACGGATACCGCCGCACAGAACATCGGCCGGCCCAAGCAGCTCGACCACGACGAGCGGTACGACCTGGCTGACGAGTTCACCGAAGTGGCCTACAAGTTGTGGGAGTACAGCTGGCAGCCCGACGCGGTCGTGAACGACCGGTACGAGGGCCTCTACGTGGAGGCCTCCCGGGTGCACGAGATCGGGCACCGGGGCAAGTACTTCACGGTACCGGGGATCCATCACGCCGAGCCGTCCCCGCAGCGGACACCCGTCATCTACCAGGCAGGTACATCGGACAAGGGCCGCCAGTTCGCGGCGACCCACGCCGAGGGGGTGTTCCTCACCGCGCCCGCGCCGGAGTTCCTGCGGCCGATCGTCGAGGACGTCCGGGCCCGGGCCGCCGCGCTCGGCCGGGACCCGCGCTCGCTGCGGTTCCTCCCCGCGATCAACGTAGTGGTCGACGACACCGACGAGGCGGCGCGATACAAGTACGAGAAGTACCGCAAGTACGTCTACCCCGAAGGCGGGCTGTCGCGGTTCAGCTCCATGGTCGGGTACGACATCGGCCAGCTGACCCTGGACACCCCGCTCGAGTACGTCGAGGTACAGGGCTTCCGAGGGTTCATGGAGATTGTCACCAAGAGCGATCCGAACCGGGTCTGGACGCCGCGGGAGCTCGGTGAGTGGTTCGCCTACGGCGACCTGACCCCGATCTTCGTCGGCTCCCCGAAGACCGTCGTCGACGAGATCGAGCGGTGGGTCGAGGTCGCCGACATTGACGGGATCACGCTCGTCGACTATCCGCTGCCCGCGGTGTTCGAGGAGTTCGTCAACTTCGTCGTCCCCGAGCTACGCCGCCGGGGCCTGGTCTGGGACGGCTACGAGGGTTCCACGCTGCGGGAATACCACTACGGCGTCGGGCAGCAGCATGTGCGGCCCGACCACCCGGCCTCCCGCCACTCGTGGACCGTCGAGAGCACGCTGCCCACCGCTGCGGTCCCGGTACCGGAGCAGAACGGCGCGGCGCCCGCGGAACCCGATACCCAGTCGGTCACACCGTGACGACACGGAGCCGCGGACAATCCGGGGTCCGGCGAGCGGCCGTCCACCCCCCGCACCGACGCCGGCTGCCCGCGGTGGCAGCCGCCGACATCCAGGAGGAACAGCATGTCCAGTGATTCACCGGTCGCAGTCGTCACCGGCGGGGGACGCGGGATCGGCCGCGGTGTCAGCCGGTCCCTCGCGAAAGGCGGATTCCGGGTGGTCGTCGGCTACCACGCGGGTACGGCCGCTGCTGAGGAGACCGTCGCGGAGCTCAAGGAGCTCGGCACCGAGGCAGTCGCCGTCCGTGGCGACATCTCGCAGCACGGGGTGGCCGACGAGCTGGTCTCGGCAGCCGTCTCGAACTTCGGCAGGTTGGACGGGTGGGTCAACAACGCCGGCATCCTGATCACCAAGCCGCTGCTGGAACTGACCGAGCAGGACGCGGTCGACAGCTATCGGGTCAACTTCCTCGGCTCACTGTTCGGGGTACAGGCGGCGGCGCGGCACTTCACCGGGATCGGTGGCGGTGCGATCGTCAACGTGAACTCGGAGGCGGCGATCCGCGCTTGGCCGCTGTACGGCGCCTACTCGCCGAGCAAGTTCGCCCAGACCGGACTCAATCAGGTTGCTTCGCTCGAGCTCGGCCCGCTCGGGATCCGGGTGAACAGCGTCTCGCCGGGCATTGTGGAGACCGACCTGATCGCCGAGAAGTGGGCGACCGAGTCGCAGCTGACCGGTACGTCGGTCGACGAGATCCGCAGCGGTGTGCAGGCCCTCACCTCGTTGGGCACGCTGTCCACCCCGGACGACATCGGCGAGGCGGTGACCTGGTTGCTCAGCGACCGGGCGAAGAACATCAACGGTCAGAACCTGGTGGTGAACGGCGGCGGACCGACCCTGCACTGACCGCCACGTCGACACGGGGGTGCGGTCGCCGGAGGACGATCCGGGGCCGCACCTCCGCGAGACGGACGAGGGCCTGCAGGTCTGCGCGATGAGTGCCTCGTAAGCTCCATGGGTGTCTCCCGACCGCCGCCTGCTGCTCGTCCACGCCCACCCGGACGACGAGACCCTGACCACCGGCGGCACCATCGCCCGCTACGCCGCCGACCCCGGTACCGGGGTCACCGTGGTGACCTGCACGCTCGGCGAGGAGGGCGAGGTGATCGGGCCGGAGCTGGCCGAGCTCGCCCCCGACCGGGGCGACCAGCTGGGCGGTTACCGGATCCGCGAGCTGGAGACGGCGCTGGCCGCGCTCGGCGGGCCGGAGCACCGCTTCCTGGGCGGGGCCGGGCGCTGGCGGGACACCGGCATGGTGCTGGCCGGGCACGGCACCCGGGCCGCGCTGCCACCGGACCTGCACCCGCGGGCGTTCGCCGCCGCCGATCCGTTCGGCGCCCAGCTCGCCCAGCTGCTGGAGATCGTCGACGAGGTGCGGCCGCAGGTCCTGGTGTCCTACGCCGCCGACGGGACCTACGGCCATCCCGATCACGTCCGCGCGCACGAGCTGACGGTGGCCGCCGCGGCCGCCCGCCCGGACGTCGTCGCCAAGCTGTACTTCGCCGTCCGGTCGGCGGCGCTGCTGGAGGACGGCCTGGACCGGCTGCTGACGGCCTGCGGTGACACCGGCGGGACCGGGCTGCGCTGGCCGGAACCCGACGAGCACCCCGGCCACGACGCCGGTGCCGTGACCACCCGGATCGACGTCGGCAAGTACGACGCCGAGCGGATCGCCGCGATGCGCGCGCACGCCACCCAGATCGACGTCCGCACCGGGCCCGGCTGGACGGCGTTCGCGATGAGCAACGGGATCGTGCAGCCGCTGCTCGGGGTGGAGGAGTTCGTGCTGGCCGGGGCCGAATCCGGATGCGCGGAGACCGACCTGTTCGAGGGGGTGGCCCCTTGACCGTCCTGGCCCGGGCACCGCTCGCGGCGCTGCTGTTCGTCATCTCGGTGCTGCTGGTCGCGTTCCAGCTGATGTTCCAGATGCTCTACATCGGACCGGTCCCGGTGCCGATCGGCACCGTGATCGTGCTGGTGTCGCTGCCGTGGCTGGTGCACGCCACGGTGACTGAGATCTCCCCGACGACGGCCGGGGCCGCGGCCCCGGTTCTGGTGTGGTTCGCCTCCGTCCTGGTGCTGGGCATGTTCGGTCCCGGCGGCGACATCCTGCTCCCGGCGACCTGGCAGTCCCTGCTGCTGCTGGTGGCCGGGGCGGCGGCCGGGCTGATCGCGTTCCGCAGGGCCGTGGAGAACATCGCGGCAGCCGACTCCGGAAGGACCCTGCGATGAGCGGGATGACCGACCATCACCTGGTGACCGTGCTGCGCCCGTTCGTCCGGGCCACCCGGCCGGTGCTCGACGGGCTGCGGGAGTCGGACCCGTTCGGGCTGCGCTCCCGGGCGACGCCCGGCGCCACCGGTGCGGCGCCGGAGGAGCGGCGGCTGTCCGAGAAGATCCTGGACACGCTCGCGTCGGTGCAGGTCCCGGGCACGGCGGCCTGGGCCCGGATGGACGTCGACGGTCGCGCGCACTGGTGGATCTACCGGGTCGGCCGGTTCACCACGCTGATCGCGGCGATCCCCGGGCTCGGCGGTGCGCTGGCGCGGACGCTGCCGGTGTCCGACGCCGTCGGCGCCGCCGGCGAGGGCCTGCTGCTGGTCGCCATCGCCGGCGAGCACGGCGTCCGCGACGAGGACCGGCTGGTGGAGCTGCTCGCCTCCGTGCTGTTCCAGCGGGAGCTGACGGTCGCGGACCTGGCGCTCACCGCCGAGGAGGACGCGGCGGCCGACGCCCGGGCCCGCGAGCTCACCGGCGAGCTGGCCGGCTCCGGCACCCGGGCCACCCTGAAGAAGGTCGGCGGGGCGGTCTGGCGGCTCGGCCGCGCCCTCTGGTCGGTCGAGGACGAGCTCGACAAGCGCCCGCACGGGCGCTTCTACCACCAGTGGCTGGGGCTGCTGCCGGTCGTCGGGGCGGTCGGGAAGTACCTCGGCGAGTGGTCCGGACTGAAGCGGGCGGCCAAGCAGGGCCGCAGCTGGCTGGACCGGCACGGCCTCGCCGCGACCGGCTGAGCGGCGAGCCGCCGCCGGATCAGCCCGATCCGGGCACCAGGTAGTGGTACCGATGGTGCTCGGTCCACCCTTCGCCGGCGTACAGCGCGCGGCCTGCCGGATTGTCGACCGCGACGTCGAGCAGCGCGAACCGCGCGCCCCGCGCCGCGCCCCAGGCGAGCGCGTCGCGGGTGAGCCGGGTGCCGAGGCCGCGCCGGCGGAAGGGCTCGGCGACCTGCAGCCGCGCGACGTACACATGATCCTCGACGACGGCGGCGCGGATCGCCGCCGCCGGTACCCCGTCGTCGGTCTCGGCCATGCCGAACCCCACCTGCGGTGTCGCTCTGCTCTGCTCACCATGCGGCGGCGGGCCGGTCTGCCCGGCCGGCCCGCCCTCCTTGCTCTGCTCACCTCCTCCGTGCACCGGCCCGGCCGCGCCGGTCAGCACCGCCCAGGCCGGTGAGCCGTGGGACGGCGGCTCCTCACCGGACGCGGCCCACCACGCCGCCGACGGGATCGCCGGCCAGTCCGGTGCGCCGTCGGCGGCCCCGGCGGGTGCGACCAGCACCCGGCACTCCCCGCCCCATTCGGGCAGTACCCGCCATCCGGCGTCGAGCACCCGGTTCGACCAGGGCGAACCGGCCGGGGCCTGCACGACGGGGGCGATGCCGTGCCGGGTCGCGAACTCCCGGACCCGGTCCAGGGCCTGCTCCACCGGCACACCCGGGTCCGCCGGCGCGAGCGCGGAGTTCGCCCGTTTCGTGTACCCGCCCGCGGCGCGCAGCAGCCAGCCGCCGAGCTGTTCCCGCACCGGCGCAGGCCAGGCGTCGGCGCGGAGCCGTTCCAGGCGGGCCACGGCCGCGCGGGACGCCCGGCGCGGCGGGGCGGGCGGCACGGACCGGATCGCGACGACGGCGTCCCGCTCCACCCGGACCGGTCCGCCGCGGGTGTGCACGATCACCGCGTCCGGCCCGTCAGGGGCGAGCTCGCCGACCGCGTCGGTGAAGCGGGGGCCCTCCGCCCCGTCGCCGGCGATCCGGTGGCGCAGCGCCACCCGGCGTCCGAGGAACTTCTCCGGCATGGCGCCGACCACCTCACTCCTGCCCCTGCCGGGGTCGCGGGTTAACCTGCGGGAGTCCCAGTTTGACCGGGCCCCCCGCCACCACACGATCTCCGGGGGCCCGCGCCCCGAGTGGAGGACCACCGAAGTGACCTACGTGATCGCCGAGCCCTGCGTCGACCTGCTCGACAAGGCGTGTATCGAGGAATGCCCGGTGGACTGCATCTACGAGGGCGGCCGGATGCTCTACATCCACCCTGACGAGTGCGTCGACTGCGGTGCGTGCGAGCCGGTCTGCCCCGTGGAGGCCATCTACTACGAGGACGACGTGCCCGAGCAGTGGGCCGCCTACACCAAGGCGAACGTCGACTTCTTCGACGAGCTGGGCTCGCCCGGCGGTGCCTCCAAGGTCGGCAAGGTCGACCACGACGTGGAGCCCGCGAAGAGCCTGCCCCCGCAGGAACACGACGAGTGACCAGGCTGGACCTTCCCGACTTCCCGTGGGACTCGCTGGTCCCGGCGCGTGAGCGGGCCGGCGGGCACCCCGGCGGCATCGTCGACCTGTCCGTCGGCACCCCGGTCGACGGAGTCCCCGGGCTGCTGCGCGACGCGCTGGCCGGCCCGGCCGCCGCGGAGCCGGGCTACCCGACGACGCACGGCCCGGCTCCGCTGCGCGAGGCGATCGCGGCCTCGCTGCAGCGGCGCTTCGGGGTGACCGGCGTCGATCCGGCCGCCGTCCTGCCGACCATCGGTTCCAAGGAGCTGGTGGCCTGGCTGCCGACGTTGCTCGGGCTCGGGTCCGGCGACACCGTCGTGATCCCGGAGCTCGCGTACCCGACCTACGAGGTCGGGGCCCGGCTGGCGGGGGCCGAACACATCCGGTCGGACGGGCTGACCGCGGCCGGTCCGGCGCGGGTGGGGCTGGTGTGGCTGAACTCGCCGTCCAACCCGACCGGACGCATCCTGCCCGTCGAGCACCTGCGCAAGGTGGTCGCCTGGGCACGCGAGCGCGGCGCCGTCGTCGCGTCCGACGAGTGCTACCTCGGGCTGCCCGGCGACGCCGATCCCGCGCCACGGTCGGTGCTGCATCCCGACGTCTCGGACGGTGACCACACCGGCCTGCTGGCGGTGCACTCGCTGTCGAAGGTGTCGAACCTCGCCGGCTACCGGGCCGGGTTCGTGACCGGTGACCCGGCGCTCGTCTCGGGCCTGTTGGAGGTGCGCAAGCACGCCGGCATGATCGTTCCGCGGCCGGTGCAGGCGGCGCTGCAGGCCGCCGTGTCCGACGACGCCCACGTCGCCGAGCAGGCCGCCCGCTACGACGCCCGCCGGGCACGCCTGCGGGCCGGTCTGGAGAAGGCCGGTCTGCAGATCGTGCACTCCCAGGCCGGGCTGTACCTGTGGGCCACCGATGGTGAGCAGTGCAGGACGACCGTCGACCGGCTCGCCGGGCTCGGGATCCTGGTCGCGCCGGGCGAGTTCTACGGACCGGCCGGAGCGCGTCACGTCCGGGTCGCGCTGACCGCGCCGGACGAGCGGATCGACGCCGCCGTGGAGCGGCTCGGCGGCACCTGAGCCCGTCCACCGGTGTCCGCACGTCCCCGCTGGGGCGCCGCTGCGGGCCGGTGCGCCGGGTCCTGGTCCAGCGAGGCGAAGGAGCCTGATGTCGTCCCCGGCGAGCCCGTCGCCCGCGCTGCGAACGGTCCGGCCCGCGCTGGTCCTGCTCGGGGTGCTGGTGGTGGCGGTGAACCTGCGTGCCGCGCTGGCCGGCTATCCGCCGCTGCTGGAGACGATCCGGGCCGATCTCGGCGTCGGCTCCGGTGCGGCCGGCCTGGTCCAGGCCGGTTCGGTGCTGATGATGTCGGCCGGATCGTTCGGTGCGGCGGCGCTGACCGCCCGCATCGGGCGGGAGCGGCTGCTCGGGATCGCCGTGGCGACGATCGCGCTCGGCAGCGCGCTGCGGTCGGTCGCCGCGCTGCCCGCCCTCGTCGGCGGCAGCGTGCTGGTCGGGCTGGGGATCGGCATCGCCGGTGCCCAGTTGACCGGGGTGGTGAAGGAGCACCTCGCCGACCGGGCCGGTGCGGTGACCGGTGCCTACGTCGTCGCGATGATGGTGGGGGCGACGGTAGCGTCCGCGGTCGCGGTCCCGTTGGCGGTGCTGCTCGGCGGCTGGTCGCTCTCGCTGGCCCTGTGGACCGTCCCGGCGCTGCTGGCCCTCACCGTGTGGCTGCCGGTCGCCGCCCGGATCGGCCGGTCCCGGCCCGTGACCGCCGGTTCGGTGACCGCCGGTTCTGTGGCCGCCGGTTCGGCGACCGCCGGGTCCGGGCCGGTTTGTGCCGGTACGCCGGAGGTGCGCACCTGGCGGGACCCGTTCGCCCGCTGGACCGCCTGCTACCTCGCCGGTTCGTCGACCGCGTTCTACGGCTGGCTGACCTGGCTGTCGCCGTACTACGAGTCGCAGGGCTGGAGCCCGCAGGTGGCGGGGCTGCTCCTGGCGGTCTGGAGCGTCGCGCAGATTCCGGTCGCGCTGCTGGTGCCCGCCGCCGCGGAACGACGGCGGCGCTGGCGGTTCTGGGCCTCGCTGTCCGTGCTGAGCACCGTCGCCGGGACCGCCGGGGCCCTGCTGGCGCCGGCGCCGGAGACGGCCCTGCCGTGGCTGTGGACGGTGCTGATCGGCTTCGGCGTCGGGTCCGGTCTCCCGCTGGGGCTGACCGTGATCGCCTGGCGCACCCCGACCCCGGCCCGGAGCGCGGGGATCAGCGGGTTCGCGATGGGGATCGGCTACCTCGCGGCCGGCCTCGGCCCCCTGGTGATGGGCCTGCTCATCGACGTGGGCGGCTTCGGACCGGCCATCGGCCTGCTCGTCGCGGCCGGGCTGGTCCAGGGGATCGCCGTCGCCCGGATCGGCGATCGCCCGGCGTAGCGGAACGGTGCAGCTCAGAGCCGGTCGGCCCGCGCGGAGAGCGACTCCCACGCCTCCCACCAGCAGCCGCGGAGCTGCTCGGCGCGCGCCCGCTCACGTTCCACGAGCCGGCCACCGACGAAGACCTCGTGGGCATCGGGTGAGCTGCCCAGCTCGTCGAGCAGCACACGGATGCGGTGCTCGGCGACGCAGGCGTCCTGATGGTCGCCGAGGACCTCCTGCAGGCCCTCCGCGGCCTTGAGTATCTTCCGGACCCGCTTGGCGTCCGAGGTGCGCTTGCCCTTCGACGTGCGCATCGCCGGTTCGACGAGCTCGCCGGTGTAGCGCAGCCGCTTCGTCCGGATCCGCAGGTCGTGCAGGATCATGTCCGGCGGGTTCGGCCCGGCCCGGCGCACCGCCCTGGTCAGCTTGCGGGTCTCGGTCCGGACCAGGTCGATCAGCGCCGGTCGCGACCCGTCGTCGGGCGGCTCCGGCAGCGGCGCCGACACCGCCTCGACGAGACGGCGGCGCAGAGCGGCGTGCCGGTCGGCGTCGAGCTCGTCGAGCATCTCCGACCGCGCCCCGATCCGGTCGGCCTCCAGCACCGACACCAGGCGCTGCCCGGCGGCCTGCTCGGCGGGCGGCAGCGTCGCCACCGCACCGCGCAGCCGTTCGATCATCACGTCGAGATCACGGACGGGGCCCAGCGCCCGGCCGAGCCTGCCCAGCTCGGCACGCAGCTCGTCGGCCCAGACGCCGTCGAGGAGCGGCCGCGCGGACTTCAGCGCGGCGCGCATCCGCCGGACGGCGACCCGCATCTGGTGCAGCTCCTCGGGATCGGAGCCGTCCCGGACGCCCGGTTCGTGGTGCAGCATCGCGCGCAGTCGCTTGTCCAGCAGCGCCCGCACGTGGTTCACCGCCGGCCCCCCGGGGCCGGCCGCCAACGGCTCGCCGAGATCCGCGGCGCCGTACAGGTTCGAGGGAGGCTGCGGGGCCCCGTCCATGCTCACGGCCTAGTTGGCGTGCAGCGCGGCGTTGAGGGCGATGCCGTCGCCGGTGCGCGGCAGCGCCTCGACCGCACCGGTCACGGAGTTGCGGCGGAACAGCACCCCGTCCTGCCCGGACAGGGTGTGCGCGGCGGCCGTCGTCCCGTCGGGCAGCGTCACCTTCGTTCCGGCGGTGACGTAGAGGCCGGCCTCGACCACGCAGTCGTCGCCGAGCGAGATTCCGAGGCCCGCGTTGGCGCCGAGCAGGCAGCGCCGCCCGATCGAGATGACCTCCTTGCCGCCGCCGGACAGGGTGCCCATGACCGAGGCGGACCCGCCGAGGTCGGACCCGTCGCCGACGACGACGCCGGCCGAGATCCGCCCCTCCACCATCGAGGTGCCCAGGGTGCCGGCGTTGAAGTTGACGAACCCCTCGTGCATTACGGTCGTACCCTCGGCCAGGTGCGCTCCCAGCCGGACGCGGTCGGCGTCGCCGATGCGGACACCGGAGGGCACCACGTAGTCGACCATCCGCGGGAACTTGTCGACGTGGCTGACGGTCACCGGGCCGCGTGCCCGCAGCTTCGCGCGGGTCAGCTCGAAACCGGCGACCGGGCACGGTCCGTGGTTGGTCCAGACGACGTTGGCCAGGAGGCCGAACTGGCCCTCCAGGTTCACCTGGTGCGGCTGGACGAGACGGTGGCTGAGCAGGTGCAGGCGCAGGTACACGTCGGCGGCGTCGGCTGGAGCGTCGGCCAGCGACGCGATCTCGGTGCGGACGACCTCGGAGCGCACCCCGCGCAGCTCGTCGGAGGTGACGAGCGCGGCCAGATCGTCAGCGGGATCGGTCACCTCGGTCCCGGCGAGCGCCGGGGCCGGGTACCACACGTCCAGGACGGTGCCATTGGTCGTGACGGTGGCCAGGCCGGTGCCGGAAGCGCCTTCGCGGCGGTACTCGGTACTCACGGACCACGAACCTACCGGTCCGGTGACGGTCGCGGCGCGCCGCCGTGGGTGCGCCCGGCCACCCTCGTGCCCGCCACCTGAGCGCTCGCGATGCGGGCGGCCGCGTCGAGGTAGCGGTGGACCCGCTCGGCGGTGAACGGCGGCGGAACCGGCGGTGGGATCCGCCCGCACTGTTCGCACCGAGCCTGCAGCTGGATCCACCGCTCGATCGTGGGCGGCGGATCCGCCCACTGGTAGTCCTTCACCCGGACCTCCCAGACGCTGCGGCGGCGCATCACGTCACGCATCGTCCGATCCCGCCGGAACGTCTCCGGTGGCCGGGCGAAGCCGTAGCGGTCGGCCCACCACTCGCCGGGCTCCGGATCGAGGATGACGTCGAGATGGGACGGGAAACGCCGGCCTGCGCCGTCGCGGAGCTCGTCGCCGGGCGGATCCTCCATCGGCGTGACCCGCCGGTTCTCCTCGTCGACCGCGACCAGCCGGATGCCACCGACGGCGAGAATGGCCGCGAGCGTGGTGAGGGCGGGGACCAGCGACCGGCTCTCGATCCGGCCGATCGTGGCCGGTGACAGGCCCGTGCGCTCCGCCAGCTCCCGCTGGGAGAGATCGGCCCGGCGTCGCACCGCGCGCACGATCCCGGAGACGTCGGGCACCGCCCCGACCGGGGTGGGGGGTCGCGGATCCTCGGGTGGACGATCGTCGTCCGCCGGCCTGTTCATGCCTCGATCGTGAGCGGGATCCAGCCGGCCGGACCGGCGACCTCCGTGCCTGTGGATCGTTCGACCCCCTGTGGACAACTACCTGTCCGACCGCCGGTACGGGCGCGCCCTGCTGGGCGACACCGGACGGGAGGTGGGTGGGGGTGTGTCCCGCTTTGCTCTGCTCACCGGCCGGGGTCGGTGCGCGAGCGGAGCAGCGGCGCCCGGCCACCACCGAGCCGTCCGGCCGAGCCGGGAGGCGGGCGCCGGCCCGTGTCCGGGGCAGGTGGCGATGGGGCTGCGGCCTACGGCGGTGGCCCGCGGTACGCGGCAACGCGACGGGCACGGGCGGGAGCCCCGGCAGGGCTCCGGGCCGGTGTGGAGCCGGCGGAAACCCGAGGTGAGCAGAGCAAAGCGACACACGGGGTCCCCACCACCCCGGGCCCCGGCCGCCGGTCCGGCCCGCTCCACGGACGCCTTCGGGTCCGGAGCGCGGTCGGCGGCGGGGGACCGCCGCGGGGTCGGTACCGTCGTCGCGGTGACGAGCACGATCCCCGCCCTGGACCTGACTGCCGATCCGGTCGCGCTGACCGCGGCGATGGTCGACGTCGCGAGCGTGTCCGGCGAGGAACGGCAGCTCGCCGACCTGCTCGAGCGGGCCCTGCGGGACCAGGCCCCGCACCTGGACGTGCTGCGGTCCGGGAACGCGGTCCTGGCTCGCACCCGGCTCGGGCGGCCGCACCGGGTGCTGCTCGCGGGCCACCTCGACACGGTGCCGATCACGGACAACGTGCCGTCCCGGCGGTCCGGCGGGATCGTGCACGGCTGCGGCACCTCGGACATGAAGGCAGGCGACGCCGTCTTCGCCCATCTCGCGGCGACGTTGCCCGAGCCGCGGCACGACGTCACCTACGTCTTCTACGACTGCGAGGAGATCGAGGCCGAGCGCAACGGGCTCGGCCGGATCGAGCGGGAGCACCGCGAGTGGCTCGACGCCGATCTCGCGATCCTCGGCGAGCCGACCGACGGCGCGCTGGAGGCCGGATGCCAGGGCACGCTGCGGGTCGAACTCCGCACCGGCGGCCGGCGCGCACATTCGGCGCGCTCCTGGCTCGGTGACAACGCGATCCACCGGGCCGGGGAGATCCTCTCCCGGCTGGCGTCGTACCAGGCCCGCGACGTCGACATCGACGGCTGCCGGTACCGCGAGGGCCTGCAGGCCGTCCGGATCTCCGGCGGGGTCGCGGGCAACGTCGTCCCCGACGAATGCACCGTCACCGTGAACTTCCGGTTCGCGCCCGACCGGTCCGCGGACCAGGCCGTCGAGCACGTCCGTGAGGTGTTCGACGGCTTCCCGCTGACCGTCACCGATCTCTCGCCGGGTGCGCTGCCGGGACTGTCGGCGCCGGCCGCAGCCGAATTCGTCGAGGTCAGTGGCGCCGTGCCGCGTGCGAAGTACGGCTGGACCGACGTGTCGCGCTTCGCCGCGCTGGGGATCCCGGCCGTCAACTACGGCCCGGGCGACCCGAACCTCGCGCACACCCGCGACGAGCACGTCGCCGAGGCCGCGATCACGGCCTGCACGGGCGTGCTGCGACGGTATCTCGCGCCCTGAGCCATCCGGCCGATCGGCCGTCCGGACCCCGGAATACCGTGCTCCGCATGGCCGACCAGAACGCCGACCCCCAGAGGCTGCCGGAGAAGCAGCGCGGCCCCGTGGTGCTCCGCCGCAGCCGCAGCATCGAGCCCACGACCACCGACCAGCGGCTGCTCGACTCGCGGGGCCCGGCGGACTGGGTGCACACCGACCCGTGGCGGGTGCTGCGGATCCAGGCCGAGTTCGTCGAGGGCTTCGGCATGCTCGCCGAGCTGCCGCGCGCCGCGACCGTGTTCGGTTCGGCGCGGACGCCGCCCGGCTCGGCCGAGTACGAGCTGGGACGCGAGCTCGGCGCCCGGCTCGCAGGAGCCGGGTTCGCGGTGATCACCGGGGGCGGACCGGGTGCGATGGAGGCCGCCAACCGCGGGGCCTCCGAGGCCGGCGGGCTGTCGGTCGGCCTGGGGATCGAGCTGCCTTTCGAGCAAGGCCTCAACCCCTGGGTCGATCTCGGGATCAACTTCCGCTACTTCTTCGCGCGCAAGACGATGTTCGTGAAGTACTCGCAGGCGTTCGTCTGCCTGCCCGGCGGGTTCGGCACCCTGGACGAGCTGTTCGAGGCCCTCGTGCTGGTCCAGACGAAGAAGGTCACGAAGTTCCCGGTCGTCCTGCTCGGCACCGAGTACTGGGGCGGCCTCTACGACTGGATCGCGACGACCGTCCAGCGTGACGGCAAGATCTCGCCGCGGGATCTCGACCTGCTGCACGTCACCGACGACATCGACGACGCCGTCGACGTGGTGAACGAGGCGTACCACGCCTGGGAGGAGACGCACTGATGGACGGCGGCGAACGGGGCTTCGCGGTCTGCGTCTACTGCGCCAGCTCGGACGGCGTCGCCGCACACCACCTCGATCTCGCCGAGGCCGTCGGCCGCGGCATCGCGGCGCGGGGCTGGACGCTGGTCTCCGGGGGCGGCCGGAAGTCGATGATGGGCGCGGTCGCGGCCGGTGCGCGCGCCGCAGGCGGTCGCACCGTCGGGATCATCCCGCGGTCGATGGTCGAGCGGGAGTGGGCCGACCACGACAGCGACGAGCTCGTCATCACCGGCAGCATGCGAGAACGCAAGCAGCTGATGGAGGAACGATCCGACGCATTCCTCGCGCTGCCCGGCGGCATCGGTACCTGTGAGGAGCTGTTCGAGGTGTGGTCCTCGGCGGTCCTTGAACTGCACGGCAAGCCCGTCGTACTGCTCGACCCGGGTGGGCACTGGGACGGACTGCTCACCTGGGTCGCCGGTCTCGCCGCGGGCGGCTTCACCTCGTCGGCGCCGATGGAGCGGTTGCGGGTCGTGCGTGGTGGCGGCGGATCCGGCGCGGCCCCGGGATCGGCGGCCGTCGCGGTGTCCGTGGCCGATCCGGTCGAAGAGGCGCTCGCGGCCTGCGCCCGTCCCGTCAGCTAGCCGTTCGGCCGCCCGGCGCCCGGCGGCGAACGGCCCAGCGGGGCGGGATGTCGGTATCGCCGGCACGTGATGAGATGGCGCCATGGGGACCGCACTGGTGTACGTGCTCGTCCTCGCGGTCGTGGCGGGGCTGGTGTTCGTGCTGGCCGCCGCGGTGTTCGGCCGTGGCGAGGAGCTCGCCCCGCTCGCCCCGGACGCGACACCGACGAGATTGCCCGCCCGCGAGGTGTCCGGCACCGACGTGCGTGACCTGCGATTCCAGCAGGTCCTGCGCGGTTACCGGATGGCCGAGGTCGACTGGGCGCTGGACCGGCTGGCGGGGGAGCTGGACCGGATCCAGGTCGAGCGGCACGAGCTGGCCGAGCGGGTCGTCCGGCTGGAGGCGACGATCGCGCGGATGCGCGCCGAGGAGGGTCCGGATGACGGGAACCGGCCGGAACAGTGAGCAGAGCAGTACCGGTGAGCAGAGCGGCACCGGTGAGCAGAGCAGAGCGGCGGAGCTGACCGTCACCGTCGACGTGAACGTCCCCGCAGACCTGCTCTGGGAGGTCGTCTCCGATCTCGAGGGCCAGTCCGACTGGATGCTCGCCACCACCGTCGAGGTCGTCGCCGGCGACGGCCGCTCGGTGGGCACCGAGCTGCGCGCCGTCACCGGGTTCGGCCCGCTGGGCGTCGCCGACACGATGCGCGTCACCGGATGGACCGAGCCACCGGCGCGCGAACCGGGTGTCCGGCGGATCGTCGTCACCCACACCGGCAGGCTGATCCGCGGCGACGGGATCTTCGCCGTCGAGGAGCTCGGCCCGCGGCGCAGCCGGTTCCTGTGGACCGAGCTGCTCGACCTGCCGCTGGGGGCGCTCGGCCGGCTCGGCTGGCCGGTGGCGCGCCCGGCGCTGCGGGCCGGCGTCGCCCGGTCGCTGCGCACGATGGCCGAACGCACCGAGGACCGCTACCGGGCGGGCCGGTGACCGGGCCGACGACCGGGCTGGACGGTCGCGGCCGCTGCGACTGGGCGCTCTCCGCGCCCGACTACGTCGCCTACCACGACGACGAGTGGGGCAGGCCGGTGCACGGCACCGCCGCGTGGTTCGAGCGGATGACGCTGGAGGGCTTCCAGTCCGGGCTGTCCTGGATCGTCATCCTGCGCAAGCGTCCGGCGTTCCGCGAGGTGTTCGCCGGGTTCGCCCCGGAGCGGGTGGCACGCTTCGGCGACGACGACGTGGCCCGGCTGCTCACCGACGCCCGGATCGTCCGCAACCGACAGAAGATCGAGGCGACGGTGTCGAACGCCCGCGCGGTGCTCGACCTGATCGACGCCGGTGACGATCTCGGCGGCTTCCTGGCGTCGTTCGCACCCGATCCGGCGGTCCGGCCCCGGCCGGCGACCCTCGCCGACGTCCCGGCGAGCACGCCCGAATCCACCGCGCTGTCGCGGGCGCTGAAGAAGCGCGGGTTCCGGTTCGTCGGGCCGACCACCTGCTACGCACTCATGCAGGCGACCGGACTGGTCGACGATCACGTGGCGTACTGCTGGCGGGCCGGCGGCGGCGCGGAGCCCTCCGGGCGGCCCGGATGAGCTGACCGGAACGTCGCCGGGCCGTTGCGCTGCGTCGATGCCGGATCGGCTCCGGACGGCCGCCGCCGCGCCGTGATCGCCTCGGTTGCACCCCGGCACCGGTGATGAGGGACAATGGTGTTCCCGCCGCGGCGCGTGCCCCGAACGCGTCCACGCGGGACGACAGTGTGTGTGGACCTTGACGGAGGACGGACGAATGGCCGCGATGAAGCCCCGCACCGGCGACGGGCCCCTGGAAGTGACCAAGGAGGGCCGGGGCATCGTGATGCGCGTCCCGCTCGAGGGTGGTGGCCGCCTGGTGGTCGAGATGACCCCCGACGAGGCCGCCGACCTCAGCGAGGCGCTGAAGGCGACCGTCGGCTGACCCACTCCGGGTGGCGGCACCGTGCGCGGTGCCGCCACCCGCCCGTCACACCACGCTCTCGTAGACGTCCAGCGTCCGCCGGGCCATCTCGGCCCAGGCGAAGTCGCCGACCGCGCGCTCCCGCCCACGCTCTCCCATCCGGGCCGCCCGTTCCGGGTCCGCGACGAGCTCGTTCACCCGGTCCGCGACCGCGGTCTCGAAGGCCGCGGTGTCGCCCGCGTGGTAGTGCGCCAGCAGTCCCGTCTCGCCGTCCGCGACGACCTCCGGGATGCCCCCGACGTCCGAGGCGACAACGGCCGTCCCGCAGGCCATCGCCTCCAGGTTGACGATGCCGAGCGGCTCGTACACCGACGGGCACACGAACACCGTCGCGGCGGACAGCAGCTGGCGGACCTCGGTGGTGCGCAGCATCCGCTGGATCCACACCACCCCGGACCGGGACGCCGACAGCTCGGCCACCGCCCGTTCGGTCTCGGCGGCGATCTCCGGTGTGTCCGGTGCGCCGGCGCACAGCACGACCTGGGCCGACGGGTCGAACCGGTGCGCGGCGGCGATCAGGTGGGCGAGCCCCTTCTGCCGGGTGATCCGCCCGACGAACACCACGCTCGGCCGGTCCGGGTCGATCCCGTTCTCGACGAGCGCGTCGCGGGCGGGGTCGGGCCGGTAGAACTCGGTGTCGATCCCGTTGTGCACCACGTGCACCAGCTCGGGGTCGATCGCCGGGTAGGCGGCCAGCACGTCGCGGCGCATGCCGTGCGAGACGGCGATGACGGCGTCCGCGGCCTCGTAGGCGGTCCGCTCGACCCAGGACGACAGCCGGTACCCGCCGCCCAGCTGCTCGGCCTTCCACGGCCGCAGCGGCTCCAGCGAGTGCGCCGTGACCACGTGCGGGCGGCCGTGCAGCAGCCCGCCGAGGTGCCCGGCCATGTTCGCGTACCAGGTGTGCGAGTGCAGGATGTCGCAGCGTTCCAGCTCGGCCGCCATCGACAGGTCCACCCCGAGCGTGGACAGCGCCGCGTTCGCCCCGTCCGGCAGCGGCGGCGCGGAGTGGGTGCGGGCGTCCGGCGGGGCGTCGCTCCCCGGCTCGGCGAAGCAGTGCACGTCGACATCGACGAGCTCCCGCAGGGCGGGTACGAGGTGTCCGACATGGACCCCGGCACCGCCGTAGACGGCAGGGGGGTACTCACGGGTGAGGAGGCCGACGCGCACGGCGGCTGACCGTACGGGATCCGGGCCGGGCGTCGCGAGCAGTGATCGAGTGCTCCCCGGCCCGCGGCCGGAGGGCGCGCCGGACGTATGGCTCCTTCACCGTGCGGGCACTAGGGTTCACCCCATGCGACCGACGTCGTCCGGACGGCTGCCCGGCAGGGTCTTGGGAATCGTGCTGGCGGGTGGCGAGGGCAAGCGTCTGTGGCCGCTCACCGCGGACCGTGCGAAGCCGGCCGTCCCGTTCGGCGGGAACTACCGGCTGATCGACTTCGTGCTGTCGAACCTGGTCAACGCCGGCATGGACCGGCTGTGCGTGCTGACCCAGTACAAGTCGCACTCGCTGGACCGGCACATCTCGACGACCTGGCGGCTGTCCAGCGTCCTCGACCAGTACATCACCACCGTCCCGGCCCAGCAGCGGCTCGGCCGCCGCTGGTACACCGGCAGCGCCGACGCGATCTTCCAGAGCCTCAATCTCGTCTACGACGACGAGCCCGAGTACATCGCGGTGTTCGGCGCGGACCACGTCTACCGGATGGACCCGGCGCAGATGATCGCCGAGCACGCCGAGTCCGGTGCGGGGGTCACGGTCGCCGGGATCCGGGTGCCGCGGGCCGAGGCGAAGGCGTTCGGCTGCATCGCCTCCGACGAGACCGGGCGGATCACCGAGTTCCTGGAGAAGCCGTCCGACCCGCCGCACGTGCCGGACGATCCGGACGTGACGTTCGCCTCGATGGGCAACTACGTCTTCACCACCCAGGCCCTGCTCGACGCGCTGCGGGCCGACGCCTCGAACGCGGACTCCGACCACGACATGGGTGGCGACATCATCCCGGCGCTGGTGGAGCGCGGCGAGGCGAACGTCTACGACTTCGCCGACAACATCGTCCCGGGCGCGACCGACCGGGACGCCGGCTACTGGCGCGACGTCGGGACGATCGACGCGTACTACGACGCGCACACCGATCTCGTCTCGGTGCACCCGATCTTCAACCTGTACAACGCGCGCTGGCCGATCCGCAGCGCGACGCCGGCGCTGCCACCCGCGAAGTTCGTCGAGGGCGGGATCGCCCAGGACTCGGTGGTCGGCGCCGGGACGATCATCTCGGGGGCGATCGTCCGGCGGTCGGTGATCAGCCCGAACGTGAGCGTCCAGGGCGGCGCCGAGGTATCGGACTCGGTGGTGCTCCCGGGGGCCCGGATCGGCCGCGGCGCGGTGGTGCGCCGGGCGATCCTGGACAAGAACGTCGTCGTCCCGGACGGTGCACTGATCGGCGTCGACATGAACCTGGACCGCAGCCGCTACACGGTCTCCAACGGCGGCGTGGTCGTGCTCGGCAAGGGCGTCACCGCCCACTAGGCGCGGGGCCTTCCGCAGGGCGGACCGGGGTCAGCGCCGGACCGCGCACAGCATGCCGTCGGCGACCGGCAGGAGCGCCGAGAGCAGCCGCTCGTCGTCGCGGACCAGCCCGGCGGTCTCGCGCAGCGCCGCCGTGCCGGGCCCGTCGCCGCTGCCGTCGCCGGCGACCCGGCCGCCGTCGAGCACCCCCTCCAGGACGAGCACGCCACCGGGCCGCAGCAGCCGGATCGCCTCCGCGAGGTAGCCCGGGTACTCACCGGGGACGGCGTCGGCGACGACCAGGTCGTACCCGCCGTCGGTGAGCCGGGGGAGCACGTCCAGCGCCATCCCGTTGATCAGCCGCAGCCGGCCCGGCCCGTACCCGGCGTCCAGGAACGTGCGGCGGGCCGATCGTTGCAGCTCCGGATCGACGTCGATGGTGGTCAGCACGCCGTCGCCGGCCATGCCGCGCAACAGGTACAGCCCGCTGACCCCGGCCCCGGTCCCGACCTCGACGACCGCCCGCGCGGAGATCGTCGCGGCCAGCACGGACAGCGCCGCACCGCCGGCCGGGCTGATCGGGTGCGCCCCGGCGGTGGCGCCGAGGGAGCGCGCGGCACCGAGCGCGTCGTCCTCGGCGAGGTAGCCCTCGGCGTACGCGGTCGCGCCCGCGGGTGTGCTCATGGCGCAAGATTATCGGTGCGACCCCGCGGGCGAGATTTCACAGACTTCTCTCAGACGGGTTTCACATCTTCCTCATCGGGCGAGGGCACTCTGTATAGCAACGAACGACACCGCGCTGGTCGCACGCATCCGTCGCACGGACACGGACGGGATCGTGTGAGCTCGCCACACCGGAGGTGCCCCGCCCCGATGCCCGCTCCTCGTGATCACGACGACGCCCCGGTCCGGGACGCCGCCGACGGCACCCGCCCCGGCGAGGGTGCCGACTGGACCCCGCCCAGCTGGGACGAGGTCGTCCGGGAGCACGCCGACCGTGTCTACCGTCTCGCCTACCGGCTGTCCGGCAACCAGCACGATGCCGAGGACCTCACCCAGGAGACGTTCATCCGGGTGTTCCGGTCGCTGGCGTCCTACAAGCCGGGGACGTTCGAGGGGTGGCTGCACCGCATCACCACGAACCTGTTCCTCGACATGGTCCGCCGCCGCGCCCGGCTGCGGATGGAGGGGCTGCCCGACGACACCGACCGGCTCCCCGGTGGCGGCCCGGAGCCGGAGACGGTGTTCGCGATCAACCACCTGGACCCGCACCTGCAGGCCGCGCTCGACGAGCTGCCGCCGGACTTCCGGGTCGCGGTCGTCCTGTGCGACGTCGAGGGACTGTCCTACGAGGAGATCGGCGCGACGCTCGGGGTGAAGCTCGGCACCGTCCGCAGCCGGATCCACCGTGGGCGGACGGCGCTGCGGGCGTCGCTGGAGCGCCACCGGGCAGCCGACGCGGAGCCTGCGGAGCGGCGCATCGGCACCGACGCGGAGCCTGCGGAGCGGCGCACCGGAACCGACATGAAGGAGGCGGTGGCACCCGACCGCGGCCCGGTGGCAGAGTTGGTGCCGTGACCGATCGGCGGCGTTTCCAGGTCGTCCCCCCGAACTGGGGGGAGGCCCACCTGACGCTGGAGGCCGTCGTCGCCTACGTGGACGACGAGCTTGCCTCCGGTCCGCACGAGCGGGCCACCCGGCATCTGCAGCGGTGCGCCGACTGTGCGGCCGAGGTCGCGGAGCAGCGGCGGGCCCGGTCCGCGCTGCGCGGTGCGGACGCGCCGACCCTGCCGCCGTCGTTGATGAGTGCGTTGCGGTCGATCCCGCAGGACACCGAGCTGCCCCCGCCACCGGCCGGGCTGTCGCTCACCCCCGAGGGCGAGCTCGTGGCGGTGCTGCGTCCGGCACCGCTGGCCGAGCCGCAGCGCCGGTCCAGCCGTTCCCGGCGGGTGAAGCTGGGTACCGGCGCCGCCGTCTCGGGGATCGCGCTCGGCGCGCTGGCCTTCGGGATGCCCGCGGCGACGACCTCCTCGCCGGCCCCCGGCCAGGGTGGCCAGGGCCCGGCGACGGCCGCGGTGGCCCGGTTCGCGACCACCCCCACGCAGGCGCCGCGGCAGCGTTCGGCGTCGGCGACGCCCGCTCCGGGCGGCTCCGGCGCGCCGGAGGCGACCGATGTCACGCGTGCTCCGGATCCCGGGGCACCGATGCGGAACGCGGGCCTGCCCCCGTCCGGCTGAGGCCGGGCCCGGGCAGGTTCCCGAAACAGGAACTTCACCGGCCGCCCGGCAGGCTGACCCGGTGCCGACCGTGATGGACCGCCGATGAGCGAGACCCCGGACCCCGGTCCGTCCGGAGGCCCCGGGACGCCGGTCGGCGACGGTTCGGCCCCGCCGCGGCTGGAGCCGAGGCCGCTGGAGCGGCCGGACCCCGATCCGGCGGACCGCGCGGCGTTCGGCAGGCCGGACGGTGTCGGGTCGTCGTTCGCGCCGCCTGCGCACGCCGTCTCGAACGGGTCGGTCCCGGTCGCGCCGCCGCCGACCGGGGCCGTCGCTCGTGCGTTCGGCAGGCCGGACGGTGGTGGGACCGGTCTGCAGCGGCCGCCGTCGGGTGCGGCTCCCGGCACGTCCGGCGGCGATGGTGAGCAGAGCAAGGACGCGTTCTGGCCCGGTGGCTCCGCCGACGACCCGTGGCGCAACCCCGGTGCGCCGGTGGTCGCCGCGCCCCCGCACGGCGACGCCGATCCGGAACCGGCCCCGGACCGCCCGGACGGGCCCCGGCTGAGTGTGCGCGAGGTGCTGTTCGGCGACCGCGTCCAGCCGCGGGCGCTGGCGCTGCTCGGGGTGCTGGCGCTCGGCATCGGTGCGATCGGGGGGCTCGCCGGGCACTGGACGGCGTCCGGGGCGAGCGCGCTGACCAGCCCGGGCGCGGTGCTCGCGACCGCCGAGGAGGCGAAGGAGCGCCCGCCCGGCTCGGTGCCGGACGTCGCGGCCCGGGTGCTGCCGTCGGTCGTCTCGCTGGAGGTGACGGTCGGCAACCAGGCGGGCAACGGTTCCGGGGTGGTCATCGACCCGGACGGCTACGTGCTCACCAACGACCACGTCGTCGCCCCGGCCACCGGGCCCGGCGAGGGCTCGATCGAGGCGGTCTTCTCCGACGGTTCCCGGGTCCCGGCGGCCGTCGTCGGCACCGACCCGCTGACCGACCTGGCGGTGCTCCGGGTCCCGGTCGCGAACCCGACGGTGGCCGCCATCGGCCGCTCGTCGGAGCTCGCGGTCGGTGACGCGGTGATCGCGATCGGCTCGCCGTTCGGGCTGGCGGGCACGGTCACCACCGGCATCGTGTCGGCGGTGGACCGGCCGCTGCGGCTCGATCCGGAGGGCAGCGCCGGGGACGCGGTGATCGACGCCGTGCAGACCGACGCCGCGATTAACCCGGGCAACTCGGGCGGCCCGCTGGTCGACGCGACCGGCGCCGTCGTCGGGATCAACACCGCGATCCGCAGCGCCGGGACCGAGGCCGGCGGACAGGGCGGGTCGATCGGGCTGGGTTTCGCGGTGCCGATCGACGACGCCCGGACGATCGCCGAGGAGCTGATCCGCACCGGCCGGGTCGCGCACGCCGATCTGGGGGTGAACGCGCGCTCGGTCACCGACGGCGCCACCGACGGCGCCCAGGTCCAGAACGTCACCGCCGGGGGACCGGCGGCGGCGGCCGGACTGCTCGAGGGGGACGTCGTCGTGCGGGTGGGTGGACGCTCGATCGCCGGGGCCGACGAACTCGTCGTCGCGGTGCGGGAGCACGCGCCGGGGGAGCCGGTGCCGATCGAGCTGGTGCGTCAGGGCAGGCCGCTCACGGTGACGGCGACGCTCGGCGAGCGCTGATCCCGGGCGACGTCCCGGCGCTGATCACCGGCCTGTACACCCGGCACACAGCCGGTGTCCGTACCCTGGTGGGGTGTTCGAGAACATCGGCATGTGGGAGATCCTCATCCTGGTGGTCGCGGGGTTGTTCATCCTCGGCCCGGAGCGGCTCCCCGAGGCTGCCCGCTGGCTGGGCAGTGCCGTGCGCCAGGTCAAGGAGTACGCCACCGGTGCCCAGGACCATCTGAAGCGTGAGCTCGGCCCGGAGTTCGACAAGATCCAGCAGCCGCTGAACGACCTGCGCAGCCTGCGGTCGTTCAACCCGCGGACCGCGATCACCCGCAGCCTGTTCTCCGATGATGAGCCGGTGAAGCGCAACGGGCACAGCCCCGGCGCCCGCGGCACGGCCGGCGGGCTCGGCGCCGCCGCCGCGGGTGGTGCGGCGGCCGCCGCGACGTCCGGGAGCACCGCACCCGGCAGCACGTCCGGTGGCAGCACGTCCGGTGGCACGGCATCCCAGAGTTCTGCGTCCGGCGGCACGACCGCGGCCGGCACCCCGCAGGCCGGTACGACGGCCACCGCACCGGCCGGACCGGTCCCGCAGCAGCCGCTCGCGGCGGACGAGCGTCCCCCGGTCGATCCCGACGCCACGTAGGCACGCCGCTCTGCCGACCAGCTCGGCCGACCCGGCACGTGACCCGGTGCGCGGACCCGCGGGCCCGCGCACCGGGTGCCGGATCAGCCCAGCAGCGGCGGGCGCCGGAGGTGGTGGTCGGTCGCCTGCTGGTACGCGTGTGCGGCGGCGAGCACCGTCGCGTCGGCGTGCCGCGGCCCGACCACCTGCAGCCCGACCGGCAGCCCGGCCGAGGTGAACCCGCACGGCACGCTGGTCGCCGGCTGCTGGGTCATGTTGAACGGGTAGGTGAACGGCGTCCAGGACGTCCAGCGCGGGTACGGCCAGCCCTCCGGGACCTCCCGGCCGCCCTCGAACGCGGTGATCGGCAGCGTCGGGGTGAGCAGCAGGTCGTACTCGTCGTGGAAGGCGCTCATCAGGGTGCCGAGCTCGTTGCGGACGGCCATCGCACCCAGGTAGTCGAGCGCCGTCACCGACGTGCCCTGGTCGGCGATCTCGACCAGCGCCGGGTCCATCCGCTCGCGGGCCCGGGCGTCGATCGGTTCGAGGGACTTCGCCGCCGCCGCGAACCACAGGGTGTGGAACGGCTCGACCGGATCGGCGAACCCGGGATCGGCGCTCTGCACGGTCGCCCCCAGCGAGCTGAAGACCTCGACCGCGGCGGCGACCAGTGCGGCGACCTCGGGATCGACGTCGACGAACCCGAGGGTCGGGGAGAAGGCGATCCGCAGTCCCTGCGCGCCGCCGGCGAGCCGGTCGACGGCGGACTCGCGGGGCACGTCGAGCACCCACGGGTCGCGGGTGTCGGGACGGGCGACGACGTCGAACAGCAGGGCCGCGTCGGCGACGGTGCGGGTCATCGGGCCGACGTTGGCGAGCGTGCCGAACGCCGAGCCGGGGTAGTGCGCGATCCGGCCGTAGGTGGGCTTGTGCGCGACGGTCCCGGTGAACGCGGCCGGGATGCGGACCGAGCCGCCGGCGTCGGTGCCCAGCGACAGCGGGCCCATGCCCAGCCCGACCGCGGAGGCGCTCCCGCCGGACGAGCCGCCCGCGGTGCGCGACGGGTCCCACGGGTTGGTGGTGACGCCGGTCAGCGGCGAGTCGGTCACGCCCTTCCAGGCGAGCTCGGGGGTGGTGTTCTTGCCGAGCAGCACCGCCCCGGCCTCCCGGACCCTGGCCACCGGCGGGCCGTCCACCTCGAACGGCCCCTCGGACGGGGTGGTGGTCGAGCCACGCCGGGTCGGCCAGCCGATGGTGAGCAGCATGTCCTTGATCGAGGTGGGGACGCCGTCGAGCGGGCCGATCGGCTCGCCGGCCTGCCAGCGCGCCTCGGAGTCCTTCGCCGCCGCCAGCGCCGAGTCGGCGTCGACGAGGCAGAACGCGTTCACCGCGCTGTCGTGCTCCTCGATCCGCTCCAGCGCGTCCCGGGTCGCCTGTACCGGGGAGATCTCCCCGCTGCGGTAACCGGCCAGCAGCTCGGTCGCGCTGAGGTCCGCCGTGCCGGTCGTGTCCCCGGTGGTGTCCCTGTCCCTGCTCACTGGCGTCACGCCCTTCCCCCGGAGGAGCTCACGTACCCACGTTCCTTGTCCACCACGTTGCGCAGCTCCCGGCCCGTCCGGTAGCGCTCCAGGTTGTCCGCGAACAGCTCGACGAGCATGTCCTTCCAGCCGACGACGTCGCCGGACATGTGCGGGGAGATCAGCACGTTCTCCATCGTCCACAGCGGCGAGTCGGCGGGCAGCGGCTCGACCTCGAACACGTCCAGCGCGGCCCCGGCGATCCGGCCCGAGGCGAGCGCGGCGGTGAGGTCGTCCTGCACGACGAGCGGCCCCCGGCCTATGTTGATCAGGCGGGCGCGCTCCGGGAGCAGCGCGATCGTCCCGCTGTGCAGCATGCCGCGCGTCGCGCCGGTGAGCGGTGCCGCCAGCACCAGGAAATCGGAGTCCGGGAGCAGGCCGGGGAGCTCGTCGAACGCGTGCACGCCGTCCGCGGCCCGCCGGCCGACCAGCCGCACGTCGAGCCCGGCGGCGCCCAGCAGCTGCGCGATCGCCTGCCCGATCGGCCCGCTGCCGACGACGGTGGCGACCCGGCCCACGATCGTCTCGGTCTCCCGGTGCCGCCAGGTCCGGTCCCGCTGCAGGGCGAGCGACCGGGCGGTGTCCTTCGCGAACGCCAGCACGGCGCCGAGCACGAACTCGGCGATCGGCCGGTCGAAGACGCCGCGTGAGTTGGTGAGCGTGAGCGGGGCGGCGAGCAGCTCCGGGAAGGCGACCCGGTCGACGCCGGCGCTGGCGGTGTGCACCCAGCGCAGGGACCGTGCCAGGTCGTCGTGCCACACCTCCTTGACGGCGTCGGAGGTGAAGTCCCAGGTCAGCAGCACGTCGCTGCCGGGGAGGGCGCCGGCCAGCTCGTCGGCGTCGGCGGCGAACCGGAGACGTGCGTCACCCGCGCGGGCCTCCAGCCCGGGCGGGGCCTCGCCGGCGTGCAGCACGGCAACGGTAATGGGGTCCTGACCAGCGGAAACCGGCAAAGCAAGATCCTGTCGGTGGTGAGGTCGGGCGGCGTTGACACGCTATGAAGCGCACCTACGATTGTCAACAATCCGCCGATTCGGCGGAGGTCTCCCCGCACCCACGATCGTTCCTGGGGGAACCGTGACCAAGCTGATCAGGATCGAGCTCGCGAAGCGCGGCGTCGCCTGCACCGCGGAGCTGCTGGAGAAGGACGCGCCGCGGACGGCGGCCGCCGTATGGGAGTCGCTCGCCGACGGCCCGGTGGGTGGCGACGCGCAGCACGCCAAGTACGCGCGCAACGAGGTCTACACGATCGTCCCGCGGTTCGGGCCGCGGATCGGGCAGGAGAACCCGACGGTCACCCCGATCCCGGGTGACGTGTGCTACTTCGACTTCCACGGCGGCATGCTCGACGCGTCGTTCAAGGACGACCAGGGCATCGACGCCGAGGCGGGCGGCATCGATCTCGCGATCTTCTACGGACGCAACAACCTGCTGCTCAACGGCGACGTCGGCTGGGTCCCGGGCAACGTCTTCGCCACCATCGTGGACGGCCTGGACGCGATGAAGACGGCCTGCCACGACGTGTGGCGCTCGGGCAGCGTCGGCGAGCGGCTCGTCTACTCGCGGATCGAGTGACCCTTGCGGGCCCGGGGGCCTCTGTAGGATTGTCGACAACATGAGCACGGTCGGAATCCTGTATCCCGGTCACTCGGCCGAGGACGACTACCCGCGCGCCGAGAAGCGGCTGGACGACGGCAGCCTGCTCCCGCTGGTACACACCGAGATGAAGGTCGACGCGCACCGGCCGGAAGCGCTGCTCGACATCGGCGGTGACGAGGTGCTGGCCGACGGCGCCCGGCGGGTCGCGGCCGAGGCGGGGCCGTTGGACGCGATCGTCTGGGCCTGCACGTCGGGCAGCTTCATCTTCGGCCCGGAGGGTGCCGCGCGTCAGGTTGCGGCGCTGGAGGGTGTCGCCGGGGTGCCGGCGTCGAGCACGTCGTTCGCGTTCGTGGACGCCTGCCGACGGCTCGGGATCTCGACCGTCGCGCTCGGCGCGACCTACCCGCCCGACGTGGCGGACGCGTTCGTCGCCTTCCTCGCCCATCATGGCATCACGGTGCTGACCGTCTCGGCGCGCGACATCATCACCGCCGCCGAGGTCGGGACGCTGCCCGCACAGACCGTGCTGGACTTCGTCTCGGCGGTCTCGGCGGACGCCCCGGAGGCCGACGCGGTGCTGCTGCCCGACACCGCGCTGCACACCGTCGAACTGCTCGACGCGCTCGACGCCCGGGTGGGCAAGCCGGTGCTGACGGCGAACCAGGTCAGCATCTGGCAGGGCCTGCGCCTGGCCGGTGCCGACATCGTCCGCCCCGGCCTGGGGACGCTGTTCCGGAAGGGATGACACGGTGAGCATCGAGGTCCCGGAACTGGAGCCGGTCAGCAGGCGGTCCACCGCGGAGATCGTCGCGGACCGGATCCGCACGGCGATCATGCGCGGCACCTTCGTGCCCGGGGCCCAGCTCGGCGAGGTGGACCTCGCCGGGCGGCTCGGGGTGAGCCGCGGCCCGCTGCGGGAGGCGATGCAACGCCTGGTCGCGGAGGGACTGCTGCGCAGCGAGCGGCATCGCGGGCTGTTCGTGCGCGAGCTCGGCCCGGACGACGTGCGGGACGTCTACCTGGCCCGGACCGCCGTCGAACGGGCGGCAGCGCTGCAGGTGCTGGCCGCGGACCGGGCCGCCGCCGTCGTCGCGCTGGAGACCCCGCTGGGCGCCATGCGGGCGGCCGCGGCGGCCGGGGACGCGGTGGGGCTGGCCGACGCCGACCACGACTTCCATGCCGCGCTGGTCGCCGCGTCCGGCAGTCCCCGGCTGCGCCGGATGACCGACGGGCTCCTGGTGGAGACCCGGATGTGCCTGGCCGCGTTCCAGCAGACGGCGCCGCCGGCCCCCGATCTCGTCGCCGAGCACGAGCTGCTGCGGGACGCGCTGCGCGACGGCCGGACCGAGCTGCTGCTCGACCGGCTGGCCGCACACATGGACGACGCCGTCGCACGGATCCTGGCCGCGATGCCCGGCGCCGCCTGACCGGCGTGTTCTGCGTGTGAGCCCGCGCGCTCGGCACGCCGCAGGAGCGTTGTCCTACGTAAGGTGACGGCGTGTGACGGGTGTGTTCGAGGGGTTCCTGGTCATCGGCGTGGTCGTCGGTGTCGGATACGTCCTCGGGCGCTACCACCTGCTCGGCGACCAGGGTGCCCGGGTGCTGGCCCGCGCCGCGTTCTTCGTCGGGACGCCCGCGCTGCTGTTCACCACGCTGGCCCGGGCCGACGTCGCCGCGGTCTTCTCGTCGGGCCTCCTGGTGACGGCGGTGACCAGTTCGCTGGCCTGCCTGATCTTCGTGCCGGCGGCGCTGCTGCGCCGCCGCCCGGCCGGCGAGACCGTCGTCGGGTCGATGGCGTCGGGCTATGTCAACGCGGGCAACCTCGGCATCCCGATCGCGACCTACGTGCTCGGCGATCCCGCGGCCGTCGCGCCGGTGCTGCTGTTCCAGCTCGCGGTGCTGACGCCGCTGTTCACGACGCTGCTCGACGTCCTGCCCGGCGACGGCCGGGGAGAACGGCCGGGCCCGCTCCGTGTCGCACTCGCGCCGCTGCGGAACCCGATCGCGATCGCCACCGCCGCCGGCCTGACGGTCTCCGGGACCGGGGTGCAGCTGCCGGAGCCGGTGATGGCGCCGGTGGAGCTGCTGGCCGCGCTCGCGGTCCCGGCGATGCTGCTGGCCTTCGGGCTGTCCCTGCACGGCGCCCGCCGCCCCGGCGTGGGCGACACCGCACTCTCGGTGTGGACCGCCGTGCTGATCAAGAACGTGGTGCATCCGGCGATCGCCTGGGCGTTCGCCGCCGGAGTGCTCGGACTGACCGGCCCGGCCCTGCTGGCGGTCGTCGTGCTGGCCGCGCTGCCGACCGCGCAGAACGTCTTCGGCTACGCGGTGCGCTACGAGCGCGGCATCACCCTGGCCCGGGACACCGCGCTGGCCACGACCGTCGTCGCGGTGCCGGTGCTACTGGTCGTGGCCGCACTGCTGAGCTGAGCGCTCCGCCGGCCCGCGCGGCCGCCGGCCCGGCGGCCCGGCCGCCCGGTGCGCCGCGGGCCTGCGCGCCGCCGGCAGGGGAGAGGTGTCTCCGGGTGTCGCTCTGCTCTGCTCACCATGGAGGGCAGGGATGGTCCGCACGTCGCTTTGCTCTGCCTACCCCCGGAGCGGCCCGCACCCGGCCCGGCCCGCGCTCCCACCGGTGCCGGCGCCGGAAGGGGCTCCCGGAAGCGACCGGCGCGGCCGCCCCGCCACCGGGCGGGGCGGGTCCGATGGAGCCGGTCCGGGCGGTCCGGGGGCGGAGCCCCGGATGGTGAGCAGAGCAAAGCGAGGAACAGGCGACCCCTTGCCCGAGCCGCCCGGGCATGATTCCCTGAGATTGTCGACAACTCGACAACCTCGATCGATGCCTCCGGTCGACCCCGGAGCCGGCCGCACGACTCTCGACGCATCAGGAGTTGCGAACCCATGGCACAGCTGTCCCCGCTGCTGAAGCAGGCCACCCCGGTCCAGGCCGCCCGCGGTGAGGGCGTCAATCTCTTCGACACCGACGGGCGACGCCACCTGGACTTCACCGCAGGCATTGGCGTCACCTCGACCGGGCACTGCCACCCGGCGGTGGTCAAGGCCGCGCAGGACCAGGTCGCGACGCTGATCCACGGCCAGTACACGACCGTCATGCACCAGCCGTTGCTGAAGCTGGCCGAGCGGCTCGGTGACGTGCTGCCCGAGGGGATCGACTCGGTCTTCTTCTCCAACTCCGGGTCGGAGGCCGTCGAGGCGTCGGTGCGGCTCGCCCGCCAGGCCACCGGCCGGCAGCTGGTCGTCGCCTTCGACGGCGGGTTCCACGGCCGGACGATGGGTGCGGCGGCGCTCACCACCTCCGGCGCGAAGATCCGCGCCGGGATCGGCCCGATGATGGGCGGCGTCGCGTTCGCGCCGTTCCCGTACGCGTACCGGTACGGCTGGACCGAGGAGCAGACGGTCGAGTTCGCGCTGAACGAGCTCGACCGGCAGCTGGCGAGCACCGCGCCGGTCTCCGACGTCGCGGCGTTCATCGTGGAGCCGGTGCTCGGCGAGGGCGGCTACGTGCCGACCCCGGCCGCGTTCCTGCAGGGCCTGCGCGAGCGGGCCGACCGGCACGGCATCCTGCTGATCGCCGACGAGGTGCAGACCGGCTTCGGCCGCACCGGGCGGTTCTGGGGCCACCAGCACGCCGAGGGCGTCGTCCCGGACGTCATCGTCACCGCCAAGGGCCTGGCGTCGGGCTTCCCGCTGTCCGCCATCGCCGCGCCGAAGGCGATCATGGAGAAGGCGTGGCCCGGCTCGCAGGGCGGCACCTACGGCGGCAACGCGGTCGCCTGCGCCGCCGCGCTGGCCACCCTGGACGTGGTGCTCGGCGAGAACCTGGTGGAGAACGCCCGGGTGCAGGGCGAGCGGCTGGTCGCCGGCGTCCGGGACGCCGCGCAGGGCATCGCCGCGATCGGCGACATCCGCGGCCGAGGCCTGATGGTGGGCATCGAGTTCGTCGACGCCCAGGGCAAGCCGGACGGCGCGACCGCCGCGAAGGTGCACGCCGCCGCCGCCGAGCACGGGCTGCTGCTGCTGACCTGCGGCGTGCACGGCAACGTCGTGCGGATGATCCCCCCGCTGGTGGTCACCGCCGAGCAGGTCGACGAGGGCCTGGCGCTCTGGACCAAGGCGCTGACCGACGCGCTCTCCTGAGCGCACGTCCCGCAGCACGCGAACGTCCCCGTTCACCGGATCCGGTGAACGGGGACGTTCGCGTACGGCCGGGGTGCCGGCAGGAGGTCAGCGACCGGCCGGGGAGATGTTGAGACTCATCCCGGCCAGGCCGCGCGACTTCACCACGAGCTGCTGGGCGACGCTCTCCAGCGCCTGTGCGGCCGCCGTCTCCGGCTTGCCCAGGACGATCGGGGTGCCGGCGTCGCCGCCCTCGCGCAGCGCCACGTCGAGCGGGATCTGGCCGAGCAGCGGCACCGTCGTGCCGACGATCCGGCTCAGCGAGTCGGCGACGGTCTGCCCGCCACCGGAGCCGAAGATCTCGGCCCGGGAGCCGTCGGGCATCTCCATCCAGGACATGTTCTCCACGACGCCGGCGAGTCGCTGCCGGGTCTGCGTGGAGATCGCCCCGGCCCGCTCGGCGACCTCGGCGGCCGCCTGCTGCGGCGTCGTCACGACCAGCAGCTCGGCGTTCGGGACCAGCTGCGCCGTCGAGATCGCGACGTCGCCGGTGCCCGGCGGGAGATCGAGCAGCAGCACGTCCAGGTCGCCCCAGAACACGTCCGCCAGGAACTGCTGCAGCGCCCGGTGCAGCATCGGTCCGCGCCAGACGACCGGGGTGTTCCCGTCGGTGAACATGCCGATCGAGATGACCTTCACACCGTGCGACTGCGGCGGCATGATCATGTTGTCGACCTTGGTCGGCCGGTCGTCGGCGCCGATCATGCGCGGCACCGAGTGGCCGTAGATGTCGGCGTCGACCACACCGACCTTCAGGCCGCGGCGGGCCATCGCGGCCGCCAGGTTGACGGTGACCGAGGACTTGCCGACGCCGCCCTTGCCGGAGGCCACGCAGTACACCCTGGTCAGCGACCCGGGCTGGGCGAACGGGATGACCGGCTCGTCGGAGTCGCCGCGCAGCGAGCGGCGCAGCTCGGTGCGCTGCTCGTCGCTCATCACGTCGAGCTCGACCTCGGCGCGCTCGACGCCGGGGACCTTCGTGACGGCCTCGGTGACCCGGGCGGTGATCGTCTCCCGCATCGGACAGCCGGCGACGGTCAGGTAGACCCCGATGCGGGCCGTGCCGTCGTCGGTGACGTCGACGCTCTTGACCATCCCCAACTCGGTGATCGGCTTGTGGATCTCCGGGTCCTCGACGGTCCCGAGGGCGGCGCGCACGGCCTCGGAGACGGTGCTGGTGCTGCCGGTGACGGACATGAGCTTCAACGACCTCTTTCCTCTCGCGACACCGCCATGCTACGTGGGTGTCCGGAGCGTCCCGCTCGTCTCCTAGCATCACTTTGGTGGACGAGACGGCGGGCGGCGCCCCGGGGCGCGGGAACCCGGGACGGCGGCGGGTGGTCCCGACCCGCGACGAGCTCGAGTCGTGGCGCAGCTTCCTGCGCGCCCACGCCGGGATCACCAAGCTGCTGGAGACCGAGCTGGAGGCCGAGCAGCGGTTGTCCCTGGCCGCCTACGACGTCCTGGTCCAGCTGTCCGAGGCGCCGGACCACCGGCTGCGGATGACCGAGCTGGCCGACGCGGTCCTGCTGTCCCGGTCCGGGGTGACCCGGCTGGTGGACCGGCTGGAGAAGGCCGGCCTGGTCGAGCGGGCCAGGGTCGCCGACGACGGGCGCGGCGTCACCGCCCGGATGACCGACGCCGGCTACGAGCGGCTGCGGATCGCCGCGATCACCCACATGCGCGGGGTCCGGGAGCACTTCGCCGACCGGCTCGCCGCCACCGACCTCGCCGACCTGGAGCGGGTCACCCGCAAGCTGATCCCCTGATCAGTCCCGCCGGCGGCCCCGCCTGCGCTCGCTGCGCCCGGTGTCCGGACCGGCGCCCGCCGCGGCCCGGTGCACCGCGTCGTCGAGCTGCCCGGACAGCTTCTCCAGCTCCCCGCGCAGGTAGTCGCGGCTGACCGTCTCGCCGACCGCGAGCCGCAGCGCCGCCAGCTCGCGGGCCAGGAACTCGGTGTCGGCCTTGGTCCGCTCGGCCCGTCGGCGGTCCTCCTCGAGCGCGATCCGGTCCCGGTCGTCCTGCCGGTTCTGAGCCAGCAGGATCAGCGGCGCGGCGTACGCGGCCTGGGTGGAGAACGCCAGGTTCAGCAGGATGAACGGGTACGGGTCCCAGCGGATCTGCCAGGCGACCAGGTTCAGTGCGATCCACACGACGACGATCACGCTCTGGATGGCCAGGAACCGGCCGGTCCCGAGGAACCGGGCGACCCGCTCGGAGAGCCGGGCGAAGCCGTCCGGATCGACCTCGAACCGCCTGCGGCCGATCCGGGGCTGGTCCAGCCGGCGGCCGGTGGTGATCTCAGGCATGGTGCGCCCCCGGTCGTCCGTTCGCCGATCCGCGGCCCACCTCGGCCGGTCCGAGATCGCGGTCCCGCCAGCCCTGCGGCAGCAGGTGGTCCAGCACGTCGTCGACGGTGACGGCGCCGAGCAGGTGGTTCTGCGCGTCGACGACCGGCCCGGCGACCAGGTTGTAGGTGGCGAACCAGCGGGTCACCCCGCCGAGCCCGGTCTCCGGCCCGATCTGCGACAGCTCGGTGTCCACCATCCCCGCGACCAGCTCGAACGGCGCCGCGCGCAGCAGCTGCTGGGCGTGCACGCAACCGAGGTAGCGGCCGGTCGGGGTGGCGGTGGGCGGCCGCACCACGAACACCATCGACGCAAGTGCGGGCGGCACCTCCGGGTTGCGGATCCGGGCCAGCGCCTCGGCGACCGTCGCGTCCGGCCCGAGCGTGATCGGCTCCGGCGTCATCAACCCGCCCGCGGTGTCCCACTCGTAGCGCATCAGCCGGCGCACCGGCTCCGACTCGCCCGGCTCCATCAGCCCCAGCAGCCGGCCGGCCTCGTCGTCGGGCAGCTCGCCGAGCAGGTCGGCGGCGTCGTCCGGGCTCATCGCCTCCAGCACGTCGGCGGCCCGGTCGTCGTCGAGGTAGGCCAGCAGCTCGCGCTGGTCGGACTCGGAGAGCTCCTCGAACACGTCGGCCAGCCGCTCGTCGTCGAGCGCGTCGACGACCTGGTGCTGGCGCTCGTCGGGCAGCCGGGACAGCGCCGCCGCCACGTCGGCCGGGCGCATCGAGTCGAACACCGCGAGCAGCCGGTCCGCGCCCTGCGCCGCGGCCACGTCGAGCCCGGACACGTTCTCCCAGCCGTGCACGTCGACCCGGGCGCGGCGGGCCAGCCGGGTGCGACGGAACCGCACCGCCACCCGGGTGATCGCCCAGTCCCGGGTGCGCGTCGGCTCGATCGCGACGTCCACCACGACCCCGTCCTCGCCGGAGTCGCGCACGGTGACCGGTGAGTTCAGCAGCTCGCCCAGCACCAGCGTCTCGTTCGCCCGCTGGTCGAACGAGCGCAGGTTGACCGAGCCGCTGGCCAGCGTGACCGCCGATCCGGCGATGTCGGAGACCCGCAGCATCGGCACGAAGATGCTGCGCCGCGCGGACAGGTCCACCACCAGGCCGAGCACCCGCGGCGGATGGCTGTCGACCCGCAACGACACCACGACGTCGCGGACCTTCCCGATCCGCTCGCCGTCCGGGCCGAACACGGCCAGCCCGGCCAGCCGCGCGACGAACACCCGTGCCGAGGCCATGGCGTCGAGAGTAGAGGGGCCGGGCCGGGCGGGCCGGGCGGTGCGCCGGCGCGGCCTGCGGTGATTAGGCTCGCGCGACGTGAACGAGCCGCATCCCGAACCCGTGCACCGGCCCGGCCCGGACCCGCTGCGCTACGACCTCGTCGACGTCTTCACCGACCGGCCCTACGCCGGCAACCAGCTCGCCGTGGTGCACGGCGCCGAAGCGCTCTCCACGGCCCGGATGCAGGCGATCGCCGCGGAGTTCAACCTGTCCGAGACCGCCTTCCCGCTGCCCCCGACCGGCGACGCCGACGCGGGCGCCGACTACCGGGTGCGGATCTTCACGCCGCGCCGCGAGCTGCCCTTCGCCGGGCACCCGAGCGTCGGCACCGCCTGGGTGCTGGCCCGGGACGGCGTGATCGGGCACGGCGAGCGGATCCAGGAGTGCGGCGCCGGACTGCTCCCGGTCCGGGTGGACGGCAGCGGCGCCCGGGTCGAGGGCGGCCCGCCGTCGGTCGGCGACGAGCTGGACGCGGCCGCGCTCGCCGCCGCGGTCGGGCTCGGGCCCGACGACGTCGACGGCGCGGCCGCCCCGGGGTCGGCCGGCGCCGGCGTCGAGTACGCGATCCTGCTCGTGCACCCGGGTGCGGTCGCCAGGGCCCGCGCGGACGCCGCCGCGATCGCCGCGCTGCCCGGCGACGTGATCGGGGTGCTCGTCGCCGCGGTCGACGCGACCGCCGAGCGGGTGCACGCTCGGATGTTCGCGCCCGCCTCGGGGGTCCCGGAGGACCCGGCCACCGGGTCCGCGGCCGTCGCGCTCGGGGTGTTCCTGGCCGATCGCGGACTGGTGCCCGACGACGGCGAGCACGCGTTCGTCGTTTCCCAGGGCGCGGAGATGGGGCGGCCCTCGACGCTGCACGCGGGCGTGCGCACGGCGGGCGGACGGCCGGTCGGGACCTGGGTGGGCGGCACCGTCGCCGCAGTGGCGAGCGGATCCCTGACCCCACCTCCCGAACAGGACTGACTCGCGGGTAACCCCTCGTGACCACCTGCGGGTGAGAAACCAATCACCTGGGCGGGGCGTCCGGCGGGTCGTCGTGCCAGCATCACCCAGCAGCCCGACTGCCCGCCGCGCCGTCCCCGGTGCGCGGGCGAGGACGAACTCGACGAGGAGCCAGCCTGTGAGCACCACCCTCCGCGCCCGCCGGTCCTGCCTGGCCGTGCCCGGGTCGAGCCAGAAGTTCATCGACAAGGCGCGCACGCTGAACTCGGACCAGGTGTTCCTGGACCTGGAGGACGCCTGCGCCCCGCTGGCGAAGCCGGGAGCCCGCAAGACGATCGTGGAGGCGCTGAACGAGGGCGGCTGGGGCGAGAAGATCCGGGTGGTCCGGGTCAACGACTGGACCACCGAGTGGACCTACCGCGACGTCACCGAGGTCGTCGAGGGCGCAGGCGCCAATCTCGACGCGATCATGCTGCCGAAGGTGCAGACCCCGGAGCAGGTCGTCGCGCTGGACCTGCTGCTCACCCAGATCGAGAAGACGATCGGCTACGAGGTCGGGAAGATCGGCATCGAGGCCCAGATCGAGAACGCGCTCGGCCTGACCAACGTGAACGCGATCGCCACCGCATCGCCGCGGGTCGAGACGATCATCTTCGGCCCGGCCGACTTCATGGCCTCGATCAACATGAAGTCCCTGGTGGTGGGGGAGCAGCCGCCCGGCTACGACGTCGGCGACGCCTACCACCACATCCTCATGTCGATCCTGATGGCCGCCCGCGCGCACGACAAGCAGGCCATCGACGGCCCGTTCCTGCAGATCAAGGACGTCGAGGCGTTCCGCAGGGTGGCCGGCCGCTCGGCCGCGCTGGGCTTCGACGGCAAGTGGGTGCTGCACCCCGGCCAGATCGACGCGGCGAACGAGACCTTCTCGCCGGCGCAGAGCGACTACGACCACGCCGAGAACATCCTCGACGCCTACGAGTACTTCACCTCCGAGGCGGGCGGTAAGCGGGGCGCCGCGATGATCGGCGACGAGATGATCGACGAGGCCAGCCGCAAGATGGCCCTGGTCATCTCGGGCAAGGGCCGTGCCGCGGGGATGACCCGCACCGACAAGTGGACCCCGCCGGAGGCGTGAGCACGCCGCGGCAGCTGACCAGAGACGCTCAGGAGGAACACAGATGGCGCGGCTCGCGCAGACCGCCGGTCTGACCGACATCCAGACCGAGATCCTGTCCACCGTCCGCTCGTTCGTGGACAAGGAGATCATCCCGCACGCGACGGCGCTGGAGCACGCGGACGCGTACCCCACCGACATCGTCGAGGGGATGAAGGAGATGGGGCTGTTCGGCCTCATGATCCCCGAGGAGTACGGCGGCCTCGGCGAGTCGCTGCTGACCTACGCCCTGGTGGTCGAGGAGATCGCGCGCGGCTGGATGAGCGTCTCCGGTGTGATCAACACCCACTTCATCGTGGCCTACATGCTCCGCCAGCACGGCACCGACGAGCAGAAGCAGCGCTACCTGCCGGCGATGGCGACCGGTGAGACCCGCGGCTCGTTCTCGATGTCCGAGCCGGATCTCGGCTCGGACGTCGCGGCGATCAAGACGAAGGCGGTCGAGGCCGGCGACGGCAGCGGCGACTACGTCATCGACGGCGCCAAGATGTGGCTGACCAACGGCGGCACCTCGAACCTGACCGCGGTGCTGGTCCGGACCGACGAGGGTGCCGAGAAGGCGCACCAGAACCTGACCACGTTCCTGGTCGAGAAGCCCACCGGCTACGGCGAGGTCGCGCCCGGCCTGATCGTCCCCGGCAAGATCGACAAGATGGGCTACAAGGGCGTGGACACCACCGAGCTGGTGTTCAAGGGCCACCGGGTCCCCGGCGGGCAGATCCTCGGTGGGGAGCGGGGCAAGGGCTTCGCGCACATGATGGACGGCGTCGAGGTCGGCCGGGTGAACGTCGCGGCCCGCGCCTGCGGCATCGCGATCCGCGCCTTCGAGCTGGGCGTGGAGTACGCGCAGCAGCGCTCCACCTTCGGCAAGCCGATCGTGAACCACCAGGCGATCGCGTTCAAGATCGCCGAGATGGCGACCAAGGTCGAGGCCGCGCACCTGATGATGGTCAACGCCGCGCGCCTGAAGGACCGCGGCGAGCGCAACGACGTCGAGGCCGGGATGGCCAAGATGCTCGCCTCGGAGTACTGCAAGGAGGTCACCGAGGACTCGTTCCGGATCCACGGCGGCTACGGCTACTCCAAGGAGTACGAGATCGAGCGGCTCATGCGCGAGGCGCCGTTCCTGCTGATCGGTGAGGGCACCTCGGAGATCCAGAAGACGATCATCTCCCGCGGCCTGCTGCGCGACTACAAGCTGCGCTGAGGTCACGCCGCACGTCACGTGCGCGTCGTGCGCGCACGTGACGTGCGAGACGTCGCTAGTCTCCTCGGGCACACCGGACGGCCGTCGACCGTTGCCCGGTAGCAGAAGCGGAACACCACCTGCGAGGAGAATCGCCATGACCAACCCCTTCGGCGGCCAGGCACGCCCGGCACCGGGCCTGCCGCAGCTGCCCACCCCGCCGACCGGGTGGCCGGTGGGCTCCTACGCCACCTACGAGGAGGCGCAGCGGGCCGTCGACCACCTGGCCGACTCGGACTTCCCGGTCCGCGACGTGACGATCGTCGGCGTCGACCTGATGCTGGTCGAGCGGGTGATCGGCCGGCTCACCTGGGGCCGGGTGCTGGGCTCGGGCGCCGCGTCCGGTGCCTGGCTGGGTCTGTTCGTCGGTCTGCTGCTGTCGCTGTTCTCGCCGGACGGCAGCTTCTGGCCGATCGTCGTCGGCCTGGCGTCCGGTGCCGTGTTCGGCATGGTGTTCGCCGCCGTCGGCTACGGCGCCAGCCGCGGCCGCCGGGACTTCCAGTCGGCCAGCCAGATGGTCGCCGGCCGGTACGACGTGCTGTGCGAGCCGCGCAACGCCGAGCAGGCCCGCGAGATGCTCGCCCGGCTCGCGATGGGCAGCCCCGGCGGAGGTTTCTGAGCCGGTAGCGCGATCAGGCCGCCGTCACCCGCAGGGGTGGCGGCGGTCTCGTTCCTCACGATCTTCGCAAGGCCCTTTCATTTCGCACCGAACTGCTTATAGTGCGCCTCGGACATACCGGGAGGGACGCGCTATGACACAGGTGTCAGGCGGCGGTGCGGCGGGGCAGGAACTCCCGCCGGCCGCGGTGGACGAGGACGTGTTCCTCGCCGAGCGGCGCACATGGACGCCGCTCAAGATCGCGATCTGGACGACGATCGCGCTGCTCGGTGGCCTCGGGTGGGTGATGCTGGCCCTGGTCCGCGGCGAGACGGTGAACGCGATCTGGTTCGTGTTCGCGGCGGTCAGCACCTACCTGATCGCCTACCGCTTCTACTCGACCTACATCGAGCGGAAGCTGCTCAAGCCGGACGACCGGCGGGCCACCCCCGCCGAGTACGCCGAGAACGGCCAGGACTTCGTCCCGACCGACCGGCGGGTGCTCTACGGCCACCACTTCGCCGCGATCGCCGGTGCCGGCCCGCTGGTCGGCCCGGTCCTCGCCGCGCAGATGGGGTACCTGCCCGGCACGATCTGGATCATCGTCGGCGTCATCGTGGCCGGTGCGGTGCAGGACTACCTGGTCCTGTTCTTCTCGATGCGCCGCGGCGGGCGCTCGCTGGGCCAGATGGCCCGCGAGGAGCTCGGCCGGGTCGGCGGCACGGCCGCGCTGGTCGCCACCCTCTCGATCATGATCATCCTGATCGCGGTGCTCACGCTGGTCGTGGTCAACGCACTCGGCGAGAGCCCGTGGGGCGTCTTCTCGGTGGCGCTGACCATCCCGATCGCCCTGTTCATGGGCGTCTACCTGCGTTTCCTGCGGCCCGGGAAGGTCTCCGAGGTCTCCTGGATCGGCTTCGCGATGCTGATCGTCGCGATCGTCGCCGGCGGCTGGGTCGCCGAGACCGAGTGGGGCCAGGCGCTGTTCACCCTGGACCGGGTGACGATCGCCTGGGGCATCATCATCTACGGCTTCGTCGCCGCGGTGCTCCCGGTGTGGCTGCTGCTGGCGCCGCGCGACTACCTGTCGACCTTCATGAAGATCGGCACCATCGTGCTGCTCGCGGTGGCGATCATCGTCGTCCGGCCGGAGCTGGCGGCGCCCGCGTTCAGCGAGTTCGCCGGGCGGGACGACGGCCCGGTCGTCGCCGGGTCGCTGTTCCCGTTCCTGTTCGTCACGATCGCCTGCGGCGCCCTCTCCGGGTTCCACGCGTTGATCTCCTCGGGGACCACCCCGAAGCTCGTCGAGAAGGAGCGGCAGACCCGCTTCATCGGCTACGGCGGCATGCTCATGGAGTCGTTCGTGGCGATCATGGCGCTGGTCGCGGCGCTGTCGATCGACCGCGGGCTGTACTTCGCGATGAACGTCCCCGCCTCGCTCACCGAGGGCACCGTCGAGGGCGCGGCCGCGTTCGTGAACTCGCTGGGCCTGATGAACGTCAACGTCACGCCGGACCAGCTCGCGTCGACCGCGGCGCTGGTCGGCGAGGAGTCGATCGTCTCCCGCACCGGCGGCGCCCCGACCCTGGCGGTCGGGCTGGCGAACATCATGCAGCAGTTCATCGGCGGCCCGTCGATGATGAGCTTCTGGTACCACTTCGCGATCATGTTCGAGGCGCTGTTCATCCTCACCGCGGTGGACGCGGGCACCCGGGTGGCGCGCTTCATGCTGCAGGACGCGATCGGCACCGTCGTCCCGCGGTTCAAGGACACGTCGTGGCGGGTCGGCGCCTGGATCTGCACCGCGCTGATGGTCGGCGGCTGGGGCGCGATCCTGGTGATGGGCGTGACCGACCCGCTCGGCGGGATCAACACGCTGTTCCCGCTGTTCGGCATCGCCAACCAGCTGCTCGCCGCGATCGCGCTGGCCGTGTGTCTCGCGTTGGTGGCCCGGCGCGGGCAGGTGCGGTACCTGTGGATCATCGGGGTGCCGCTGGCGTTCGCCGCGGTCGTCACGATCACCGCGTCGATGTTCAAGATCTTCTCGCCGAAGCCGGCGATCGGCTACTGGGCGCAGCACTTCGCCTTCCGCGAGGCCATCGCGGCCGGCGAGACGAGCTTCGGCAACGCGGCCACCCCGGAGGCGATGGCCGCGGTCGTCCGCAACACCTTCATCCAGGGCTCGCTGTCCATCCTGTTCGTGACGCTGGCGATCATCGTGATCGTCACCGCGGTGCTCTCGGCCTGGCGGTCGATCGCCATCGGCGGCCGTCCCGAGCTGGAGGACCCGCCGGCGCCGTCGCAGATCTACGCACCGTCCGGGCTGATCGCCTCGCCGGCCGAGAAGGAGCTGGAGAAGCGCTGGACCGAGGCGGTCGGCGACCGCGTGCGGGCCGGGCACTGATGGCCGGCGCCGGGCGGGCGGAGGCGGTGCGGGACGGCCTGCGCGGCCTCGCCTGGTGGTGGCGGGGCGTGATCGGGGCGGACCGCTACGAGCGCTACCTCGACCACCACCGCCGCGCCGGGCACGACCACCCGCCGATGACCGAGCGGGAGTACTGGCGGGCCCGGACCGAGCACCAGGAGAACAACCCGCAGGGCCGGTGCTGCTGAGCGAGCGTGCGGAACGGACCCGGGCGCCGACCGGCCCGGGAACCGCTGCGCCGCACGGGTGGTGTGACGGCTCCCGAACGGGGGATCGGGCTCGGTCGGGTGGGCGGTGAGCCCACCCCGACCGGGCCCGTACCGGTATCGCCCGGGCGCGTCGGGTTCCGGGGAGGGTGCCCGCCGGGGCAGGATCACGCCCGTGAACGGCGAGGCGCGGCAGACCGACGAGATCCGCCCGTCCACGGTGCACCGCGCCTACGGGCGCGGCGCGGGCGGGTACGACGGGTTCGTCGGCTCCATCCCCAGCTACAAGGCGCACCTGCGGGTCTCGGCGTCCCGGATGGGCCTGGGTGACGGGCCCGGCCTGCGGCTGCTCGACATCGGCTGCGGCACCGGGGTGTCCACCGAGGCGTTGCTGACGACGGTGAAGGGCGCCGAGGTCGTCGCCGTCGACGCCTCCGCGGAGATGCTCGCGGTCGCCAGGAAGAAGAACTGGTCGCCCCGGGTCACCTTCGTGCACGCCAAGCTGGAGACCCTCGCCGAGGCCGGGATCGAGGGCCCGTTCGACGGCATCCTCGCCTCCTACCTGGTGTCGAACCTGCCCGACGCCGAGCACGGCCTGCGCCGGCTGCTCGCCCTGCTCGCGCCCGGCGCGCCGCTGGCGGTGCACGACTACGCGGTCGGCGGGACCCGCGGCCGGATGCGCTGGGCCGCCGCCGCCTGGACCTACCTGGTCCCGATGGCCGCGATGCGCTGGGGCGTCGCCGATCTCGCGCGCTACCGAGCGAAGCGGATCAGCGGCGCGGGCGGCCCGGAGCAGATGGTGCACCGGATGGAGCGGGCCGGGTTCTCCGACGTCCGGGTGCAGACCGTCGGCGGCCTGCAGCAGCACCTGGTGCACACCTTCCTCGGCAGGCGGCCGGACGAGCCGGACGTGGTGGGGGAGCGGATCGCCCGCTCGTCCGCGCTGGCCGCGGCCGGCTGGCGGCCCGCGCCCGGACCCCCCGCCGGCCCGGACGGCCCGGCGGACCCGGACGACCGGGCGGACCCGGACGACCGGGCGGACCCGGACGACCGGGCGGACCCGGACGACCGGGCGGACCCGACCGGCCCGGTCGAGGCCGAGCCGGTCGACGAGGGCGGCCCGGACGACCCGGGCTACGCCGACGAGCTCCCGCCGGAGGCCACCGGGGCCGCCGGCGGTCCCGGGTACTCCGACGACGTCACCGCGGGCGACGCGGACACCGCCGCCGGCCCGGGCGGTGCCCCCGGGGACGACGACGAGCCGCCCACCCCACCGGCCGGCGCCCCACGGGTCTGAGCCCGGCCGGCGGTGCCCGATCGCCGGCCCGCCGGCGGTGCCCGATCGCCGGCCCGCCGGCGGTGCCCGATCGCCGGCCCGCCGGCGGTGCCCGATCGCCGGCCCGCCGGCAGTGCCGATCGCCGGCCCGCCGGCAGAACCGGCTACAGCCAGCCGTTGCGGCGGAAGTTGCGGTACAGCAGCGTGCAGATCGTCGCGATGATCAGCAGCACCATCGGGTAGCCGAAGCTCCAGTGCAGCTCGGGCATGTAGTCGAAGTTCATCCCGTAGACGCCGGCGATCATCGTCGGCACCGAGATCAGGCCGGCGTAGGCGGTGATCTTCCGCATGTCGTTGTTCTGCCGCATGCTGATCTTCGCGAGGACGGCGTCGACCAGCGTGGTGAGCAGCTCGTTGAACCCGGCGACCTGCTCGGCGACACCGCCGAGGTGGTCGTCGACGTCGCGGAAGTAGGACCGCACGTCGTGCGGCACCAGCGCGCTGTAGCCCTCGGACAGCTTGCGCATCGGCCCGACCAGCGGCATCACGCAGCGCCGCAGGTCGAGGATCTCCCGCTTCATCACGTAGATCTGCTCCGGGTTCATCGTCGAACCCGGCGAGAACACCTCCGCCTCGACCGCGTCCAGGTCGTTCTCGATCTGCCGGACGACCTCGATGTAGGAGTCCACGACGTGATCGGCGATGGCGTGCAGCACCGCGGCCGGGCCCAGCCGCAGCTGCTCCGGATCGTCCTCCAGCCGCCGTCGCACCTCGCCCAGCCCGGTGTGCCTGCCGTGCCGGACCGTCACCACGAAGTCCCGGCCCAGGAACGCCATCACCTCGCCGGTCTCGACGATCTCGTTCGCCGTCGTCGGGTCCGCGTGCCCGACGTAGCGGACCGTCTTGAGCACCATGAACAGCGTCTCGTCGTAGCGCTCCAGCTTCGGCCGGTTGTGCGCATGCACCGCGTCCTCGACGGCCAGCTCGTGCAGCCCGTAGGTCTCGGCGACACCGGAGATCTGCTCGGCGTCCGGCTCGTGCAGCCCGATCCACACGAACCCGGCGCCGCGCTCGCGGACCTCGGCGATCGCCTCGTCGTGCGTCCAGCGGCCGGGGAGCCGCTCGCCGTCGACGTACACGCCGCAGTCGACGACATAGGCCGACAGCGGCACGCGCAGCCGGGCCGGGCGCTCCGCCTCGGCGCGGGCCGCGATCCGGTCGGCACGCCGGGTGCGGCCTGCGGCGGAGCGGATGGAGGGGCGGAGCTGGGAGAGCGAGGGCATCACGGGGACCTCCGGGCGGCGGGCCGGCTCGCCGGGCGAGCACGGCTCGTGGACGTGTGGCCGCCGCGGCGGCCGCCGGACACGGGTCACGCCTCCCGCCGGGATCAGCCGGGGTGCACCGTCCGGTTGACGGGCGGCGGGAGGCGGCACGTACTGCTCACCGGTGCCTGGGGTTCGGACGACTGTTCGGGCGACACCGCGCTCACCTCCCCGTTCCCACTCGGATCGTTGCTCCGTGCATCGCACATCGCGCGCGGAACGTGTCGGGAATGTGAGATGCCCGACCGTGCGCGTGTGAGTTGGACCGCCGCTGCCCGCGTGGGCCGCCCGATAGATTACCCCCGCAACGGATCAAGAACGTGATGGGAGCGTGAACGGTGCAGTTCGGGCGCTACTACGAGGAGTTCGAGGTCGGTGCGGTCTACAAGCACTGGCCCGGCAAGACGGTCACCGAGTACGACGACCACCTGTTCTGCCTCCTCACGATGAACCACCATCCGCTGCACATGGATGCGCACTACGCGGGGGAGACCACGGACTTCGGCAAGAACGTGGTCGTCGGCAACTACATCTACTCGCTGCTGCTGGGCATGTCGGTACCCGACGTCTCCGGCAAGGCGATCGCCAACCTCGAGGTCGAGTCGCTCAAGCACACGAAGCCGACCTTCCACGGCGACACCATCTACGGCGAGACCGAGGTCCTGGACAAGACCCCGTCGAAGTCGAAGGACGACCGCGGTGTCGTGTACGTCGAGACCCGCGGCTACAAGCAGGACGGCACCGTCGTCTGCACCTTCCGGCGCAAGGTGATGGTGCCGAAGCAGTCCTACGGCGACGCCCGCGGCGGCGAGCAGCCCGGCCGTCCCACGCCGCAGGGCTGAGCCCGGCCGGACGGGTCAGATCCGGGGCAGCGCGCCCCACTCGCGCAGGACCCCGGTGAGCCCGTCCACCACCGGCAGCGCGTCGTAGCCGGCGAGATCGACGAACCGGGCGTCGTCGGCGTCGTCCCCGGCCGTGGGCCGGACAGGTGAACCGGGGACGAGGTCGCACCGGTAGTCCGCGATCCGGTACGGCCCGCGGACGACGACGCCGGCGAGCTCGCCGGGCCGGACCGACAGGCCGGTCTCCTCGGCGAGCTCGCGGACGACGGCGGACCGCTCGTCCTCACCCGGCTCGACCCGCCCGCCGGGGACCGACCACAGTCCCCGACCGGGCTCGTTCGCCCTGCGCACCAGCAGCAGTCGGCCGTCGGGGTCATGGACGATTCCACCCACGCAGGCGATGTGTCGGCTACTGTCGGTCATCCGGAATGACGGTACGCTGCTCGGGTGCCGGTACCCGTGCCTTGGCGGGTTCGGGTACCAATGTCGAGGTTGTCCCAACGGGCCGGAACGGGTGACGGGTAACGTGCGCAAGATTCTCATCTTGGTCGCTGTGGCGCTGGGTATCTTCCTGGTCGTGACCGCGCCGCAGGCGGCGGCGAACTCGGTGACGAACGTGGGCAACATCCTCTACGACGCGGCGCAGTCGGTGTCGACGTTCGTCACGTCGCTGCTCTGAGTCGTGCTCGCGCCCCGGGAGATCGACGAGTACCTGCTCCCCACGGAGCGGCGGGTCATCCGTGTGCGCCAGCACTGGGCCGTCATGGCGAGGCACATGACGCAGACGACGCTGTTCATCGCCGTCGTGGTCGGCTTCGAGCTGCTGATGAACCGGGCCGGGAACAGCCCCGCGGTCGAGGTCGTCGTCGACAACCTGACGTTCTACCTGGTGCTGGTCGCGGTGCTGCGGTTCACGGCGCTGACGATCCTGTGGTGGATCGAACGGATCGTCATCACCGACAAGCGGGTGATGATCGCCCAGGGCATCATCGTGCACAACGTGGGCATGATGCCGCTGGGCAAAGTCACCGACCTGACGTTCCAGCGCACGCTGTCCGGTCGGATGCTCGGCTACGGCACGATGGTCGTCGAGTCGGCGGGCCAGATCCAGGCGCTCAACCGGATCGACTACATGCCCCGCCCCGAGGAGATCTACGAGGCGCTCTCCGAGCTGGTGTTCGGCGAGAAGGGCAAGACCCGCGCCACCGGGATGCTGGCGAAGCCGCGCTGGCGGCGCTGATCCCGGCCGCCGGTTAGGGTCGGGACGTGTCCCGGCCCGTGATCGACCTGCACGCCCACTCCACCGCGTCCGACGGCACGGACAGTCCCGCCGGGCTGGTCCGTGCGGCGGCCGCCGCCGGGGTGGACGTCGTCGCGATCACCGACCACGACACCACCATCGGGTGGGACGACGCCGTCGCGGCGCTCCCGCCGGGCCTGACCCTGGTCCGCGGCGCCGAGTTCTCCTGCCTGAGCCCGACCGGCCGCGACGGCGAGCCGCGCTGCTCGGTGCACCTGCTCGGCTACCTGTTCGACCCGCAGCACCCGGCGATCGTCGCCGAGCAGGAGCGGCTGCAGGCGGAGCGGGTGCAGCGGCTGCACACGATGATCGGCCGGATGGCGGCCGACGGGTACCCGGTCGACGTCGACGGCGTGTTCGCGCACCTGCCCGAGGGTGCCAGCGCCGGGCGGCCGCACCTGGCCCGCGCGCTGGTCGCGGCCGGCGTCGTCGGGTCGGTGAGCGAGGCGTTCGCCGAGCTGCTGCACAACGACAGCCCCTACTACGTCCCGCGGGCCGACACGCTCGTCGAGACCGCCGTCGAGATGATCTCCGTGGCCGGCGGGGTCGCGGTGTTCGCGCATCCGCTGGCCCGGGTCCGCGGGACCGTGATCGAACCGTCGGTGCTGGTCGACCTGGCGGGCCGCGGGCTGGCCGGGATCGAGGTGGACCATCCCAACCACGTGCCCGACGACCGCGGGCTGCTGCGCGCACTCGCCGCCGAGCACGGTCTGCTCGTCACCGGATCGAGCGACTACCACGGCACGAACAAGCCGACCCCGCTCGCCGAGGAGACCACCGATCCCGAGGTGTACGCCGCGATCGTGGACCGCGCGACCGGGGTGGAGCCCGTCGGCGGCTGATCAGCACGGCGCCGGTCGGGCGGGCTCCCGGCCGCTGTACCGTTGCCGGATGGCCTCTCCCGCCACCGGGTCCCCGGACGGCCAGCTCGGACTGGACCTGCTGGATCCCGACTTCGGGGCGACCGCACTGCACCGGGTGACCCCGGCCCGCCTGGACACCTGGGACGCCTGCCCGCGGCGCTACCGGATGCTGCACGTCGACCGGCCCGCCCCGGCCCGCGGCGGCGCGTTCGCGCACACCACGCTGGGCGCGGTCGTGCATCTCGCGCTGCGCTCCCTGGCGTCGCTGCCGGCGCACCGGCGCACCCCGGCGCAGGCCGCCGCGCTGGTCGGGAAGCACTGGAACGGGGAGGGCTTCCGGGACGATGCGCAGGCCGCGCGCTACCGGGACCGGGCCGCCGACTGGCTGGCCGCGGCCGCCGAGGGCCCGGCCGGCACCGCCGAGCCGGTCGCCGTCGAACGGTGGGTGAGCGCGCCGGTCGGGTCGCTGCTGGTGGAGGGCCGGATCGACCGGCTGGACGCCGGACCCGACGGCGGGCTGCGGGTGGTCGACTTCAAGACCGGCCGCCGGGTTCCCACCGACACCGACGCCCGCGACTCCCGCCAGCTCGCGCTCTACGCCGTCGCCGCGGGGGAGGTGTTCCACCGCCGGTGCCGGCAGGTGGAGCTGCACCACGTGCCGACCGGCACGGTCGCCGTCTGGGAGCACGACGACAGCTCGCTGGCCGGGCACGTGTCCGCCGCCGAGGCGACCGCGGGCCGGGCGGCCGACGCCGTCGCGGCGCTGGCGGCGGGCGCCGGGCCGGACGAGGCGTTCCCGCCGCGCACCGGTGAGCAGTGCGGCACCTGCCCGGTGCGCAGGCACTGCGCCGACGGCCGGGCCGCGGTGCCCGAGCCGCGCCCGTGGGACCTGCTCGTTTCGTGACGCGCGTGCCGGACCACCACGACCGGGCCGGGCATCCCGCGCCGGACGCCCGCCGCCCGCCCGCATCCGGGCCCGCGCCGGGGGGCCCGCCGGCCCGGGGCGCCGCCGGCCCGGGCCGGCCGCAGCCACCCGCACCGGGCGTCGAGCCACCGACCCGGCCGACCGGTCACCCGGCCCCGCCGCGCCGTCCCGCGCCGCCGCAGACCCGTGGCCGCGGCGCGCCCGGTGCCCGCGGGGGAGCCGGCTCCCGGCGCGGGATCGGCGGCGGGGCCGACCCGGGACCGGACGACCATCCCGCGTCCCGGCCGCCCGCCCGCCGCCGCGGCGGTGCCGGCCGGAACCAGGAATCCCGGCCGGTCGACCCGCCGGTCCGGATGTCCGGGCCCGGCCGCCTCCTGCGCGGCCTGGCCGGGGTGCTCGCCGGCGGGCTCGTCGTGCTGGCGGCCGGACTCGTCGTCGTGGAGTGGCTGGCCGGGCGCAACGGCGTGCCGGGCCCCGGCACCGGGGCGATCGCCGCCCACCTGGTCGCCGCGGTGGTCGCGGTGACCGGGCAGGTGGTCGCGGACCGGCGCGCCGACCGGACCGGCACGCTCGCCGCGCTCGGGGTGATCGGCACCGTCGCGCTGGTGCTGGGCCTGGGCTGGTTCCTCTAGGAGCGGGCCGCCGGCCCGAGCACCACGATCTCGGTCCCGCGCAGCTCCACCAGCAGCCCGCCCTGCGCGGCGACCTGCACCGGGCCGGTCCGGTCCCCGCGGTCGACCGGCACGGTGCGGCGGACCGCGCCGTCGGCCGGATCGACGTCGGCCAGCCCGCCCGGCACCGGCACCAGCAGCCGGTCGCCGTACCGGGTGCCCGGGCCGAGCGTGCCGGGAACCGACCAGCGCGGCTGCAGGGTGCCCGCGTCCAGCGCGACGGTGGCGCCACCGGTCCACCAGTAGCGGGTGGGATCGTCCGGCCCGCCGGTGCGGGTCCGCGCGACGCCGTCGGCGGGCACCGAGATGGTCGCGCCCGCGGCGACCGGGAACTCGCCGATCCGCCGGCCACCGCGGTCGAACAGGGCGAGCCGCGGCACGCCGGGCAGCAGCACGGCGGCCCGCTCCGGGGACAGCGCGATCAGCTGCGCCCCGTCGGTGCCGATCTCGGCGGAGGAGTCGAACGCGGGGCGGTCGCCGTCGGTACTGCTCGGGCGGAGCACGGACAGCCGCTCGGTCGTCTCCCCGGGGCAGCGTTCCAGCACCCCGGCCCGGTCCTGGGCGGCGGCGAACGACCGGAAGGTGCAGCCGCTGCGCGGTTGCGTGCCGGGCTCGGCGGGCGCCCGGACGGTGCCGTACTCCGCGGTCCGTACCAGGTCCGAGCGGAACGTCTCCAGATAGTCCTCGCCGGTCGCGAGCACCGGGTCCTGGCCGATCAGCCGGGTCCCCGGGCGGGCGTCCAGGGTCCGGTTCGGGCCGCGCCCGCCGGTGCCGGGATTGAGCGTGGTCAGCTCCGAGCAGTACTCGTCGTTGCGGTAGAGGGCCATCACCCGGCCGTCGGCGAACCCGGTCGTGCACAGGGCGAGATCGCGGGAGTACGACCAGCGCTCCGCACCGGTGACGGCGTCCCGCCCGGAGAGCCGGGTCCCCTCGGCGACGACGACGCCGTCCCCGGCGACCAGCGGGACCGGGGTGGCCGGGCTGGCCGCCCGCCACAGCTCGTCGAAGGACGCGGGGACCGGGCCGGCGGGCGGCGGCGGGGTGGCGGCGGTCGTCGCCGGGACCGACTCGGTGTTGGCCGCGGGGCTCTGCACGCCGTAGAGCAGTGCCACGCCGCCGAGCAGCAGCACGAGCACCGCGGCGACCATGCGGTCACCGCGGTGTCGTCGTTCGGCGGGCACCTGCGGCCACGGCGCGCGGCGCAGGTGCCGCGGGCGCAGCACGCGGTACGGGCCCGTCAGCTGGCGGCGGCGTCGGCCCCGTCGGCGGACTCGCCACCGGACCGCCGCCGGGACCCGCCGCGGCGCCGCCTGCGGCGCGGCTTCGTGCCCTCGCCGTCGGCGGAGCCGGACGCCTCGGGGCCGGTGGCGGGTGCGGCGGAGCCGGACGACTCCTGGGGGGCCTCGCCGGCCGTGGAGCCGGCGTCGACGGTCACCCCGCCCCGGGTCCGGGTGCGGGCGCGCCGCTTGCGGGCGGGACGACGGCCGTCGTCGTCACCCGGCTGGGCGGACGGCCCGGAGTCCCGGCCGGTGCGGCCGCCGCCGCGCTGCTTGCGCGATCCCTGGTGGTCGCCCTCGGAGTCGATGTACTCGGCGCCGAGCCCGGCCCGGGTGCGCGCGGACAGCGGCAGCCGCCCGGTCGCGCTGGTCGGGATGTCCAGGTCGGTGAACAGGTGGTCCGACGTCGAGTACGTCTCCACCGGCTCGTCGATGCCCAGCGACAGGTCGTCGGAGATCATCTTCCAGCGCGGCATCTCGTCCCAGTCGACGAGCGTGACGGCGACGCCCTCGCGCCCGGCGCGCCCGGTCCGGCCGATCCGGTGCACGTAGGTCTTGGAGTCCTCGGGACACTGGTAGTTGATCACGTGGGTGACCCCGGTGACGTCGATGCCGCGGGCCGCGACGTCCGTCGCGACCAGCACGTCGACCTTCTCCGAGCGGAACGCGCGTAGCGCCTGCTCGCGGGCACCCTGACCCAGGTCGCCGTGCACCGCGGCCGCGGCGAACCCGCGCTCGGCCAGGTCGTCGGCGACCCGCTGGGCGGTCCGCTTGGTCCGGGTGAAGATCATGGTCAAGCCGCGCTCACGGGCCTGCAGGACCCGGGTGACCAGCTCGACCTTGTCCATCGCGTGCGCCCGGTAGACGAGCTGCTTGGTGCGCTCGTGGATGGAGCCCTGGTCGGCCTCCTCGGCGCGGATGTGCGTCGGGCGGGTGAGGAACGCCCGGGACAGCTGCACGATCGGGCCCGGCATGGTCGCCGAGAACAGCATCGTGTGCCGCTCCTCGGGGAGCATCCGCAGGATGCGCTCGACGTCGGGCAGGAAGCCCAGGTCGAGCATCTCGTCGGCCTCGTCGAGGACGAGCGCCTTGACCCGCCCGAGGACCAGGTGCCGCTGCTCGGCGAGGTCCAGCAGTCGGCCGGGTGTGCCGACGATGACGTCGACGCCCTTGCGCAGGGCCTCCAGCTGCGGCTCGTAGGCGCGGCCGCCGTAGATGGCCACGACACGCACGCCCAGGTTCTTGCCCGCCGCGGCGATGTCCCGCGCGACCTGCACGCAGAGCTCGCGGGTCGGGACGACGACGAGCGCCTGCGGGACGTCCTTCGTGCGGTCCGCGGCCTCGCCCTCGGCGGTGGCGGCGGCCCGCTCGCCGGGCGGGGTGATCCGCTGCAGCAGCGGCACGCCGAAGCCCAGCGTCTTGCCGGTGCCGGTACGGGCCTGGCCGATCACGTCCTCACCGGCCAGCGCCAGCGGGAGCGTCAGCTCCTGGATCGCGAAGGTGCGGACGATGTCGTTCTCCGCGAGCGCGGAGACGATCTCCTCGCGGACGCCGAGCTCGGCGAAGGTCGGGGGCAGCTTCTCGCCGCCGGGATTGGTGACGCCGAGCGGGGCCTCGGCGGGGGTGATGCCGGTGGACAGGAAGCCCGGGTCGGCCTCGGTGCCGGTGGTCTCCGTGGCGGGACCGGCGCCGGCTTCTGCGCTGTCTTCGGGAACGGACAGGATGATCGCCTCTCTCCGCGCACAGGAGCCGTGGCGTGGCTCGTCGACCGCCGCTCGCCCGCGTCGGGGTCGGGGCAGGAGAGCCGCCGAGGCGCTGCGCGCACCATGTCGGGTGCGGGTCCGGTGAGATGTGGCCGGCCGAAGTACGGCCCGCCCGCCCCGTTTCCCGGTCCCGCGCGTGTGCACGTCGTCCGCATGTCGGCAACGCGCTGTCCGCATGATACCCCTCGACGTCCCATTGCACGACGAGGACGCCGCGCGCCGGACGAGTGAGATACCTCGCGCACCCCGCAGGTGATCATCCGGGGTGCCGCCCACCATCCGGTTAGGGTGGCCGCCATGACCACCGATGCCGGTTCGCCGGCCGCCGGACCCACCCCGGTGACCGTCGAGCTGCTCGGCGTGCTCGGCTACGGCGAACTGTCCGCGTTCGACCGGCTCGCCGAGGACGCGCGGGCCGCGCCGACCCTCGCGGGCCGGGCCCAGCTGTCCACGATGGCGGCCGCGGAGATCGGCCACTTCCGGCTGATCGAGGAGCACCTCGGCGGGGCAGGCGTGGCGATCGCCGACGCGATGGCGCCGTTCGTCACCCTGATCGACAGCTACCACGCCTCGACCGCCCCGCGGAGCTGGCTGGAGTCGCTGGTGAAGGCCTACCTGGGGGACGGCCTGGGTGCCGACTTCTACCGCGAGGTCGCCGGTTGGGTGGATCCGGCCACCGGTGACCTGGTCCGCCGGGTGCTGGCCGACACCGGCCACTCGGCGTTCGCCGAGCGCGAGGTGCGCGCCGCCTGCGAGGCGAACCCGCACCAGCGCGACCGGCTCGCCCTGTGGGGCAGGCGGCTGCTCGGCGAGGCCGTCACGCACGCCCAGCGGGTGGTGGCCGAGCGGGACGAGCTGGCCGAGTTCATCGTGCTCGGGTCGGGGGAGAAGGGCGGCGTCGCGGGCCTGATCAAGACCGTCCAGGTGGCCCACGGCAGGCGGATGAGCAGGCTCGGGCTGTCGTGAGCCCGTTCTGGACTAGCCTGGCGCCGGCAAGGGCAGGACGTGAACGGATCGGGAGGCCAACCGGTGAAGGTCAAGATCGGCATCGCGGAGACCCCGCGCGAGCTCGTGGTGTCCAGCGACCGCACGCCGGACGAGGTGGCCCAGCTCGTGAGCGGGGCGATGAAGTCCGACGACGGTCTGCTGGACCTGACCGACGATCAGGGCAACCGCTTCGTCGTCCCGGTGGGGCGGATCTCCTACGTGGAGATCGGCCCGGGCGAGGAGCGCAAGGTCGGGTTCGGTCTGGCTGCCAAGCCCTGAGCGGCGTGCGCCACCGGCGCGACCGACCGGTGGCCGCGGGCCCGGTCCCTGCGGGGACCGGGCCCGTTCCGTGTGCTGCCGCCGGTGCCGCTCAGTCGGTCTCCGGCGGCGGCGGGTCGTCCAGCGCGAACGGCGGACGCCCGGTCCCGGCGATCCGGAACCGGTCCCACAGGTCCGGCTCGGACAGCGTCCCGGCGGCGGCGTGCCCCGGGGTCCGGATCTCGGCGTCGGCGCCCCGGGTGCCCAGCAGCTCGCTCAGCCGCGGATGCGCGAGCACCCGGCCGGACCAGTGCAGGCGGCCGTCGAACGGCTCGTGCCGGGCGTCCAGCAGCACCTCCACCGGGATCTCCTCGCCGTCGACGACCAGCGTCGCCGGGCCCCGGTACCCCTCGTCGCCGTGCTCGTGCTCGTGCTCGTCCATGCCGGTCAGTCCTCCGGGCCGGTGCCGGTCGCGGTGTGCGGGTTCGGCACCAGCCGCAGGATGTCGGCGTTCGCGGTCGGCGCGTCCAGCCCGGCGACGCCGGCGATCCCGCCCCAGATCAGCGCGGACAGGTAGTTGGTCAGCGCGTCCCGGCTCATCGTGCGGCGGTCCAGCCACCACTCCCCGGCGGCCTGGACGAGCCCGATGAGTCCGAGCGCCCAGACCTCGGCGCCGCCGGAGTCACGTCCGTCGGCGCGCAGGCGCTCACCGATCAGGGTGGCCAGCAGGGCACCGATCCGGCCACGGACGTCCTCGACGATCTCGGCGCCGGGGGCCGGCTCCGCCGGGTTGGCGACGACGAACCGGTAGAGCTGCGGCTCGTCCTCGACCCCGCCGAGGAACGCGTCGATCACCGCGGCGACGTGCTCGATCGGCTCGGCCTCCACCGCGAGCACCGGGTAGATGCGCTCCATCAGCATCTCCGCCGCCCGCTCGCCGACGGCGCGTTGCAGGTCGGCCCGGTCGGTGAAGTGCCGGTAGAGCACCGGCTTGGTGATCCCGGCGGCCGCGGCGATCTGCGCGACGGACACGCCGGGGCCGTGTTCGCGGACGGCCTCGACGGCCGCATCGACCATCTCCGACCGGCGTTGCTCGCGGCGCTGGGTGCGGGCGTCCGGCTTGACATCCCTCTGCTCCTGGGGCACGTTACCAGTGGTAGCCGTTACCGCTGGTAACAGCAAGTCGCCTGCGGTGTCCGGAACAGCACATCGCCCACGGATCCGGCCCCGGCCGGACCGGCGTCAGACAGGAAGGCGTGCCCGATGAGCGCTCCCGCCCGCACCGGCAGCAAGGCCCGGGTGGCCGACCGCGAGGACACGGCGCGGCGGCTGCTGCGCAGCTCGGTCGACCGGTCCTACGACCCGTCGATCGACATCGACTGGGAGGCGCCGCTGGTCGAGGGCCGCTACGGCGTCGTCCCCGAGCGGGTCTCGCTGTACGGCACCCCGCTGTGGGACGGGCTGTCCGAGGAGCAGCGGGTCACGCTGTCGGTGCACGAGTTCTGCAGCGTCGCCCGGATCGGGCTGTGGTTCGAGATGATCCTCATGCAGATGCTGCTGCGCTACGCCTACGACCGCGACCCGCGTCGCGCGCACATTCAGTACGCGCTGGTGGAGATCGCCGACGAGTGCCGGCACTCGATGATGTTCGCCAAGGCCACCGAGCGCTACGGGGTCCCGGACTACGCGCCGGACCGGATCACCCACGAGCTGGGCCGGGTGATGAAGACGATCGGGACCGGTCCGGCGATGTTCGCCGGGACGCTCTACGTCGAGGAGATCCTCGACCAGCTGCAGCGCGAGGGGATGCGCGACGAGCGCGTCCAGCCGCTGTCCCGGATGATCAACAAGATCCACGTGACGGAGGAGGCGCGGCACGTCCGGTACGCCCGCGAGGAGCTGCAGCGGCTCATGCCGCGGACGAACGCGGCGCAGCGCATGCTGGCCCGGAACGAGACCGCGGCGATCGCCTACGTCGTCGCCCGGAACCTGATCCATCCCGAGGTCTACCGCAGCGTCGGCATCGAGCCGTCGGTCGGCCGGCGGGCCGCGCGGGCCAATCCGCACCATCGCGAGATGCTGCGCTGGTCGGCCCGCAAGCTCGTGCCGTTCCTGCGGGAGCAGGGCGTCATCGGCGGCCCGTCGGAGCTGCTGTGGAAGCGCGCCCACCTGATCTGAGACCCAGCCAGAACCGAGAGGAGCCGGACGTGAGCAGGCGGATCGTGACCCGCGACGGGACCGGGCTGTACGTGCGGGTGTCCGGGCCGGAGTCGGCACCGGTGACGGTGCTCCTGGCGCACGGCTGGACCCTCGACGAGCGCTGCTGGGCGCCGGTCGCGGACGTGCTGGCCGGCGGTGCGCAGTCCGCACCGCCGGCCCGGGTGGTCCGCTACGACCACCGCGGGCACGGCCGGTCCGACGACACCCCCGACGAGCACAAGACCCTCGAGCGGCTGGCCGACGACATGGCCGAGGTGATCACCCAGGTCGTCCCGGCCGGGCCGGTGGTGATCGCCGGGCACTCGATGGGCGGGATGACCGCGATGTCGCTCGCCCAGCGGCATCCGGACCTGGTCGCGGCCCGGGTCGCCGGGGTGGCACTGGTCGCCACCGCCAGCGGCGGGCTCGGCGCGGCGGCGACGCTCGGCATGAGCGGCCGCCCGGCGGAGCTGTTCCTGGCCGGCAAGGAGAAGGTCACCGTCAGCCCGCTGTGGACCGACCGGCGAGCGCTGAGCACGCATCCGGCGCTGCTGCGGGCCGCCGTCCGGCCGTTGCTGCTCGGTCGGCACCCGGACCGCGACGCGGTCCGGCTCACCTGCGACGCGATCGCCGCCTGCCGTCCGACGACGATCTCCGGGTTCACCCCGACGCTGACCGCGCACGAGCGGGACGCGGCGCTGGCCGCGTTCGCCGAGCTCCCGGTCGAGGTGCTGGTCGGGTCCCGGGATCGGCTGACCCCGCCCCGCTACTCGCGCCGGATCCGGGACCGGCTGCCCCGCGCCGGGCTGACCGTGTTCCCGGACGCCGGGCACATGCTGCCCGTCGAGCGGGTCGCCGGGGTGGCGGCCCGGATCGGTGCGCTGGTGCGCGGGACGGCCGGGCTCGACCGGGCGGCGTGACCGCCCGGCCCGGTCGATGCAGGTCGCGGTCGGTGCAGGTGCCGGTCAGTGCAGGTCGGTGCGCTGCTGCTCGGGTCGCTGGTCCGGGCTGTCGGTGAGCTTGGGGAACCCGCCGATGCCCCGCCAGGCCAGCGACGTCATCAGCGCCACCGCCTCGTCGCGCGGGACCCGCTGGTCGGAGTCCAGCCAGAACTGGGCGCCGACCTGGCTGAGCCCGACCAGTCCGACGGCGAGCAGCCGGGCCCGGTCCTGGTCCAGCCCGGCGTCGGTGGTGACCGCACCGGCGACCGCGTCGATGCACCGGTCGAGCGCGCTCTCCACCACGGAGGCGGCCTCCGGGTCGCCCCGCAGGTCGGACTCGAACACCAGCCGGTACGCCTTGCCCTCACCGGCGACGAAGTCGAAGTAGGCGGCGACGGCGGCCTGCACGCGCTCCTTGTTGTCGCCGGTCCGCTCGATCGCCCCGGAGACGCGCTCGACGAGCTCCTCGGCGTAGGTCGTCAGCAGTGCCTGGTACAGCTCGAGCTTGCCGGGGAAGTGCTGGTAGAGGACCGGCTTGCTGACCCCGGCCCGCTCGGCGATGTCGTCCATCGCCGCCGCGTGGTAGCCCTGCTCGGCGAACACGTCGCGGGCGGCCAGCAGCAGCTGGGCGCGGCGCGCTCCACGGGACAGGCGCGCGCCCCGAGGCGTGGCGGTTCCGGTCATCGGCCCCCTACCTTTCACCCGGTGTGGGGTCACCCTACCCGCTGGTAACCGGGATTTCGAACGCTGCGTCATCGGCATTCCGGCGGTGCGCCGGACGGTGCCCGGACACCCGTCCGGATCCGCCGGGCGCGCACCGCGAGCGCCCCCAGGACCGGCAGCGCGGCGACCGCGGGACCGGGTGCTCCGGCGACCGCGAGGGCCGTCCCGACGGCCGCCAGCACCGCCGCGGCGACGACCGCGCGGCGGGTGTGCGCGCGGGCCCGCCGGGCCAGTACGAGGGCTGCGGCCACCTCGGCGGGGCCGCCCCGGGCGGCGATCCTCGCGGATCCCGTCGCGGGGGCGGGAACCGGGTCCCGCTCGCCGGGACCGGGGGTGGTCGCGCCGTCCCCGGCGGGCCAGGGGCGCAGCGCGACGGCGAGATCGGCGCCGGCCAGCGCGTCCGGGTCGGTCCCGGGATCGGCTGCGACGGCGACGGTGCGGCCGCGGGCACGCAGTCCCGCGACGGCGGCCGCCCGGGCCGCGGGCCCCAGCCCGGCGCGGACGGCGTCCGGGTCCGCCGGGTCCAGTCCGGCGGCCCGGGCGAGGGTGTGCGCGGCACCGTCGTCGTCGGGGGTGAGCAGAGCAGGCGCGGCGCCGGCGGCCCGCAGCGCCGCCGTCCCGGCGGCCACCGACGGGTGCGCGACCCGCTCCAGGGTGCAGACGGCCCGGGCCGCGCCGTCCCAGGCGACGGCGACCACGGAGGCCCCCGCGGCGACGGCGCGCTCGCGCTCCGCCCGCAGGCCGGGCGGGAGCCGGACGCCGTGCTCCCGGAGCCACTCCGCGGAGCCCGCGAGCACCGCGTGCGCCACCACCGTCGCGGCCGGGCCGGGCACGGGACCGGCAGGACCGGCAGGACCGGCAGGACCGGCGGGGCCAGCGGCGTGGTCGGGACCGGCAGGCCCGACGGGACGAGCGGGACCGGCGGCGCGGTCGGGACCGGTGGCGGGACGGGCGGGATCAGCCGTGCGCGCGGGACCGGCGGGGTGTTCGGCGAGGGCGACCACCGGCTGCCCGGCGGCGGTACCCGCCACGGTGTCGGCCGCCGTAACCGCCGCTCTACCCGCCGTGCTCGGGCCGGTGCCGTTGGAAGGCCGGTTCCCGGCCCCGCCACGCAGCCGGCCGGTGACCACTCCCGGCCGCAGGCCGTCGACCGGGATCAGCTCGGCGACCAGCCCGGACACCCCGAGGCCCGGCTGCTCGTCGGCCTCGGCGACGTCCGGCACCGGCCCGCCGTGGGCGGCGGCCAGTCCCCGGGCGACCGGCGCGAGATCGGATCCGGGCCGGCAGCCCGCCGTCACCGACGCGGCCAGCCGCAGCACCGTGGCCGGATCCTCGCCGGGCGCCGGGTGCACGACGACCGCGCCGGGACCGGCCCCGGTGAGCACGTCCGGCCCGGCAAGCACGACGGTGTCGATCCGCGCGACGACGCCGTGCGCGCCGAACGGCCGGGTCCAGCCGATCGGGTCCTGGCGGGGCCCGAGGCCGGGCAGCGGCAGCCGCACGTCCGGCCCGCCGGCCCGGTCGGCGGCCCGCACGGCGGCCGGGACCGCGGCGAGCAGCGCGACCGGGCAGGCGGCCAGGAGCACCGCGAGACCGGCCTGGCCCGCCTCCGGCCACGGCTGCCCGGCACCCACCCGGAACCCGGTCACGGCCAGCGCGAGCAGCACCACCGCCGGGACCGCGCGCGCGCACCAGCGGTCCGCCACCGCGCGCAACGCGTCCCGCGGACCCGGCGCGGCGCCTGCCGGGTCCGCCGGATCGAACCCTCGGGCCGGCCGGCCCGTACCGGCGGTCGCCGAGCCGTTCCGGCCGGTGCGCTGCACGAGGACCGCGAGCACGGTCAGCACGGCCGCCGTGCCGGGCAGCAGGGCCGGGCCGCCCAGCAGCCCGAGCAGCTCCGCCGGCCCGGCCCCGGCACCCCACCCGCCGAGCACGGCCTGCGATCCCGCCGGGGAGACGGCCGCGGCGAGCACCGCCGGTGCCGCCCACGCCGACGCGCCGAGCGTCGCGACCGAGACGCCCACGTCGGCGGTGACGGTCCCGGTCCGCAGCGCGGCGGCCGCCGCCCGGTGCCCGGCCCGGCCGGCGACCAGGACGACGCCCGTCGCGAGCAGCACGCTCACCGCGAGCAATCCCGGCAGGGCGGGCGGCGGCGCGAGCGGCGGTCCGGCCACCGGCAGCAGCAGCGCCGTCACAGCGGCGGTGACGGCGACCGGGAACGGCTGCGGGGAGCGCACGGCTCAGCTTCCCGGCGCCGTCGGCAGGGTGAACTCGCAGGAGCGGAGCTCCCCGTCGGACCGGTAGTCGAGGAACAGCCGGTGGTCGCCGGCCGCCGGGACCGACGCGGAGAACGCGATGCCGGGCCCGGCCCGGTCGTCGGCGTCCGCCCCGGTCACCTCCGGCCGCACCGGGAACCGGGCCAGATCGCCCTGCCGGACCACGGTCAGCGAGCCGAACGCGCCGCCGTCGACCGGTTCGAGATCGGTGACCGGGACGCCGTCGCGGGCGACCGTGGCGAACAGCCGCGAGGTGCCGCCGGGCAGCAGCGCACCGTCCAGCCGGACCTGCTGGTCGCTGGGACCGCACAGGCCGGACCGGTCCTCGTGGTCGAACCGGAACGCGCCGTACGGGCCGGGGACGTGCACGTCCACACCGAGATCGAGGGCCGGCCCGCCGGTCGGGGTGAACGCCGCGTAGAGCCGCCACACGCCCTCGCCGGGGAATGTCATCGGGGCCCGCCACACGCCGTCCGGGCCGGCCTCGGCGCGCAGCCGGGTGTACCCGGCGACGTCCCGGCGGATGACGGCGACGTCCATCACCGGCGAGCCGTCACCGCGGGTGTCGAACCGGGTCACCGGCTCGCCGTCCGAACCGGTGACGGTGAAGGTGATCTCGGTGGCCTCCCGCCACGGGTACATCAGCCGGGTCGGGGTGAGCGTGTAGCCGGCCGCGGTGCTGGTCACGCCGCCGGGCTGCGGGACGTCCGGCCCGGCGGCCGGGAGCACCCGCCCGTCGCCGAGCTCGGCGGTCTCCCCGCCCTCCGCCGCGGCCATCGCGTCCAGCGCGCCACCCGCCGTCCACGCGCCGGTGAAGACGAGCACGGACGCCGCGCCGAAGCCGGCGAGCCGAGCCGCAGCCGATCCGGCGATCCGCCCCATGCGCGTCCTCCCGTGTCCGGCGTCCCCCCGGTACAACGCGTGGACCGCCCGGTTGTTGCGCTCGGTGTGCGCTGGAGAACGCGGAGTGACGAAGATCGGTGCCGGTGACGAGACGGCCGTCACCCGTGATCGGCGTGGGCGGGCGCGACACGTCATCCTGATCGGATGGCCGCCGGTACGTCGCTCCCCGTTCACCCGTCCGTCACCGCGCCCCGGCCCGCCCGCACGCAGGTCCCGCAGCCGCGCACCGCCGATCCGGCGACGCTCGCCACGCTGCCCGACGAGATCCCGCCGTGGCCCGGCGCGACGATCACCGCGGGTGGCGTGTCGCTGCACGTCCGGGCGACCCCGGGGACCGGTGCGGCGTGCGCGCCGGACGCGTCGGAGGCCGTCTACGTGCACGGGCTCGCCGGGTCGGCGACGAACTGGACGGATCTGGCCGGGCTGCTGGCGTCGCGTGCGGCCGGGCTGTCGGTCGACCTGCCCGGGTTCGGCCTGTCCGAGCCGACCGCGGCCCGCGACTACACCCCGGACGGCATGGCGGACGCGCTGCTCTGCTGGCTGGCCGGGCGGCGCGAGCAGCGGGCCCGGGCCGGGGAACGCCACGACGGCCGGTTCCACCTGGTGGGGAACTCGCTCGGCGGGCTGATCGCGATGACCGTCGCCGCCCGGCGTCCCGAGCTGGTGCGGTCGCTGACGCTGGTGTCGCCCGCGATGCCCGACCTGCGCCCCGATCCGCGGCGGCTCTCCGATCCGCGGATGGCGCTGGCCATGGTCCCGGTGCTGGGCCGGGGTGCGCGCCGGGCGCTGGCCGTCGAGCCGGTGCGCGACCGGGCCGAGCGGATCGTGCGGATCTGCTTCGCCGACCCGCAGCGCGGGTCCGAGCGCAGGCTCGACGAGCTGATCGCCGAGCACGAGCACCGCGCGACGCTGCCGTGGGCGGCCGAGGCGACCGACGGCGCCACCCGCGGCCTGCTCGCCACCTGGGCGGGCCGGTCGGCCTGGCAGCGGGCGTCGAAGGTGCGGGTGCCGTCGCTGGTCCTGTGGGGCGGCGCGGACCGGATCGTGTCGCCGCGGCTGGCCCGCCGGACCGCCGCCGCACTGCCGGACGCGCGGATGCTGGTGCTGCCCCGCACCGGGCACGTCGCGCAGATCGAGGCCCCTGAGCGGGTGGCGCTCGCCGTCGCCGGGCTGTGGGACGAGACCTGATGGCCCGGTCGGGGAAGATGGAGCGGCCCCGGTGCGTTGAGACGCCCTGAGACCCGCACGTGAACTTCGGAGGAGTGGACGAGATGGCGCTACCGCCGCTGGTGGAGCCGGCTGCCGAGCTCACCAAGGAGGAGGTCGAGCGGTACAGCCGCCACCTCATCATCCCGGACGTCGGGATGGACGGGCAGAAGCGGCTGAAGAACGCCAAGGTCCTGGTCGTCGGAGCGGGCGGCCTCGGTTCGCCCGCTCTGCTGTACCTGGCGGCCGCGGGGGTGGGCACGCTGGGGATCGTCGAGTTCGACGTGGTCGACGAGTCGAACCTGCAGCGTCAGATCATCCACGGCCAGTCCGACGTCGACCGGCCCAAGGCCGAGTCGGCCCGCGACTCGATCCGCGAGGTCAATCCCTACGTCGACGTCCGCCTGCACAACGAGCGGCTGACCAGCGAGAACGTCCTGGACGTGTTCCGGGACTACGACCTGATCCTGGACGGCACCGACAACTTCGCCACTCGCTACCTGGTGAACGACGCGGCGGTGCTGCTCGGCAAGCCCTACGTCTGGGGCTCGATCTTCCGCTTCGAAGGGCAGGCGTCGGTCTTCTGGGAGGACGCGCCGAACGGGCAGGGCCTCAACTACCGCGACCTCTACCCGGAGCCCCCGCCGCCCGGGATGGTGCCCTCGTGCGCCGAGGGCGGCGTGCTCGGCGTGCTCTGCGCGTCGATCGGCTCGATCATGGTGAACGAGGCGGTCAAGCTGATCACCGGGATCGGTGAGCCGCTGCTCGGTCGCCTGGTGATCTACGACGCGCTGGAGACGACCTGGCGCCAGGTGAAGATCCGCAAGGACCCGGAGACGCCGAAGATCACCGAGCTGATCGACTACGAGGCGTTCTGCGGCACCGTCACCCAGGACGCGCAGGACGCGGCCGCCGGGAACACGATCACCGTCGGCGAGCTCAAGCAGATGATCGACGCGGGCAAGGACTTCCAGCTGATCGACGTCCGGGAGCCGCACGAGTACGAGATCGTCTCGATCCCGGGGGCGACGCTGATTCCCAAGGACCGGATCCTGTCCGGGGAGGCGTTGTCCGAGATCGCGCAGGACCGGCCGGTGGTGCTGCACTGCAAGTCCGGTGGCCGTTCCGCCGAGGCGCTGGCGGCCCTGCACCGGGCCGGTTTCGCCGACGCCGTGCACGTCGGTGGTGGCGTGCTGTCCTGGGTGAAGCAGATCGACCCCTCGCAGCCGACCTACTGACCGTCGCGCTCTCTGCACCGACACGGCCGCCGTCCCGCACACGCGGGGCGGCGGCCGTTCTGGTAACCGGTGAGTAACCGTCCAGCTACTTGATAGGTGCTCCACTCTCACTCCGCCGAACGGGTGAAGATCGAGGATTCGGCTCCGATGTGGACCGTTTCGCCGAAACATCACCCCGGGTCATCGCGACAAGCCGGTGCACGCCGGTGACCGGCGTGACGACGGCGGGGGAGGACACTGTGGACGGACCGGTGCGACGGTGTGCGCTGGACGGTTGCGACGTGGTGATCGAGCCGGACGACGGTCCGCCGGTGGCGCGGCCGCAGCGCCGGTACTGCTCCGCGGCGCACCGGGTCCGGGCCCGGCAGGCGCGCCGGGCCGCGGCCCAGGCGGCGGGTGACGAGCGGCTCGCCGGGACGCTCCCGTGGCTGCGCGAGCCCGAGCCCGAACCCGAACCTGAGCCCGAGCCCCGGCCCGCGCCCGAGATCCCGTCCCGGCCCCGGCCTCAGCCCGGTCCCCGGTCCGGGACCCGGTCCGGGACCCGGCCCGGCTCCGGGGCCGGACGCGTCGGGGAGGAACCGCGACCGGGTCGTGCGGCCGCGGCGCCCGGGGGGCGCGACCGTCTGCTGCGGTCCGATGCCCCGGCCCGGCTGCGGGCGCCGCGCGGGCCGCTGCGGCACCGCCGGACGTTCGCCCTGATCGGTGCCACCGCGACCCTGCTCGCCGGATACGCCCTGATCACGACGCCGCCGGTGCCGTCGGTCGGCGGACCCGGCGCCGACGGCGGCCGTACCGCGGACGACTGGGCGGGCGACGCGCGGATCGCACTGGCGGCGCTGGACGAGCAGCTGGTGATCCTGGAGGAGGCCGAGCAGACCTGGCGCAGCTCCCCACACGCCGGGCAACGCACCCCGGCCCCGGTGGCCCGGCTGCAGCAGCGGCGCGACGTCCTGCGCCAGCAGCAGGCCGCGCTGCGGTCGCAGCTGGACGTGTACGCCTCACGGGGGAAGGTCGGGGACTCGCTGGCGCTCGCCGAGCAGGAGCTCGCCGAGATGGAGCAGATCGTCGCGGAGCTGCCCCCGCCCACCCGGCGGATGGGTGAGCAGGTGGCGGCGGCGGCGTCGCTGGAGGAGCAGCGGGACCTGCGGGCCCGCCGCCGCGACACCACGGCCGAGGAGCTGAGGGCCTTGGAGGAGGGGCTGCGGCGGGCGACGGCGGCGCCGCTACCGGGTGACCGGACGGGCACCGACCAGGTGTCCGGGGACGTGCTCGCACTGGCCCGCGGCGAGCGCCCCGTGTCGCCGGAGCCGATCGGCCGCCGCCGGGACCTGCAGATCGTGACGGGTGGCCGGGAGACCGCGGGCGATCGGGGACGGGACGACGTGAGCACCAGCGGGCCACCGCTGGATCCGCGCGGGCCGCGGGACGGCAGCACGGCGTCGCCGGAGCCGGAACCGCGGGGGACCGGCGATCGCGCCCCGCAGCAGCCCGCCGGCCCGGGACAGGCGCTCGGCGGCGTGGTCTCGGAGGCCGCCGACGGGATCGACACCCTGGTCGGGGGCCCGTCCGGCGGGCGTGCCGCGCGGACCGACGGATCGGAGGGAGCCGGGCGCCCGGCCCGGGACGCCGGACCGGCGGACCCGGTCGCCGACGCCGGCTCGCGGGTCGGTTTCGTCGCGCCGCCGGGCCGGGGCGGAGCGGACCGCCCGTCGCCGCTCCCGCGGAACCGCCCCGCACCGGAGGCGGCCGGGCCGGACCGCTCAGGGCCGTCCCCCTCGGCGACCTCCCGTGCGGAGCCGTCCCGGCCGGCGCCGGACCGCCCGTCGCCGTTCCCACGGAACCGCCCGGCGCCGGACCGGGCCCCGGACGGCCCGGTCGAGCGGATTGGCGAGGGGGCCGGCCGGGTGACCGAGGGTGTGGGCGACACCGTGCAGGACGCCGGCCGGGCGCTGGGCGAGGTCACCGGCGGTCCGGGCCGTCGCACCGGCACGGCGCAGCCGGACACCGAGCCGGGCGGGGTGCGTCCCGGCCGGTCCGGGGAGGATCGGTCGGGTGGGCCGGTCGACTCCGGGGCGGCGGAGCGCGGGCCCGGCGCGGGAGCGCAGCCGGGGGCGCGGCCGGCCGATCGGGATGCGGCCCGGGAGGCGCCTGCGGGATCCGGCTCGGGCCCCGCGGCGCCCCGGGATGCGAACCCACTGGCGGAGCTGTCCCGCGCGGCCGAGCCGTCCCGCCCCGCGGTCCTCGACCGCGCCGCGGACGAGTCTCGCTCGGAGCAGTCGGGCCGGTCGGATCAGCCGGGCCGGTCGGATCAGCCGGGCCGGTCGGAGCAGTCGGACCGGTCCGGTCAGCCGGAGCGTTCGCGCTCCGGGGTGGCCGCGGGTGCGATCGAGCGGGTCGCCGCGGTGCGCTCGGAGGTACTGGGCGGCGCGGATCGGCCGGGCGGCGCGGATCGGTCGGGCGGTGCAGCGGGCTCGGTCAGCCCTCAGCGGTCCGGCAGCTCCGAGGGGTCCGGCGGCCAGGAGCGATCCGGTGACGCGGACCGGTCGAGGAGCACAGAGCGGTCCGGTGACACAGAGCGGTCCGGTGACACAGAGCGGTCCGGCGACGACACCCCGTCCGGCGGCCCGGAGCGTTCCGCGGAACGCTCCGCGGCCCCGGAGCAGTCTCGCGGGCCGGGCCGCTCGGACGCATCCAGCTCCTCCGGCGGGATCGCCTCCGCGGTCGCCGGCTCCTACGTCGAGGCGGCGATGGGCAAGGAGGCCGCCGCGCCGGTGCTCGCCGAGGCCGACCGGCGGGCCGAGGAGCAGATGGCGGAGCGGGTGAGCGAGTGGGCGGCGAGCCGCTCGTCCGATGGTGCCCGGGACGGTTCCGCGGAACGGTCCTCGGCCCGGGACACCGATCGCGACGGCGGCACAGGCAGCAGCGGCCGGGACTCCGGCGGGGATTCAGGCGAGGGCTGGGACGACGGCTCCGGCGGCGCCGACCGGTGGACCTCCGGCGGTGCGCAGGACTGAGCACCGCCCGGGACGCGGCCGGGCGGCCGTACGGCGCCCCGTGCAGCGGGGCGCCGGGCCCCGGCCGCGCCCGTCCACCGAACGTGGTGACGCGTTGCGGCTGTTCGGGCGTGGCGCGGTCCGGAGTATCCGGTGGCGCGGGTACCGTCGCGACTGTGACCGCTGCCCGCCCGCTCGCCACCGCGCCGGCCGCGAGCGCCCTGCCCGAGCACGTGCGCGTCGCCTTCGGCGTGCGTGACACCGCCCCACGTCCCGTCGTGTGGGCCGGCCAGCGTGCCTGGCAGTGCGGCGACACGCTGCTCCGCCCGGTCTCCGACCACGTCGTCGCCGCCTGGTCGGCGACCGTCCTGGAGAACCTGGAGGTCGAGGGCGTCCGGCTGGCCCGCCCGGTGCGGTCCAGCGACGGCCGCTGGGTGGTCGGCGGCTGGGCCGCGTCGCGCTACGTCCCCGGCGCGCCGGAGCCCCGGCACGACGAGGTCGTCGCCGCGTCCCTGCGGCTGCACTCCGCGACGTCCACGGTGCTGCGGCCCCGGCTGCTCGACGACCGCGACGACCTGCTGTCCCGATCGGCCGCCGCCGCGTTCGGCGAGCGCAGGCTGGACCTGCACCCGGAGACCGGTGGCCGGCTGTTCGCCGAGCTCGCCGCGCACCGGCGCACGATCAGGCTCACCCCGCAGGTCGTGCACGGCGAGCTGTTCGGCGCGATGCTGTTCGACCCGACCGGCCGCCCCGCCGTGCTCGATCTGGTTCCGTTCTGGCGCCCGGCCGAGTGGGCCGCCGCCGTCGTCGTGGTCGACGCCGTCGCCTGGGGCGGGGCCGACGAGGACCTGATCGAGCGCTGGTCGGAGCTGCAGGAGTGGCCGCAGTCGCTGCTGCGCGCCGTGCTCTACCGGCTCGCCCTGCACGCCCAGCACCCGGACGCCACCGCCGAGTCGCTGTCCGGGATCGAGCGGGTCGCCGGGCTGATCAGCCGCAGGCTCTGAGCCAGGTGACGACGGTGTCGCTCGTGCTGACCGGTGCCGCCGGCAACATGGGGACGCTGCTGCGGCCCCGGCTCGCCCGCGACGGCCGAGTGCTGCGCCTGCTCGACAGCGCGCCGCTCACCGCCGGACCGGGGGAGCAGGTACACGCCGGATCGGTCACCGATTCCGCGGTGGTCGCCGCCGCCGTCGACGGGACCGACGCCGTCGTCCATCTGGCCGGCATCAGCGGCGAGGCCGGCTGGGACGAGATCGTCGAGGCGAACCTGACCGGCACCCGCACGGTGCTCGACGCCGCGGTCGCCGCCGGCGTCCGGACCGTCGTACTGGCGTCCAGCAACCATGCCGCCGGGTTCCGCACCCGCGACGACGGCGTCCCGCTGCCCGCGACCACCGGGCACGCCCCGGACACGTTCTACGGCTGGAGCAAGGCCGCCGTCGAGGCGCTGGGCAGGCTGTACCACGAGCGCTACGGCCTGACCGTCGTCAGCCTGCGGATCGGGACGTGCTTCGAGGAGCCGCGCAACGCCCGCGCGCTCGCCACCTGGCTGTCGCCGGACGACGCGGCCCGGCTGGTCGAGGCCGCCGTCGATCCCGGCACCCGCGGCCACCACGTGGTGTGGGGCGTGTCGGCGAACACCCGCCGCTGGTGGTCGCTGGAGGAGGGCGCGGCGATCGGCTTCCACCCGCGCGACGACGCCGAGGTGCTCGCCGCCGCGATCCTGGCCGGCGGCCCGGAGCCGGATCCGGCCGCGCCCGAGCACCACCGCGTCGGGGGCGGGTTCTGCGAGCTCCCGCTCGGCGTCCGGATGCGCTGGCTTACCGCACTTCTCACAGGCATGACAACGTGCATGTGAGATAAGCGTTTCCGGCGTGTCACAGGAGGCCACCCGTCGGAAACTGGGGCTCCCTAGCGTCGTCGACGACGTGAACGCCGGCGATCAGGAGTGCCATCCGTGACGACCTCAGCTTCCCCCGGCCGCCGTCTCGGCGGACGCTGGATCGAGCACTGGGACCCCGAGGACGAGGGGTTCTGGGAACGCACGGGTAAGAAGATCGCCTCCCGCAACCTCTGGCAGTCGATCTTCTCCGAGCACATCGGGTTCTCGGTGTGGACGATGTGGTCGGTCCTGGTGCTCTTCATGGGGCCGGAGTACGGCATCGACGCGGCCCAGAAGTTCTTCCTGGTCGCGGTGCCGACCCTGGTCGGGGCGATCCTGCGGCTGCCCTACACGTTCGCGGTGGCCCGTTTCGGCGGCCGGAACTGGACGATCTTCTCCGCGGCGCTGCTGATCGTGCCGCTGCTGCTGGCGCTGATCGTGATCGAGCCGGGCGTCTCGTACACGACGCTGCTGCTGGTCGCCGCGGTCGCCGGTGTCGGCGGCGGGAACTTCGCCTCGTCGATGGCGAACATCAACGCGTTCTACCCGGAGCGGAGCAAGGGCTGGGCGCTCGGCCTGAACGCGGGCGGCGGCAATCTGGGCGTGCCGGTGGTGCAGCTGCTCGGGCTGCTGGTCATCGCGACCATCGGGGCCGGGCAGCCCCGGGTGCTGATCGCGATCTACATCCCGCTGGTGATCGTGTCCGCGGCGCTGGCGTGGCTGCGGATGGACAACATCGCCGCCATGTCGAACGACACCGGCGCCTTCGCCGAGGCCTGCCGGGACCGGCAGACCTGGATCATGTCGTTCCTCTACATCGGCACCTTCGGCTCGTTCATCGGCTACTCGTTCGCCTTCGGCCTGGTGCTGCAGAACCAGTTCGACCGCACCCCGCTGCAGGCGGCGGCGGTCACCTTCATCGGGCCGCTGATCGGCTCGCTGATCCGCCCGATCGGCGGCCGGCTGGCCGACCGGTACGGCGGCGCCAACGTGACACTGTGGAATTTCGCCGGGATGGCGGTCGCCACGCTGATCATCATCGCCGCGTCCGGTGCGCAGTCCCTCGCGGTGTTCACGCTCGGCTTCATCCTGCTGTTCACGCTGTCCGGCATCGGGAACGGCTCCACCTACAAGATGATCCCGGCGATCTTCACCGGGCGCGCCCGGGTCGCGATCGCCGCGGGTGGCGACCGGGAGACCGAGCTCGGCACCGCGCGCAGGCTGTCCGGTGCGGTGATCGGCATCGCCGGGGCGGTCGGGGCGCTCGGCGGACTGTTCATCAACCTGGCGTTCCGGCAGTCGTTCCTGACCGTCGAGTCGGGTACGCCCGCGTTCTGGAGCTTCCTCGCGTTCTACGTGGTGTGCATCGGCGTCACCTGGGCGGTGTACCTGCGACCGAAGCAGGCGTCCGTGCCGGGCGGCGCCGAGCTCGCCCGGGTCTGACCGGTGGGTCCCGGCGAGAAGCGGACCGCCACCCACTGCCCGTACTGCGCGCTGCAGTGCGGGCAGTGGATCGGGCCGTCCGGCGAGGTCGACGCCCGCGACTTCCCGACCAACGCGGGCGGGATGTGCCAGAAGGGCTGGACCTCCTCTGCTCTGCTCACCCACCCGCAGCGGCTGACGAGGCCACTGGTCAGAGATTCGCGGACGGCCGGTTTCCGGGAGACCGGCTGGACCGAGGCGCTCGGCCGGGTCGCCGGCCGGCTGGCCGCGCTGCGCGCCGAGCACGGGCCCGACTCGGTCGCCGTGTTCGGCGCCGGCGGCCTCACCAACGAGAAGGCGTACCTGCTCGGCAAGTTCGCCCGGGTCGCGCTGGGCACCTCCCAGATCGACTACAACGGCCGGTTCTGCATGTCCTCGGCGGCCGCCGCGGGCAACCGAGCGTTCGGGATCGACCGCGGACTGCCGTTCCCGGTGACCGATCTCGACGACGCCGAGCTCGTCGTGCTGGCCGGTGCGAACGTCGCCGAGACGATGCCGCCGCTGATGTCGCACCTGGGCACGGCCCGGCTGGTCGTGATCGATCCCCGTCGCACGCCGACCGCCGAGCGGGCGATCGCCTCCGGCGGCCTGCACCTGGCGCCGCGCCCGGGCACCGACCTGGTGCTGGCGCTCGGGATGCTGCACGCCGCCGTCGTCGACGGGCATCTGGATCTCGGCTACGTCGACGACCGGACCAGCGGCTTCGACGGCGTGTGGCGGATCGCGTCGCAGTGGTGGCCGGAGCGGGCCGAGCGCGTCTGCGGGATCGCCGCCGCCGACATGCGCACCGTCGTCCGGTGGCTGGCGACGACGTCGCGCCGATACGTGCTGACCGCCCGCGGCGCCGAGCAGCACGCGCACGGCGTCGACACGGTCACCGCGTGGATCAACCTGTCGCTCGCGCTCGGCCTGCCCGGCCGGCCCGGATCCGGGTTCGGGACGATCACCGGCCAGGGCAACGGCCAGGGTGGCCGCGAGCACGGCCAGAAGTCCGACCAGCTGCCCGGCTACCGGCGGATCGACGATCCGGCCGCCCGCGCGCACGTCGCGTCGGTGTGGGGCGTCGATCCGGCCTCGCTGCCCGGTCCGGGCCGCAGCGCCGTCGAGCTGCTGGACTCGCTCGGACGGCCCGGCGGACCACGGGCGCTGCTGGTGTTCGGTTCGAACGTGCTGGTGTCCGCACCGGACGCCCGCGCCGTCGCCGACCGGCTGGACGCGCTGGACCTGCTGGTCGTCGCCGACGTCGTGCCCGGGGAGACGGCGATGCGCGCCGACGTGCTCCTCCCGGTGGCCCAGTGGGCCGAGGAGGAGGGCACCATGACCAACCTGGAGGGCCGGGTGCTGCGCCGCCGGCGGGCACTCGCCCCGCCGCCGGACGTCCGCACCGACCTGGAGGTGATCTCCGGGCTGGCCGCCGCGCTGGACGCGCCGGGGGCGTTCCCGGCCGACCCGCGGACGGTGTTCGACGAGCTGCGGCGCGCGTCGTCCGGCGGGATCGCCGACTACGCGGGTGTCTCGTACGCGCGGCTGGACGCGGGGGAGGCGCTGCACTGGCCGTGCCCCGCCGAGGACCATCCCGGGACACCGCGGCTGTTCGCGGACCGGTTCGCGCACGCCGACGGCCGGGCCCGGATGGTGCCGGTCGAGCACGTCGAGCCGGACGAGGACGTCGACACCGGATACCCGCTGCGGGTCACCACCGGGCGAGTGCTCGTGCACTACCAGTCCGGGGCGCAGACCCGGCGGGTCGACGAGCTCGCCGCGATCGATCCGGAGGTGTTCGTCGAGGTGCACCCGGACACCGCCGCCCGGCACGGGATCGCCGACGGCGACCTCGCCGGCGTGACCTCCCGGCGCGGCACCACGACGGCCCGGGTGCGCTGCGTGCCGACGCTGCGGCCGGACACCGTGTTCCTACCGTTCCACTACGGCGGGGCGGGCGCGGCGAACAACGTCACGAACCCGGCGCTGGACCCGGTGAGCCGGATGCCGGAGTTCAAGGTCGCCGCGGTGCGGCTGGAGCCGGCCCGGTTCACCGTGGACGGGGGTACGCCGGTCGAGGTCATCGCCCGGGCCTGAGCGGCTCATCGGCCGCCGATCCCGGCGGTCAGCTCGTCGACATCGACCGACCGGATCCGGGGCGCGCCCAGGTCGCCCCGGGCGTCGGAGCCGGCGCCGGGGAACAGATCCTCGGCCGGGCCCGGGGGCGGGACGATCCGGTTCGGATCGGGCTTGCGGCGCGGGCGGCGCTGCGGGTCGGTCCAGCCGGGTGGGATGGACTCGGGGCGTCCGCAGTCCATCCGGATCTCCCAGCCGGTGTGGTGGACGAGCCGATGGTGAACCCGGCAGAGCAGGACCAGGTTGTCCATGTCGGTCGGGCCTCCCCGCTCCCAGGGGAGGACGTGGTGGACCTCGCACCAGGGGGGTGGCCGGTCGCAGCCGGAGTGGGCGCACCCGCGGTCGCGGGCGATCACCGCACGGCGCTGAGGGTCGGCGACGGTGGGCCTGGCCCGCCCGACGTCGACCGGGCGACCGTCACCGCCGAACACCACCGGCAGGACGGCGGCATCACAGGCGAGCATCCGCAGCGCTGCCGGACCCAGCTGCCCGCCGAACTCCAGGGGCGCCGCCCGCCGGACTCGGGCAGCATCCGGCGGGGCATGGGCGAGGGCGAACCCGCAGAGCTCGGCCAGGGTTTCGGCGGCGCGTTCCGGGTTGTCACGCGTGTCGTCGGCGTCGGTGGGCCCGGACAGGGTGTCGAGGGCGGCAGCGATCCGGTCGAACATCGCGGCGTCGTCGTGGTCTGTTCGGCACCGGTCCACGTGTCGGGGTCGAGGCGGGCGGCCGGTGCGGAACGCAGCAGTGCGGCGATCACCTCGACGTGGCGCAGGGAGATCTCGCCGGGGCGAACACCGTGGCGCTCGCGGGGAGTTGGGCGGGCAGTGGGGTGCCGTCGACCCCGGTGCGGGTGGTGAGGGCCTCGGTGGCGGTGGTGAAGCGGCGGGCGCGGCGGGGTTCCCAGTGCAGCAGGTCGGCGAGGGCGGCGGCGGGGGTGCGGTAGCTGCGCTCGGTGTAGACGCCGCACTGGCGTGCGTGGGCGAGTGCGGTGACGGCGATCTGTTCGTACATGCGTTCGAGTCTAGCGTCTCGAGTCCATGTTCGACAGTCCGTTGTCGCAGCTCGGCGACCGTTCGTCGGTTTGCGATCGCAAGTGTGGGATCGGGTCAGCCGATCCGTGGATGCACCGCCCAGCGTCCCGGCAGGTCGTAGAACCACCCGGCGCGGACGGCGACCAGGCCCCGGTACAGCGCGAGCGACAGGGCCACCGCCACCGCCGCGACCAGCGCGACGATCCCGTACTGCGCGGCGGCCGGCGGGTCGATGCCGGCCAGCAGTGCGGTGAGCAGGGCGACCAGCGGCACGTTCGCCAGGTAGATCGGCAGCGTCCGCCTGCCCAGCGCGGCGACGCCCCGCCCGATCCGCCACCGGGCGAGCTGCGCGGACGCCAGTACGCCGCCGGTGACGGCGACCAGGTTCAGCGCGAACGCTACGCCCGGGACGTCGTGCAGGCCCAGCAGTACCGAGGTCCCGGCGACCGCGACGGCCAGCACCGCCACCGTCACCACCCACAGCGGCGACGACCGGGCAGCGACCCGCTCGACGAACCGGCGGCCGTGCCAGCCGAGCACGAAGAAGAACGCGTAGCGGGCGGTGAGCTCCCAGGCGTGCCAGCCGAATTCGACGATCCCGGCGCCGACCAGTGTGCTCAGCACGCCGGTCGCGGCGAGCAGCACCCAGCCCGGGACGCGACGCAGCAGCCGGGCCGCGACCGAGTAGAGCGCCAGCGCGTAGAGGAACCACATCGACGGGTCCGGGTACAGCAGGACCAGCGGCAGTTCGGCGGCGTCGAGCACGGCGAAGTCGGGTGCGCTGCCCGCCGGCAGCGGGGTGACCACGGCGAACTGCACGAGCGTCCAGAGCAGGTAGAGCCAGCCGAACAGGGCGACCCGCCGGTGCAGCAGGGTCCGCCAGCCGCGTTCCAGGACCGGCGCCAGGAACAGGCCCGAGGCGAGCAGGAACAGCGGCATCCGCATCGAGGTCAGGGCGAGGTTCAGAGTGGCGAGCGGGCCGGGCACCAGGCCGTGCGGCTCCAGGAACATCACCGCGTGGTGCAGCACCACCAGGACGATGCTGATGCCCTTCGCGACGTCGGCCCAGCCGAGCCGTCCGCCGGCGGGCTGCCGGGTCGTCGTGGCCCTGTGCCTGCCGGTTCGCGTGCGAGTCAATCGACCCTCCGGGCGCCGTCGCGGGTGTGTACGTCACCCCGCGTGGCGGTTCGGGGCAGTGGAACGATGTCGCTGCGCAACTGCATAGCCCGTTCGGGGGCAGCACGGCCAGGCTCCCGTGGTCCATCTCACGTCCTGCGAGCGGGATCGTCAGGTCGGCCCCCCGGTACGACGTCGCCGGTCTCGTAGGTGTGCACCACCAGTCCGACCCGGGTCGTCGTGTCCAGCTTGGTCAGCAGACGGCTCACGTAGGACTTCACGGTGGCGACGCCGACGTGCAGGTCGTGGGCGATGTCGGCGTTGGACCGGCCGCGGGCGACCAGCACGAGCACGTCCCGCTCCCGGGCGGTGAGCACCGGGCCGGTGTCCTGCGGCACCGGCGGCGCGGCGGCCGCGAACGCCTCGACCAGCCGGCGGGTGATCGCCGGGGAGAGCAGCGGGTCGCCGTCGGCGGCGGTCCGGACGGCGCGCAGCAGCTTCTCCGGCGAGGTGTCGTTCACCAGGAACCCCACGGCGCCGGCCCGGAGCGCGCCGAGCACGTACTCGTCGAGCCCGAACGTGGTGAGGATGACGACGCGGACCCCGCCGAGCGCAGGATCCGCGGTGATCGTGCGGGTGGTCGTCGGCCACGACCACCCGCAGCGTCATCCCGGCCCCGTACCGGTCCGCAGCGGGAGGGTGGTGTGCACCCGGAAGCCGCCGTCCGGCCGTCGTCCGGCCCGCAGGTCGCCGCCGAAGATCGTGACCCGCTCGCGCATGCCCAGCAGGCCCAGCCCGCCGTCGCCGCGGGCGCCGCCGGGGCACCGCGGGTCGTTGTCCACCCGTGGGAAACGATGACCGCCGTGAACCCGGACCGGGCGCAGGCAGCGGATCCCGCACCGTCCAGATGCCGTCCGTCGTGGCCGGACACCGCCGTCGCCGCCGGGGGGCCGGTGACCGCGGTCGGGGTCGCGGCCTACGTCTCCTCCCACGTCCTGCTGACCGGGACGAGCGGCCGGGAGGCGGTGGCAGCCCGCTGTGCGTGACGGCGAACCGTCGTCATGACGGCCGGTCTGGTCACCCTGGTGCTCGGGCTACCGTCGTTCGGCGCGCGATCGGGACCGCCGCGGGTCGCGGTGGCCGTCGCGGTGGCGGCGTGCGGAGCGTGCGTGCTGCTGGCGCTGGGGGACGTGATCGGCCTGCTGCCGCCACACCAGCCGGGGGCGCTGGTGGCCGGGGTGGCACCGGGCTGGGCGGCGCTGACCGTCGGCTGAGCATCCGGCGGACCGGGCACCCACCCGACGGCCGCCGACGGTCCGGCGGTGGGCGCCCGGTGGAAATGGGCTGCTCGTCGAGCATTGTCAGGGTTACCCTGACGGCCATGACCATCAGCCTGGAGCACGTGCTCACCACCGACGTCGGCCCCGCCGCCCGGGCGGTCACCGCCGTCGCGGTCACCGAGCTCGACCGGCACGCCGACGCCGTCGCCGGTGTCCCGCCGCTACCCGGCACCCCCGAGTGGGAGGCGGAGCAGGGCACCGACCTCCCGGCCCGCCGGGAGACCGCCTGGCAGCTCGCCGCGTTCCGGATCGCGCTCGCGGCCGGCCTCGATCCGCTGCCGAACCTGCTGGGGCTGCGGGTGGCCGGGGTCAGCTGGGCGACGATCGGCCGGGCGGCCGGGATCACCCGGCAGTCGGCGCACGAGCGCTGGGCCGGCCGGGTGGCCGCCGTCCACCAGGGGCAGTGGACCGGGATGTGACGCACCGCCGATCCCGCCCGGCCGCGGCCATCCGCCGCACCGTCGGGCGGGCCCCCGGCGCGGCCACCCGCCTCACGGTCCCCACCTGCGGAGAATGAGGACCTCGTAACTCCCGTGTCATCCCGGGCCGCCTGCGTGTAACCCCGCGTTCCTACCGTCGGGGCCATGAGCAGGCGCGTGGTGGTGGTCGGGCACGGCATGGTCGGTGCCCGGTTCGCCGAGGAGGTCCGCCGGCGCGACCCGGACGGCGAGCGGGTGTCGCTGACCGTCCTCGGCGCCGAGGCCCACCCCGCCTACAACCGGGTGCTGCTGTCCACCGTGCTCGCCGGCGGACTGACCGTGCCGATGGTGGCGCTCCCGGCCGCCGAGGGGGTGACCGTGCACCCCGGCGTCGCCGCGACCGGGCTGGACCGGTCGGCGCGCGTCGTGCACGACACCACGGGCGCCGAGCACCCCTACGACGAGCTGGTCCTGGCCACCGGCTGCCGGGCCTGGCTGCCCCCGGTCGACGGCCTGGCCGGTGCCGACGGCGCCCCGGCGCCCGGGGTCAGCCCTTTCCGCGATCTCGACGACTGCACGCGGATCCTCGACGTGGCCGAGCCGGGGGCGCGGATCGCCGTCGTCGGCGGCGGGCTGCTCGGCGTGGAGGCGGCCCGCGGGCTCGCCGGCCGCGGCGTCGCCGTCACCCTGGTGCATCCGCGCACCCACCTGATGGAACGCCAGCTCGACGCCGGCGCCGGTGAGGTGCTCGCCGGGGCGCTGCGCGGGCTCGGCGTCGACGTGCGCTGCGGGGTCGGCGCCAAGGCGTGGGCCCCGGAGACCGGCCTGGACTGCGACGACGGCACCCGGATCGCCGCGGACGCGGTCGTCGTCGCCGCCGGGGTGCGGGCCGAGACCGGGCTCGCGGCCGGCGCCGGGCTCGCCGTCGACCGGGGCATCCTGGTCAACGACCGGCTCGCCACCGACGACGGCCGGGTGCACGCCATCGGCGACTGCGCCCAGCATCCCGCGGCCGCCGCCGGGCTGGTGCAGTCCGGCTGGGAGCAGGCCGCGGTGCTCGCCGACCTGCTCACCGGCGCCGATCCGGCCGCCCGCTACCGCGGCACCCGTCCGGTCACCAGGCTGAAGGCGGCCGGGATCGATCTCGCCGCGCTCGGTGACGTCGCCGACGGCGACGAGCAGCTGCACGTCTCCGATCCGCGCCGCAGCCGGTACGGGCTGCTGGCGCTGCGCGACGACCGGGTGGTCGGCGCGATCATGATAGGCCTCCCGGACGCCGCCGCGGCCGTGATCGGGCTCTTCGATTCCGGCGCGCCCGCCCCGTCCGACCGGCTCGCGCTGCTGCTCGGGCGCGCGCTGCCCGGTGAGCCGGCCGCCGCGGGGGACCCGGGCCGGCTGCCGGGCACCGCCGTCGTCTGTCGCTGCAACACCGTCACCAAGAACGCGCTGGTCGCCGCGTGGCGCGAGGGCGCCCGCGAGCTGGACGCGCTGTCCCGCCGGACCCGTGCCGCGACCGGCTGCGGCAGCTGCCGGGACGCCGTCTGCGGGATCCGCGACTGGCTGGAGCACGCCGATCCGTTGCGGGAGAGCGCGGCATGAAGGGGGAACGCACCGTGAGTCGTCTGGTGGTCGTCGGGAACGGCATGGTCGGGCATCGGCTCGTCGCCGCGATGCGCGACCGGGACACCGCGGGGGACTGGGAGATCACCGTCCTCGGTGAGGAGTCCCGCCGCGCCTACGACCGGGTCGCGCTGTCGTCCTACGTGGACGGGAACTCCGAGGAGGATCTCCGGCTCGACGACGACGCCCTGCGCGGTGATCCGCTCGTCACCTACCACCTGGGTGACGCCGTCGCGACCCTCGACCGGGACGCCCGCCGGGTCACCACCGCCTCCGGCCGGGTCCTCGGCTACGACGCGCTGGTACTGGCCACCGGCTCGTACCCGTTCGTCCCGCCGGTGCCCGGCCGGGACCTGCCCGGCTGCTTCGTCTACCGCACCCTCGACGACCTGGACGCGATCACCGAGGCCGCCGCGGCCGCCTCGGCGGACCCGGAGCGGAAGGGCCGGCCTTCGGCGATCGTCGTCGGCGGTGGGCTGCTCGGGCTGGAGGCGGCCCGCGCGATGCGGCTGCTCGGGCTGTCCCCGCAGGTCGTGGAGATCGCGCCGCGGCTGATGCCGGTGCAGGTCGACGAGGGCGGGGGAGCACTGCTGCGCTCGCTGGTCGAGTCGCAGGGCATCGCGGTCCGCACCGGGGTGTCGCTGACCGGGATCGCCGCCGACCGCGGCCGGCTGGTCGGGACGCTGTCCGACGGCGTCGAGCTGGACGCCGACCTGGTCGTCTTCTCCGCCGGGATCCGGGCGTCCGACCAGCTGGCCCGCGACTGCGACCTGCCGGTCGGGGAGCGCGGCGGGGTGCTGGTCGACGACCGCTGCCGCACCGGCGACGACGCCGTGTGGGCGATCGGCGAGTGTGCCGCCCTGGACGGCCGGACCTACGGCCTGGTCGCGCCCGGGTACGCGATGGCCGAGGTGGTCGCCGACCGGCTGCTCGGCGGCGGCGCCCGGATGGCGCCCGAGGAGCTGGACATGTCCACCCAGCTCAAGCTGCTGGGCGTCGACGTGGCCAGCTTCGGCGACGCGCACGCCGAGACGGACGGCGCGCTGGAGATCGTCGTCAACGACCCGGTCGCCGGGACGTACTCGAAGCTGGTGGTGTCCGACGACGCGTCCACCCTGCTCGGCGGGGTGCTGGTCGGCGACGCGTCCCGCTACGGCTCGCTGCGCCCGCTGGTCGGCTCGGCGCTGCCGGACGACCCGGTCACGCTGATCTCCAAGGGCGGGGCCGATCCGGACGCGTCCGCGCTGCCGGACTCGGCGCAGATCTGCTCCTGCAACGCCGTGACCAAGGGCGCGCTGTGCGCGGCGATCGACGACGGCGCGCACGACGTGCCGGCGCTCAAGGCGTGCACCCGGGCCGGCACCACCTGCGGGTCCTGCGTGCCGACGCTCAAGAAGATCCTGGAGCAGCAGGGCGTCGAGGTGTCGAAGGCGCTGTGCGAGCACTTCGACCGGTCGCGGGCCGAGCTGTTCCAGATCGTCGCCGGGGCCGGGATCACCTCGTTCTCCGAGCTGATCGCGACGCACGGCCGCGGCGCCGGCTGCGACATCTGCAAGCCGGTCGTCGCGTCGATCCTGGCGACCCTCTACAACGAGCACGTCCTCGACGGCGAGCGGGCCACCCTGCAGGACACCAACGACCACTTCCTGGCGAACATGCAGCGCAACGGGACCTACTCGGTGGTCCCGCGGATCGCCGGCGGCGAGGTGACCCCGGAGGGGCTGATCGTGATCGGTGAGGTGGCCCGCGACTTCGGGCTCTACACCAAGATCACCGGCGGGCAGCGGATCGACATGTTCGGCGCCCGGGTCGACGACCTGCCCGCCATCTGGCGTCGGCTGGTCGACGCCGGGTTCGAGTCCGGGCACGCCTACGGCAAGTCGCTGCGGACGGTGAAGTCCTGCGTCGGCACCACCTGGTGCCGCTACGGCGTGCAGGACTCGGTCGGGATGGCCGTCGAGCTGGAACTGCGCTACCGCGGGCTGCGGTCCCCGCACAAGATCAAGTCCGGGGTCTCGGGCTGTGCCCGGGAGTGCGCCGAGGCGCGCTCCAAGGACTTCGGGGTGATCGCCACCGAGACCGGCTGGAACCTCTACGTCGGCGGCAACGGCGGGTTCACCCCGCGGCACGCCGAGCTGCTCGTCTCCGACGTCGACTCGGCGACCCTGATCCGGACCATCGACCGGTTCCTGATGTTCTACGTCCGCACCGCGGACCGGTTGCAGCGCACCGCGCCGTGGATCGAGTCGATGGAGGGCGGGCTCGACCACCTGCGGTCGGTGATCGTCGACGACTCGCTGGGCATCTGCGCGGAGCTCGACGCAGCGATGGCCCGGCACGTCGACTCCTACGCCGACGAGTGGGCCGGCGTGCTCGACGACCCGGAGAAGCTGGCCCGCTTCGTGTCCTTCGTCAACGCACCCGATGCGCCCGACCCGACCATCCGGTTCGTGCAGGAGCGGGGCCAGAGGGTGCCCGCTCCGGGACGGCCGGACGAACCCGTCCTGATCGGCCTCCCGGAGGTGTCCCCGCGATGACTGCCGTGCACGCGTCCCCGGTCCCCGCAGGTGTCGACGACGAGCCGTCCGGCTGGGTCGAGGTCTGCGCCGTGCACCGGCTGCTCCCCGGCCGCGGGGTCGCGGCGCTGGTCGGCGACGTCCAGGTGGCGTTGTTCCGGCTCGCCGACGGCGCGCTGTACGCGGTCGGCAACATCGACCCGTTCAGCGGGGCCGGGGTGATGTCCCGGGGCATCACCGGCGACCGGGCGGGCGAGCCGACCGTCGCCTCACCGATCCTGAAGCAGGTCTTCGCGCTGCGCGACGGCCGCTGCCTGGACGACGACACTGTGAGCCTGCCCGCCTTCGCCGCGCGCGCCGTGGGCAGCTCGGTACAGGTCGGGATACGGTGAGACTCCCGACCCGAGCAGCCGCGACCACCACCACCCGCGACATTCCCGGGGTCCCCGCCGCACGTCGGCCGTTGGCGACCGGCCGGAGGAACGGAGGACCGGTGACCCGATCCGCCGCACGAGACACCGCACCCGCGCCCGACGCGGGGCCGGTGCCGCCGCTCGCCGGGTTCACGGTCGGGATCACCGCGGCCCGGCGGGCCGAGGAGCTCGCCACGATGCTGGAACGGCGCGGGGCGACCATCCAGCACGGCCCGGCGCTGCGGATCGTCGCGCTCGCCGACGACGACCGGCTGGAGCACCGCACCCGGGAGCTGGTCGCCGCGCCGCCGGACATCACGGTGGCGACCACCGGGATCGGCTACCGCGGCTGGATCGAGGCGGCCGACGGCTGGGGCATCGGCGAGGACCTGCTCGCCGCGCTCGGCCGATCCGAGATGCTGGCCCGCGGCCCGAAGGCGCGCGGCGCGATCCGGGCGTCCGGGCTGGTCGACGCCTGGTCACCGGAGTCCGAGTCGACCGCCGAGGTCCTGGAGCACCTGCTCGAACGCGGTGTGGAGGGCTGCCGGATCGCCGTCCAGCTGCACGGCGAGCCGCTGCCCGACGTCGTCGACGCCCTGGAGATGGCCGGCGCCGACGTGGTGACCGTCCCGGTGTACCGGTGGGCGCCGCCGCTGGACATCGGCCCGCTGGACCGGCTGATCGACAGCACCCTCTCCGGCGCGATCGACGTGCTGGCCTTCACCAGCGCACCGGCCGCCGCCGGGATCCTGGCCCGGGCCGGGGAACGCGGCCTGCGCGAGGAGCTGCTGACCGCACTGCGCGGCCCGGTGCTGGCGCTGTGCGTCGGCCCGGTCACGGCGGCGCCGCTGGAGACGCTCGACGTGCCCACCGCGCAGCCGCAGCGGTCCCGGCTCGGCGCGATGGTGCGGACCTGCGAGTCGGTCGCACCCGGCCGGGCCCGCACACTGCCGGTCGCCGGGCACCTGCTGGAGCTGCGCGGGCACGCGGTCCTGGTGGACGGGCGGCTGTGCCCGCTGCCGCCGACCCCGATGGCGCTGCTGCGGCTGCTCGCCCGTCGGCCGGGCCGGGTGGTGTCGCGTGCCGACCTGCTCACCGCCCAGCCCGGCGGGGCGGGTGACGAGCACGCCGTGGAGAACGCGATCGCCCGGCTGCGCGCCGCGCTCGGCGTCCCCGGGCTGGTGCAGACCGTGGTCCGCCGCGGCTACCGGCTGGCGCTCGAGCCCGGGCACGACGGGCACTGCGCGGACGTCCCGGGGGGCGAACGGTGAACGGGCCGCCGCTGCTGCTGGTCGCGCACGGTTCGCGGTCCGACGCCGCCGACGCGGTGATCCGCTCGCTGGCCGACGCCGTCGCCGCACGTGGCCCGCGGGTGGAGATCTGCTACGTCGACGTCCGCGGGCCGAAGGTGGTCGACGCGGTGATCGCGCTGCGCGACGCCGGTGCACCGGGTGCGGTGGTGGTGCCGGCGTTCCTGGCCGCCGGGTACCACGTGCGGATCGACCTGCCCGCCCAGCTCGCCGATGCCGGGGCCGATCCGGCCCGGTTCCGCACGACGCCGTCGATGGGCCCGGATCCGCTGCTCGCGGCTGCCGCGCTGGACCGGCTGCGGGCCGCCGGGTACCGCGACGGCGACGCCGTCGTGCTGGCCGCGGCGGGATCGTCGGACCCGGCGGCCGTCGCCCAGGTCCGGCTCGCGGGCGGGATGCTGTCCCGGCTGGTCGGGCGGCGGGTCCGGGTCGGGTTCGCCGCGACCGGGACGCCGACGGTGTCCGCGCTGGTCGAGGGCCTCCGGCAGGCGGGGGAGCGGCGGGTCGCGGTGGCGTCCTGGTTGCTGGCGCCCGGAGTGTTCCAGGACCGGCTGCTCGGCTCCGGCGCGGACGTCGTCGCCGATCCGTTGGGCGTGCACGACGACGTGGTCCGCGCGGTGCTCGACCGCTACACGGCCGGCGCCGCCGAGATCGGGCGCGCCGCCTGATCCGGGCCGGATGAGCGCGCCCCTGACCGCCCGGCTGCGGGCCGCCGGCTGCGTGTTCGCGGAGGAGGAGGCGGCCCTGCTGGAGGCCGCCGCGTCCGGCGCGGAGCTGGAGCGGCTGGTCCGGCGCCGGATCGCCGGGGAACCGCTGGAACCGCTGCTCGGGCACGTCCGGTTCGACGGCGGGCGGATCCGGGTGGTGCCCGGGGTGTTCGTCCCGCGCCGCCGGTCCGAGGCGCTGGTGCACGCCGCCGTCCGCGGGCTCCGGCCCGGCTCCGTCGTCGTCGACCTGTGCTGCGGGTGCGGTGCGATCGGTCTGGCGATCGCCCGCCGGGTCCCGGTCGAGCTGCACGCCGCCGACGTCGACCCGGTCGCGACCGCCTGCGCCGCGGACAACCTCGCCGGTACCGGGACGGTGCACACCGGGGACCTGTTCGACGCGCTGCCGGAGACGCTGCGCGGCCGGGTCGACGTCGTCGTGGCGAACACCCCCTACGTGCCGGCCGCCGGGATCGCCGGGATGCCGCCGGAGGCCCGTGAGCACGAGCCCCGCATCGCGCTGGACGGCGGCACCGATGGTCTCGACCCGGCCCGCCGGGTGGCGGCGCAGGTGTCCCGCTGGCTCGCCCCCGGCGGCCGGGTGCTGATCGAGACCTCGGCGGCCCAGGCCCCGGCCCTGGCGGCGTCGTTCGAGGAGGCGGGCCTGGCGCCGCGCCGCGGCCGCGACCCCGCCCGCGACGCCACCTGGGTCGACGGCACCCTCCTCCCCTGAGATACCCCCTGACGTGCCCCTGTGCTCTGCTCACCTACCGGGGCAGCCCGCCGAGCGTTGCAGGATGGTCGTCCCGGGCGCCATCTCGCAACGCTCGGACGGCGAGGGGGCGCCGCTCAGCGGCGGCGGTGCTCGCGGGGCAGCCGGCCGTCCACCATCAGCACGCCCTCGGCGCGCAGCCGGGCCGCCTGCTCGACGGCGAGGTGCGGGGCCGCCCGGCCGTCCGAGCGCAGCACCCGGTGCCAGGGCAGGTCGGCGCCGTCCTCGGCGAGGATCCGGCCGACCAGCCGGGCCGAGCGCAGCCCGGCCAGCTCGGCGACCTCGCCGTAGCTCAGCGTCCGGCCGGCCGGGATCGCCGCGACGACGTCCCGGACCCGCTCCACGGTCTGCTCGTCCACACCGGGATCCTCCCCGGTCGCCGGGCCCGGTGCCACCGGCCGCCCGCGGGCCCTGCTGCCTGCATGCCCTGTCGTCGGTGTCGGTGCGGCGTGGTCGAATCGGCGCATGACCCGAGCGACCGCGGAGCAGGCGTCCCCCCGCCTGGTGCGCTCCGGGCCGATCGCCGAGCCGGTCCGGGAGTGGGGCGGCGCCGCGGCCCGGGTGCTCGAGCACGACCGCGGCCCGCTGCGGGTGCTCGGCGGGCCCGGCACCGGGAAGACCAGCCTGCTGCTGGACACGGTGGTCCGGCGGATCCGCGCGGGTGCACCGCCCGGGTCGGTGCTGCTGCTGGTCGGCAGCCGGCGGGCCGCGGAGGAGCTGCGGGGGCGGCTGACCGCGCTGCTCACCACCGGTGCGGGCGGCCCGGCCGGTGACTTCGGCGCTCGCACCACCCGGGAGCTGCTGGTGCGGACGGTGCACTCCTACGCGTTCGGCGTGCTGCGGCTGCACGCCGCGCGGCACGAGGACCCGCCGCCCCGGCTGCTGGCGTCCGCCGAACAGGATGTCGTGGTCCGCGAGCTGCTCGCCGGGGAGATCGAGAACTGGAACGGCAGCGTCCCCGGCTCCGGCTGGCCGGAGCGCCTCGATCCGGCGCTGGGGCTGCCCGGGTTCGCCGCGGAGCTGCGCGAGCTGCTGCTGCGGGCCGCCGAGCGCGGGCTCGGCCCGCAGGAGCTGGCCGAGCTGGGCCGGGCGTACGGCCGCGACGAGTGGGTGGCGGCCGCCCGGTTCTTCCGCACCTACGAGGAGGTCACCCTGCTCCGCGGCGCCGCGGGCCGGGGTGCCCCGCAGGCCACCGCCCCGGCGCTGGACTCCGCCGAGCTGGTCGCCGCCGCGCTGGATGCACTGGCCGCCGATCCGGGACTGCGCGAGCAGGAGCGGCAGCGGATCCGGCACCTGCTGGTCGATGACGCGCAGGACCTGGACCCGCAGCAGATGGAGCTCGTCGCGACCCTCGCCGCGGACGCCGGCTCCACCCTGGTCGCCGGCGACCCGGACCAGGCGGTGCTGACCTTCCGCGGCGCCGACGCCCGCGGACTGGACGCGATCGCCGCCCCGACCGAGCTGCTCACCGCCGACCACCGGCAGACCGCGGAGGTCCGGGCCGCCGGGCTCCGGCTGGCCGAGAAGCTGCCGGGCGCAGGCCGCACCAGGACCCGGCGCGGGCCGGCCGCCACGCCGGGCGACCCCGGCGCGCCCGGCCCGGCGGGCGCCGGGGCGGGCGAGGCGGTGCAGGTGCGGGTCTTCGGCTCCCCGTCGGCGGAGGCCGGCTGGATCGCCGACCGGCTCCGCCGCGCACACCTGGTCGACGGCGTGCCCTGGTCGGAGATGGCGGTGCTGTCCCGGTCAGCGCGCCGCACCCTGCCCGCGCTGCGCCGTGCGCTCGCCGCGGCGGGCGTCCCGATCGTCGCGCCGCCGGACGAGGTGCCGCTGCCCCGCCAGCCCGCCGTCGTCCCGTTGCTGCTGGTGCTGCGCGCGGCGGTGCGGCCCGCGTCGATCGACGCCGACCTGGCGATCTCGCTGCTGACCTCGCCGTTCGGCGGCGGCGACCCGATGCGGATGCGGCGGTTGCGGCGCGGGCTGCTGCGGCTGCACGCCGCCGCGGGCAACGACGTGCAGCTGTTCCCCGACGACGAGGATCGCGAGCCCGGCGAGACCGACCCGGCCACCGCGAGCAGCGATCCGCTGCTGGTCGCGATGCTCCGCGAGGCGGTCGGGGGCCGCCCCGATCCGCTGGCGATGCTGTCCCCGGCGGAGGCGGCGCCGTTACGCGACGTCGGCCGCCTGCTCGACACCGCTGCCCGGTCCATCGCCGCGGGCGACCCGGTCGAGGAGACCCTGTGGCGGGTGTGGCGCCGGACCGGGCTGGCCCGCCGCTGGAGCGAGGCGAGCGCCCGCGGCGGCCCCGGTGGTGCCGCCGCCGATCGCGATCTCGACGCCGTGCTGGCGCTGTTCGACGCGGCCGCCCGCTACACCGACCGGCTGCCCGGCGCTGACGTCGGCGGCTTCCTGGAGTACCTGGCCGACCAGCAGCTGCCCGGGGAGACGCTGGCCCCGCAGGCGCCGCGCGGCGACGCCGTCGAGCTGCTCACCGCGCACGCGGCGCGCGGCCGGGAGTGGACGGTCGTCGCCGTCCCCGGCGTGCAGGAGGGGCGATGGCCGGACCTGCGGCTGCGTGGCAGCCTGCTCGGGCACGAGCAGCTCGTCGACCTGGTCGCCGGGGTCGCGGAGCCGGGCGCCGCGGTCTCCCGGACGGCGCCGCTGCTCGCCGAGGAACGCAGGCTGTTCTACGTCGCCTGCACCCGGGCCCGCTCGATGCTGCTGGTCAGCGCGGTGCAGGGGGAGGACGAGCAGCCGTCCCGGTTCCTCGACGAACTCGACCCGCGCTCCGCCGACGCGGCCGAGGCCCGGCCGGTGCACCGGCCGGGCCGCTCCCTGGTGCTGCCCGAGCTGGTCGGTGAGCTGCGCCGCGCGGTGACCGCGCCGGACCGCGGCGACCCGGCCCGGGCGGCCCGCAGGCGCCGGGCGGCGACCCAGCTCGCCCGGCTCGCCGCGGACGGCGTCCCCGGCGCGCACCCGGACGACTGGTACGGCCTCGCCGACCTGTCCGATCTCGCCCCGCTGCGCGCCGACGGCGAGCTGGTGCCGATCTCGCCGTCCGACGTGGAGACGATCGCCGGCTGCCCGCTGCGCTGGGTGCTGTCCCGGCACGGCGGCGACGACTCCGGTGCACTGTCCGCGGTCACCGGTTCCCTGGTGCACGCGCTGGTGCAGGCCCGGGCGGCCGGGGCCGACCCGGCCGAGCTGGAGCAGGCCCTGCAGTCGGCGTGGCGGCGGCTCGACGCGGGCGCCCCCTGGTTCGGCCGGCGCGAGCTGACCCGGGTCCGGGAGATGCTGGCCGCGTTCGACGACTGGGTCCGGCGCAGCCGGGCCGAGGGGCTGGAGCTGGTCGCCGTCGAGCAGCCGATGCAGCTCGATCTCGAGGGCGAGCCGCCGCCGGCGGGCCCCGGGACCGAGGGTGAGCCGCCGCCGGCCGCGGATCCGGTGCTCGACGAGGAACCGGCCGCGGGCGGGGGAGCGGCGCGGGCCGCGCGCCGGGTGCGGCTGCGCGGCCGGGTGGACCGGCTCGAACGCGACGACCGGGGCCGTCCGGTGGTGGTCGACGTGAAGACCGGGAAGACGGCCACCTCGGCCCGCGCCACCGCCGAGCACCACCAGCTGGCCGTCTACCAGCTCGCGGCGTCGCTCGGCGCGTTCGACGAGGTCGTCGGCCGCGGCGCCGAGCCGGGCGGGGCGCGGTTGCTGTTCCTCGCCGACCGGAAGGCGGGCGGGGAGGCGAAGGAGCCCCGGCAGGACCCGCTCCGGCCCGAGGAGATGGGGTACTGGCGGGACGTGCTGATGCGCTGCGCCGACGACTCGGCGGGCGCGGTGTTCGTGGCCAGGCCGGGGCCGGACTGCGACCGCTGCCCGGTGCGGACCAGCTGCCCGGCGGTCGAGACCGGGCGGACCGTCGTCGAGGGCTGACCGGCACCCGCCGCCGGGGCGGCATGCGGGGTCCGGGCTACCGGGCCGGTCCGGTGCCGCCGATCCAACGGTCGGCGATCCGGTCGATCGCCATCGCGGCACCGAGCCCGAGCGTGAGCGCCGCGCAGAAGCCGCCGATCGTGTCGGTCGCGTAGTGCGCGCCGATCCGCACCATCCCGGCTCCGACGACGCCGCCGGCGAGCAGCACGGTCGCGGCGAGCACGGACAGCGCAGCCACCGGCCGGACCACGGGCACCGCACCGATCAGCAGCACAGCCAGGACCAGGCCGATCGAGACCGCGCCTCCGGTGTGGCCGCTGGGGAACGCGAACCCGTCGCCGTCGATGGTCCGGCCGAGCAGCGGTTTCAGGGCGGTCGTCGCGACACCGGTCAGTCCCGGCCCGACGACCGCGAGCACCGCCACCCGGGGCCGGCGCAGCAGCAGTGCGAGCCCGGCCAGCGATGCCGCCGCGACCACCACGAAGCCCGGCGAACCCCAGGCCGATCGCCCGCGCGAGCCCGGCCCGGGGCAGGGCGTCGACCGCGGACCAGGCACCCTCGTCGACCCGGCCGGCGACCGCATCACCGGCGTATCGCCAGGTCAGGACGAGGAACACGATCGCCGCCGCGAGGGTGACCGGCGGCGCGGTGAGGTGCAGGGGACCGAGCAGGGAGGTCGTCCTGCCTGCAGTGTCCTGCACCGGATCGACAGTAGCGGCCCGGCCGGGCGCGCCGGGACGCCGGAGGGCGGTGTCCCGGCCCGCGGTCCCGGCTCAGCCGATTCCGAGCGCCGACGCGAGCCGGCGCAGGTCCGGCTCCGGGTCGCGCATCCCGCGGGTGAGCACCTGCGCGCACACGTGATCGGCCCCGGCGGCGAGGTGCTCGTCCAGCCGGGCCGCGACCTGATCGGGGGTGCCGTGCGCGACCAGCGCGTCGATCAGCGCGTCGGTGCCGCCGTCGTCGAGATCGGACTCGGCCCAGCCGAGCCGCAGCAGGTTGGCCCGGTAGTTGCGCAGTCCGAGGTAGGGCCGCTGGACGACGGGCCTGCCGAGCGCGCGGGCGGACTCCGGGTCGGCGTCGAGGACGACCTTGTGCTCCGGTGCCAGCAGCACGCCGTCGCCGAGCCGCTCGCGTGCGGACCGGGTGTGCTCGGGCGTCGTCAGATAGGGGTGGGCTCCCGCGGTCCAGTCCCGGGACACCTCGAGCACCTTCGGGCCGAGCGCAGCGAGCGCGCGGCCCGCGACCGGGACGTCCAGCGCGTCCAGCCGGTCCAGGTACTCGACGATCGTCGCGTACGGGCGGCCGTAGTCGCCGGTCGCCTCCGGGTGCCCGATCCCGACGCCGAGCAGGAACCGGCCCGGATGCCGCTCGGCGATCCGGTGGTAGGACGGCGCGACCTCGTCCGCCGGCGTCGTCCACATGTTGACGATCCCGGTCGCGACCACCAGCGAGGTGGTGGCGTCGAGCAGGTCCTCGGCGAGCTGCAGGTCCCCGGGCGGGGAGCCACCGATCCAGACCGCGCCGAACCCGAGGGACTCGATCTCACGGGCGAGCTGCGGTGAGAGTGCCGCTGCGTGCCGCCATACGCCGTACCGGCCGGGGGAGACAGTCATGTACAGGTCTACCACCGCGCGGGCCCGATCATTCCCCGCTCTACGATGGCGACTCCCCACTCGAGAGGCTGGACGTGCAGTGATCGACCTGAAGGCGGCCCGACAGGACCCGGACCGGTTCCGCGCGGCACTGTCCCGTCGCGGTGCGTCCGCGGACTTCGACGCCCTCATCGCGGTCGACGTCCGCTGGCGGGAGCTGACCGACCACGTCGGCGGCCTGCGTGCCGCCCAGAAGCAGCGGCCGAAGGGGCGCCCGACCCCGGAGCAGGTCGAGCAGTTCAAGAAGGAGAAGGAGGAGCTGCGCGGCGCCGAGGAGGACCTCGCCGCGGCCGACGCGGAGCGCTCCGCGCTGCTCGCCCGGATTCCGAACCTGCCGGACCCGACGGCCGCCGACGGGATGGCCGAGGAGGACGCGGTCACCGTCCGCACCTGGGGCGAGCCGCCGTCGTTCGACTTCGAGCCGCGCGACCACCTCGACCTGGCCTCGACGACCGGCCGGGTCGACATGGCCCGCGGCGCCCGGCTGTCCGGCTCCCGCTTCGCCTACCGGTTCGGTGACGTCGCCCGGCTGGAGATGGCGCTGTTCCGGTACGTCATGGACAAGATCGTCGGCGAGGGCTTCGTGCCGGTGCTCGGCCCGGTGCTGGCGAACGAGCGGGCGATGTACGGCACCGGGTTCCTGCCCACCGAGGAGTCCAACCTCTACCGGCTGGAGCGCGACGACCTCTACCTGACCGGCACCTCCGAGGTGGCGCTGGCCGGCATCCACATGGACGAGATCGTCGACCTCGACGAGCTGCCGGCCCGCTACGTCGCGTTCTCGACGAACTTCCGGCGCGAGGCGGGTGCCGCGGGCAAGGACACCAAGGGCATGTTCCGGGTGCACCAGTTCGACAAGGTCGAGATGTACGTCTACTGCCTGCCCGAGCAGTCCCAGGACGTCCACGAGCAGCTCCTCGCGCACGAGGAGTCGATCGTGCAGGAGCTGGGCCTGCCCTACCGGGTGCAGAACATCTCGGTCGGTGACCTCGGCAACCCGGCCGCCAAGAAGTACGACATCGAGGCGTGGTTCCCGGTGCAGCAGCGCTACCGGGAGATCACGTCCTGTTCGAACACCACCGACTACCAGGCACGACGGCTGAACGTCCGGTTCCGCCGCGAGCCCGGTGCGCCGACCGAGACGCTGCACACCCTCAACGGCACCGGGGCGACCGCCCGGGCGATGCTGGCGATCATGGAGAACTTCCAGGACGCGAACGGCACCGTCGCCGTCCCGGAGGTGCTGCAGCGGCACGGCGCACCCGCCACCGTCGGGACGCAGGCCGGCTGATCCGGGCCGCCCGCCGGGCTCCCCGCGGACCCGTCGGGGGTGGCGGGTAGAACACCGGTATGGATCCGTCACCGGCCGAGCTGGCCGCTGCGCTCGGTCTGCACCCGCCGACCGAGGAGCAGGCCGCGGTGATCGCCGCCCCGGCCGGGCCGGCGCTGGTGGTGGCAGGCGCGGGAGCCGGGAAGACCGAGACGATGGCGGCCCGGGTGGTGTGGCTGGTCGCCACCGGCCGGGTGCTGCCCGAGCAGGTGCTGGGGCTCACGTTCACCCGCAAGGCGGCGCAGCAGCTGGGCACCCGGGTCCGGTCCCGGCTGCGCCGGCTCGCCGGCTCCCGCCTGCTCGACGACCTGGATCCGGGTGGCTCCCGGCGGGCCGCGCTGCTGGCCGGCGAGCCGACCGTCTCCACCTACCACGCCTACGCCGGGCGGCTGGTCGGCGAGCACGCCCTGCGGCTGCCGGCCGAACCGGCGAACCGGCTGCTCGGCCCGACCGCGACCTGGCAGCTCGCGCACCGGGTCGTCTCCACCTGGGCGGCCGACCTGGAGATCGACCGGGTCCCGGCGACGGTCACCGGCTACCTGCTCGCGCTGGCCGGCGAGCTCGGCGAGCACCTCGTCGAGCCGGCCGAGGTGGAGCGGCTCGCCCGGCGGATCCTGCCGGTGCTGGAGCACGCCCCTCCCGGCAAGCGGCAGCGCGCCGAGCCGTCCGCCGGGTACAAGGCGCGGATCGCCGGTCAGCGGATGCGCTGCGAGCTGCTGCCGCTGGTCGAGGAGTTCGCCCGCCGCAAGCAGGCCGAGCAGGCGATGGACTTCTCCGACCAGATGGCGCTCGCCGCGCGGATCGCCGAGGCGGACCCGGAGGTCGGCCGGATCGAGCGCGACCAGTTCCGGGCCGTCCTGCTCGACGAGTACCAGGACACCGGGCACGCCCAGCGGGTACTGTTGCGGGCCCTGTTCGGCGTGCCGCCCGGGCTCGCCCCGGAGCCGGTTGCCGACAAGCACCGCTCGGTCACCGCCGTCGGCGACCCCTGCCAGTCGATCTACGGCTGGCGCGGGGCCAGCGCCGGCAACCTCAACCGGTTCCGCACCGACTTCCCGGCCGCCGGCGGCGATCCGGCGCCGGTGCACGGCCTGCTCACCAGCTTCCGCAACCCGGCCGAGGTGCTGGTGCTGGCGAACCGGGTCTCCGAGCCGCTCCGCGGGGCGCCGGGCGCCGTCCGGGTCGGCGAGCTGCGCCCGCTCGACGGCGCCGGCCCCGGCGACGTGCGGGCCGCGCTGCTGCCCGACGTCGCTGCCGAGATCGCCTGGGTCGCCGACGGCGTGGCCGCGCGCTGGCACGCCGCGGCCGGGGAGGAGGGCACCGGCATCCCGCCGACCGCGGCGGTGCTGGTCCGCCGCCGCTCCGACATGGACGCCCTCGCCGCCGCGCTGCGCGACCGGCGGGTCCCGGTCGAGGTCGTCGGCCTCGGCGGGCTGCTGTCCACCCCGGAGGTGCGGGACCTGGTCTCCGCGCTGCGGGTGGTCTCCGATCCGCTGGCCGGCCCGTCGGCGGTCCGGCTGCTCACCGGCCCGCGCTGGCGGCTGGGCATCGCCGACCTGGCCGCCCTGTGGCAGCGCGCCCGCGAGCTCGTCCCCGGCCGCCCGGGCCGTCCCGGTCCGCTCAGCGCGGCCGAGCTGGCCCTCGGGGCGCTGCCCGGCGACCAGGCCGAGCAGGCCGGCCTGGTCGACGCGCTCGACGACCCGGGCGGGCCGGAGCGCTACTCGCCCGCCGGGTTCGACCGGATCCGCCGGATCGGCCGCGAGCTGTCGCACCTGCGGGCGCGGGCCGCCGCCCCGCTCACCGACCTGGTCGCCGACGTCGAGCGGACCCTGCTGCTCGACGTGGAGACGACGTCGCGGCCGGGGCCGACCGGCCGGGCCCATCTCGACGCGTTCGCCGACGTGGTCGCCGACTTCGCGGCCGGCGCCGACGTGCCGTCGCTGGACGCGCTGCTCGACTATCTCGACACCGCCGAGCAGGCCGAGGAGGGGCTCACCCCCGGCGAGGTCGAGGTGGCGCCGGACCGGGTGCAGATCCTCACCGTGCACGCCGCGAAGGGCCTGGAGTGGGAGATCGTCGCCGTCCCGCACCTGGTGGCGCAGGTCTTCCCCGGCCGCAAGATGTCCGGCAGCTGGCTGAAGGACCCGTCCGACCTGCCGGTCCCGCTGCGCGGCGACGCCGACGACCTGCCCGGCTTCGAGCTGCCCCCGCCGGGCGCCGACCGCAAGCAGGTCGAGCAGGCGCTCGACGCGCACGACGCGGCGCTCGACGACCGGCGGCTCGCCGAGGAGCGCCGGCTGTTCTACGTGGCGCTGACCCGCGCCGAGCGCACCCTGCTCGTCTCCGGGCACCGCTGGCCGGCCGCCGGGGAGCGGCCCAAGGAGCCGTCGGTGTTCCTCACCGAGGTGGCCGAGATCCTGGAGGGGCCCGGCGGTTCCGAGGTCGGTGTGCTGGAGAGCTGGGCGCCGCCGCCGGAGGCCGACACCGGCAATCCGGCGCTCGGCGTGGAGCGGACCGCGCAGTGGCCGCCGGACCCGTTCGGGGACCGCAGCGACGACGTCCGGTCCGGCGCGGACCTCGTGCGGGAGGCGCTGCGGGCCCGCTCCCGCCGGGCCCGGCGGCCCCGCCGCACCCCCGCCGACCAGCTCACCCTGCTCGACCTGCCGCCCGCGGAGGAGGCCGTGCCGGAGCCCGGTCCGGCGGTCGCCGACGCCGAGGGCGACCCGGAGGGCTGGGCCGCCGACGTCGATGTGCTGCTCGCTGAGCGCGCCGCGGCCGCCGACCGGCCCTCGGTCGCGCTGCCCGGGCGGCTCTCGGTGAGTCGGCTGGTCGAGCTGGCCGACGACCCGGATGCGCTCGCCGTCCGGCTGCGCCGCCCCGTCCCGCTGCCGCCCAACCCGTACGCCCGGCGCGGGACCGCGTTCCACGCCTGGCTGGAGCGGCGGTTCGGCGCGGAGCGGCTGCTCGACATCGACGAGCTGCCCGGCGCCGCCGATGAGAGCGCCGGCTCCGAGGCGGACGCGGCGGAGCTGGAGGAGCTGCAGGCCGCGTTCGAGGCGTCCGAGTGGGCCGACCGCAAGCCGGTCGACGTCGAGGTGGCCTTCGAGACGGTGCTGGCCGGGGTCGCGGTGCGCGGCCGGATGGACGCGGTGTTCGCCGACCCGGACGGCGGCTGGACGGTCGTCGACTGGAAGACCGGCAGCCCGCCCGGGCCGGACCGGGAGCACGCGGTCGGGGTGCAGCTGGCCGCGTACCGGCTGGCCTGGGCGGCGCTGCAGGGCGTGCCGGCGGACCGGGTGCGGGCGGCCTTCCACTACGTCCGGGACGCGGTGACGCTGCGCCCCGCCGACCTGCTCGACGCCGAGCGCCTGCACGCGCTGGTGGCCGGGGTGCCCGTGGCCTGACCGGCGGGGAGCCGGCCGGGAACGGCGGCGAGCCCGCGCCCCGGGGATGCCGGGACGCGGGCTCGCGTGCTGCGTGCGGGGGGATCGTCCCGCTAGTTGTGATGCCCAGGCACGTTGGTCGAGATCGTGTGACGACACGGTCTGATCTGTAGACGGGCGAAGGCCTCCCGGGTGTGGAGTGGAGCTGTCTAG